>CALWXB010000004.1 GCA_944385405.1 uncultured Oscillospiraceae bacterium | reverse complement strand
CCCCGTCCCCAGGACTTCTTCGCCTGCAACGCCCCCATCAAGGGCCTCTATGAGCTGGGCGTCGAGGTGGAGGAGAACTCCGAGCTGGACCTGCTGGTGTCCTACAAGGCCCACGCCGGCGACGCCCGGATCCCCGGCGTCGTTGCCGACATGAAGGCCGAGATGGGCGAGCGCACCTACGAGGATATGCTGGAGCGGATGGCCCAGTTTGAGCTGACACTGCTGGATTGGGCCGAGGCCCACAAGGGTGCCCGGAAGTACGTGGCCTTCGCCGACAAGTGCTGGCCCGCCTTCCCAGAGCAGTTCGGCTTCGAGCCCTGCTATGTCAACTCCCGTCTGGCCGCCCGGGGCATCCCCGTGGCCTGCGAGGTAGATATCTACGGCGCCCTCAGCGAGTACATCGGCGCCTGCCTCACCGGCGACGCCGTGACGCTGCTGGACATCAACAACTCCGTGCCCAAGTACATCTATGATGAGGACATCGCCGGCAAGTTCGACTACAAGATCACCGACACCTTCATGGGCTTCCACTGCGGCAATACCCCCAGCTGCAAGATGTGCAGCGGCTGCGCGGTGAAGTATCAGCTGATCCAGCACCGCCTGCTGGAGCCCGCCGGCTCTGAGCCCGATTTTACCCGCGGCACCCTGGAAGGCGATATCGCCCCCGGCGAGATCACCTTCTACCGCCTGCAGTGCGACAGCGAGGGCGTGCTGCGCTCCTACATCGCCCAGGGCGAGGTGCTGCCTGTGGCTACCCGCTCCTTCGGCGGCATCGGCATCTTCGCCATCCCCGAAATGGGCCGGTTCTACCGTCATGTGCTGATCCAGAAGCGCTATCCCCACCACGGCGCCGTGGCCTTCGCCCACTGCGGCAAGGCCCTGTTCGAGGTGCTCAAGTACTTCGGCGTCAGTGACATTGCCTACAATCTGCCCAAGAGCCTGCCTTATCCCACGGAGAACCCCTGGGGCTGAGATTTCGGATCCTGTTATGAAAAAGCCGCCGGAGCGCATTTGCGCTCCGGCGGCTTTTGTGCATCTTCCGCTGTGCTCAGGGGCCGTCCGGCTCAATGTCCATCGTCTCCATCTGCGATTTCGTGACGCCGCGGCTCCTTCCGTAGCGAAGCCAGTAGGCGGTGGAGGCGGAGACGAACTGCCGCCGGGTCAGAGGCATGGTGACGGAAAAGGTCCGGCAGGCGCCCCGGCTCATGGACCGGACCAGGCGCCGGACCTGACGGGAGACCAGGAAGCGGAAGGGGGTGTCCAGGATGGCTTCCCCGCTGCCGATCTTCAGCGCCGAGCCCAAGGGATATCCGTTCTGCCGGCAGAACAGGCGCACCATCTCCACCGCCACGTCATTTTGGTGCGGCTCCAGGAAGCCGCAGTTGATCAGCACGGACACGACGGGCCGGCTCTGCGGCGGAGACTCCTCCAGCGCAGTGAGGAACTTCAAAAGCGGCACGGGCAGGGCGTCGGCGTACAGGGGGAATACCAGCAGCACGTGGGAGGCCCGGCCTGTCTCTGCGCAGAGTCCATTAAGATCGGCGCCCAAAATGTCGCGGCAGACTGTATTGCCCTTCCAGCATCCCGCGGCCAGGTCCGCAAGACGTCTGGAATGGGACCGGGGTGCCCGGGGGCTGCCGTTGAGGATCAGGAGTTCTCCCATGCGGCCAGCTCCTTTCTCAGCTGTGATTCCACGGCGGTTTCGTCACAAAAGACCACACGCCAGGCGGCGAAGTTCATATTGCGGGCGTTCCGGGCCGTGAGACGGCGGAAAAGGGCGCGCTCCTCCGCGTCCCGGGTGCCGTAAGCCAGGATCACGGCCTCCTTGGGGACTACGGTGCGCTGAACGTGATGGGTCTCCCCGTCCACGATGCGGATGAAGGGCTGCTGGACGGGGATGCAGCGTTCCAGCAGGGTCTTCATGGGAACGTCGTATCCGCCGTACCGTACCCGGGTCACATACAGCAGCCGCCGGCTCCGGGCGATCAGCGGATAGATCCGGACGGCGTCGTCCCGGATTACACAGCGGCCCGGCGTTTTGGTCCAGCACCCGAAGCAGCCCATGCAATTTCTGATGCCCTGTTTTGTGAGGTCGATGAGAACCGTGTCTCCGCAGTCCGGCAGTCCGGTTTTCAGCGAGCGATCGCTTACGATCAAGGTCATATTCTCCATTACGCTCCGTTTTGAAATGGTGCTCCGGCGATGGCGGAGCGGGTGTTATCATAGCAGAACTGCGGAGTGATTGCAAGCAAATGCTCCAAATGTGTCTAAAAAATGAACAAATAATTTCCAAAAATATGAATTTTCTAAAAATATTGTCATTTTAAGAAAATATTTGTTTCTGTTTTGTGGTTTATTGGCCGGAGGAGCGCTGGTACAATCGGGACGTTGCCGGGTGTGGAGGAGACAACGCAGACCCCATAACGGCAGCAAAGCAGCACACGACGGCCCGAATGGCCCGGAACACAGGAAAGGACAATATGACATGAAAAAGAATCTGATGCTTGTACTCACGGTTTTCTGCCTTGTGGCGGCGCTGACCGCCTGCGGACAAAAGGGAGAAGACAAGAAGGAGGGAACGGATGACAGTAAGACCGCTGAAGAGCAGACCATCAGCGGTACCGTAAACCGTTTGGGAGACTATCTGGTATTGCTGGATGGGGATGAGTACCGTGTTTTTGATTTCGGAGATTCGGTGGATACGTCCAGTCTGGAGGAGGGAGACCGTGTGACGGTGACATACACCGGGACGTTGGGCAGCGAGGATCCCGCTCCGGTGGCCACCGCCATCCAGAAGGAGGAATGATCCGGAAGGACCTGACCGCCCCATATACGGCACGAAAACAGTCGAAGCAAGGCCGGAGGCAGCTGCCTCCGGCCTTGCCGCAGTATGAAAGAGATCAGACGCCGTTCAGAAGCCTGGACACGATCTCCAGGCTCTCTCCGTCGCTGAGGAAGGCCTGCATGGTGAGCAGGGGAGGCGCGGCGCGGGAGGCCGGGGTCAAATGGGCCAGCTTCCGATATGTCCGGGGGGTAGTGCCGTACTGGGCCAAAAAGGCGCGCTGAAAATATTTGGGGCTGGAAAAGCCGCAGGAGAGGCTGATGTCCAGCAGGGAACGGTCTGTCCGCAGCAGCTCGCCCCGGGCCTTCTCACACCGGAGCTTGGAGAGATACTCCTGAAAGGACATGCCGAAGTTGTCATGAAAGAAGTGGGAGAGGTAGTAGAGATTTACCCCCAGTTCCTTTGCCAGGTCCCCCAGCAGCAGCTTTTCGCAGCAGCCCTGCTCGATGCGCTCGGAGAGAAAGCGGACCCGCTCCTGCCGGGTGCGCTGGGCCGGGCGGTCAGCATCCCGGATAACGGTGAAGGGGCAAATGTCCAGCAGTGCCCGGAACAGCGCGTTGATCTGCTGGGCGCAGTCCAACTCATAGAAGGGCGATTTCCGGCAGTAAAATCGGGTGGCCTCCAGGATCAGCCGGTACACCGCCTGATGCCGGGGAGAGGCGGTGCGGGGGAGGATCGTGGTATTGAACCGGACGGACTCCATCTGGGGAAAATACCCGGCGAAAAAGCCCGGCGAGACCTGCATGGACAGGATGCGTACTGCTTCCCCTGCCGCCCGAAGCTCGTGGGGCTGATAGGGGTCGAACACAAAGAAGTCCCCTTCCCGGGCATAATGCGCCGTGCTCTGGGAGTGGATCTCCGCAGCGCCTTTCAAAATCAAATTTACCTCAAAATCCCGATGAAGGTGTGGCGTTCTGTACAAAATTTCTACCAAAAACAGGCGAAATCCACCAACATCATCATGGGAGATCCATTCAAATTCGTATTTCATAAGATCAACGTATCACAAGAGCGCAAATTTGTCACCTTTTTTCTGCAACTTTGTGGGAGCGGGGGCGGCAGAGACATGCTACCATGGAACCATCATCCGAAAGACCCGTCAACCCAGCGGACAGCATGAAAGGAGTTTTGCAACATGAGCGAGATCCTGCGTTACGGCATGGTGGGCGGCGGCCCCGGTTCCTTCATCGGCGACGCCCACCGGCGGGCGATCTCCCTGGACAGCACCGCGGTGCTCTGCGCCGGCGTGTTTTCCAGAAGCAAGGAAAAATCCCTGGAGACCGCCGAGGCCCTCCGCCTGGACCCCTCCCGCTGCTACAGCGACTATCAGGAGATGGCCGAAAAGGAGGCCGCCCGCCCCGACGGCATCGACTTCGTGGTGGTGGTGACCCCCAACGTCTCCCACTATGAGATCTGCAAGGCATTCCTGAATGCCGGCATCCATGTTGCCTGCGACAAGCCCGTCACCATCAGCTATGCCCAAGCCGCCGAGCTGGAGGCCCTGGCCAAGGAAAAGGACCTCCTCTTCATGGTGACCTACACCTACACCGGACATGTCACCACCAAGTACGCCCGGGATCTGGTGCGCAGCGGCGCCATCGGCGAGGTCCGGGCCGTCATGGCGGAGTATCCCCAGGGGTGGCTGGCCCATGAGGACGACATCGGCGGCAAGCAGGGCGAGTGGCGCTGCGATCCCGCCCGCTCCGGCGGCGTCAACTGCCTGGGGGACCTGGGTACCCATGTGGAGAACATTGTGGCCGATGTGACCGGATTGAAGATCCGCCGGGTGCTGGCCAAGATGGACGTCATCGTCCCCGGCCGGGTGCTGGACGACAACGACTCCGTGCTGGTGGAGTACGACAACGGTGCCTCCGGCATCTACTGGACCAGCCAGGTGGCCATCGGCTGCGACAATAGTCTGCGGCTGCGGGTCTACGGCAGCAAGGGCACGATCCTCTGGTTCCAGGAGACGCCGGAGAAGATCACCGTCATCGACAACGACGGCACCATCCGGGAGGTCCACCGGGGCTATGGCGCCGTGACGCCCGACGCCGCCAAATACGGCCGTCTGCCCTCCGGCCACACCGAGGGCTGGCTGGAGGCCATGGGCAACTTGTACCGGAGCTTCGCCCAGTGCGTGGCCGCCAAGGCCGACGGTACCTTCACCCCCGACCTCATCGACTATCCCACCGTCTCCGACGGCGCCGACGGCCTGGCCTTCGTGGAGGCCTGCCTCAAGAGCAACCGCGACGGCAACGTGTGGGTCAGCATCGGCCGCTGAACCGATATCGGAACGAACAGAAAGGAGTCAATACCTATGTCTCGACCTGTTACCCTGTTTACCATCCAGTGGGGCGACCTGCCTCTGGAGGAGATCTGCCGCCTGGGCAAGGAGATGGGCTATGAGGGCCTGGAGCTCTCTGCCGCCCACCTGAACATGCACCGCGCCGCCGCCGATCCCGCCTACGTCCAGGAGGTGAAGGACACCCTGGCCAAGTACGGCCTGCAGTGCTGGGCCGTCAGCAACCACCTGGCGGGCCAGTGCGTGTGCGACACCCTCCCCGGCGCCTACGACGCCCGGCTGGACGGCTTCGCCCCCGCGGAGCTGGCCGGCAATCCCGAGGCCATCCAGAAGTGGGCCGTCCAGGAGATGAAGGACACCGCCCATGCCGCCAAGGCCATGGGCGTGGACGTGGTGACCTTCTTCATGGGCTCTCCCATCTGGAAGTTCTGGTATTCCTTCCCCCAGACCTCCGAGGCCCAGGTGGAGGAGGGCTACCAGCAGGTCAAGGCGCTGTGGAGCCCCATCATGGACGAGTTCGACGCGTGCGGCGTGAAGCTGGCCCTGGAGATCCACCCCACCGAAATCGCCTTCGACTACTGGAGCACCAAGAAGCTCCTGGACGTCTTTGACCGCCGTCCCACCCTGGGCATCAACTTCGACCCCAGCCATCTGGTGTGGCAGGGCCTGGACCCCCAGATGTTCATCCTGGACTTCGCCGACCGCATCTACCATGTCCACGTCAAGGATGTGAAGCTCAACCTCAACGGCCGCAACGGCATCCTGGGCTCCCATATTACCTTCGGCGACCAGCGCCGGGGCTGGAACTTCGTCTCCCCCGGCCACGGCGACGTGGACTTCGACAACATCATCCGCGCCCTGAACCAGATCGGCTACGACGGGCCCCTTTCCATCGAGTGGGAGGACAGCGGCATGGAGCGCGTCTTCGGCGGCACCGAGGCCTGCGCCTTTACCAAGAAGATCAACTTCTCCCCCTCCGACGTGGCTTTCGACGACGCCATCAAGAATCAGTAAGGAGGGTGCGGCATGATTTCCATTGAAGAGGAGATGCGCGGCAAAGTCGCCATCATCACCGGTGCCAACACCGGCATCGGCTTCGGCTGCGCCAAGGTGTTCAGCGAGGCCGGCATGAACGTCGTCATGGCCGCCCGCCGCAAGGACAAGGGCGAGGCCGCCGCCGCGGAGCTCAACGCCGCGGGCAAGGGCGAGTGCACCTTCTTCCAGTGCGACGTGTCCGACCCCGACCAGGTGAAGGCCCTGGTGGATTTCACCGTGGAAAAGTACGGCCGCCTGGATACCATGGTGAACAACGCCGGCTACAATCCCATCCATATGGACGCCTGCGACATGACCATCGAGAGCTATCAGCGGGTCATCGGCACCAACCTCATGGGCGAGTTCTACGGCTGCAAGTTCGCCATCCCCCACCTGCGCAAGACCAAGGGCTCCATCATCAACATGTCCAGCATCATCTCCAAGGTGGGGCAGGAGCAGACCGCCGGCTATTCCTCCACCAAGGGCGGCATCAACTCCATGACCCAGACCATCGCCATCGAAGAGGCCCGCCACGGCGTCCGGGTGAACGCCATCTGCCCGGGCCACATCATGACGGAGATCGTCTACAAGGAGATGGAGCGGGTGGCGGACCCGGAGGCGTATCTGGACCGCTGCAATCACTACTCCTGGCTGGGCCGGGGCGGCGAGCCCGAGGAGGTGGGCACCGCGGCGCTGTTCCTGGCTTCTTCCTGGGCCAGCTACATCACCGGCGTGACGCTGAACGTCTCCGGCGGCATGGAGTTCGGTACCATCCCCAAGTACTACGCCTTCGACGCCTCCGCAGAGAAGATGAAGAACAACACCGCAGAGGAGAATTGACGTGAACGCGGAACTGTATGTGAAGCTGAACTGCATCAACGGTGAGGGCCCGGTGTGGGATCAGGTGCGCCAGCGCCTGTCCTTCATCGACGTGTTCGGCAACTGCATCTATACCTGTGGGGAAGACGGCCTCCAACGGGTGGATGTGGGGGAGAATATCGGCTGCGCGGTGCCCCGGGAGCTGGGGGGCTGGGCCGCGGGACTGCTGACCGGCTGGTACCTGGTAGACGGAGAGAGCGGCGAAAAGCGCCTTTTGTGCGACCCGGAGCCTAACCCTGCCACCCGCTGCAACGACGGCAAGGCCGACCCCTTCGGGAACCTCTGGATTGGCTGCATGAGCCGCAGCCTGGACTCCGGCGCCGGGGAGGCCCAGCCGGAGGCGGGCCTCTACTGCATGGACACCAAGGGAAAGCTCCACACCATGCTCACGGGACTGTACCTGGGCAACGGCCTGGCCTGGGACAACGGCGGCCGCACCTTCTACTACATCGACACCATCCGCCACGACGTCCAGGTCTTTGACTTCGACCCCGACACCGTGACCCTCTCCAACGGCCGGGTGGCCTTCACCATCCCGGAGGAGCTGGGGCTGCCCGACGGCATGACCATCGACTGTGAGGGCAACCTCTGGATCGCCATGTTCGGCGGCGGCGCGGTGCTGAAGTTCGATCCCCGCACCGGAACGGTGCTGGACAGGATCGACCTGCCCTGCCCCAACGTCACCTGCCCCTGCTTCGGCGGTGCGGAGATGGATGAGCTGTTCATCACCACCGGCGCCCAGGGCACGGATCTTGCCGCCTACCCGCTGGCAGGCAGCGTGTTCCGGGCCAAGGCAGGCGTCCGGGGCGCACCCACCTTTGTTTATCGTGGATAAAAGCGGCACACGGCACCGGACGGAATTTTCCGTCCGGTGCCGTTTTTGGGGCGGGGTGGTACAAGGATTTATCGGGTGTCATGATGGGGACAAACATCCGCTCTGCAGCAGATACTTGAAATGTTTTCAGACCTAGGATCACTCCAGACGTGTTTGCAGGCCTTTGTATGCCAGATGTGCACTTATCGGGCTTCTTCCGCATGCTGAACACAGGGACGGTAAGGGAGACTCATTTGGTGATGACAATCTTTCGGTACAGCTGATTGAACGATGAAGCGATTCGGCTGCACTCCGTTCCATCACACACTTGCTGGAACATTTGCTTGGAAGCAGCCTCTTGAAAGGCGTTCCAACGGGCTACTTTGGGACGGAGGACGCTTTTTTGCATCGTCTGCAGCGTGCCAGAATAGAAGTCCAGAGACTGTGCATTGTTTTTTGCGTCCATCCAAGCGCTCATCAGTGCAGGCTGGCCATTATTCCGGGCGTATGTAGTTTGCTGGATCTCTTGGGACGTCAGATATTCCAAAAAATCGACGGCAATGGCGACGGCGTCTGCTTTTACGCGATTGGTTATGCAGATGCCTACGCCGCCTAACTGTGTAGAGGCCGGTGCATCTTTCTGCAGAAGCGGAGCGTTTGTAAATTTGATGCGATGCTTGGAATAGCCGTACAGCGCATAGTTGACGTATCCATAGACATAAGGGGCGTATACGATTTGGCTGCCTGACGCCATCTCATCCAGCGTTTGAATGGGATCCATCTCGAAGGATTTGGGATGGGCACGGGATTTAAGCTGATATATGCATGACGCGGCATAAGCACCAGCATGTTCCTCGATACCAGCTTCGGGATCAAAATACTCGGGGCCCAGCTGTTGGGCAGAAAGGGACATATAAGTGCTGAACAGATGCGTAGGAGCCATACAGGCGCCTATATATCCGTGGGATCCCAGTTGATCTGCCAAATGCAGGACTCCATCAAATGTCGTGGGGACAGAGCAGCCTTCTTCAGAAAAGCGGTCTGGACGATATGCAGCTACCTGAGTAGCGGCGTCCACAGGTAATGCCTGCAGGATCCCTCTGCTCCAGTAGCTCTCATAGCTGGGGCCAACACTTTGCGCCTGGTGGACCTGAAGGCATTCTTTATGGAGCAGGTTGTTGAGCGGGAGCAGCAGTTTTTTTTCCAGAGCCTCCGTCATATACGGGTGATCGATCATAATAAAGTCATACAGATCTACCAGCTTTTCAATGGGGAAATCCTCGAAGTCCTTCAAACTGCGCTTTTTCCAGAGAATTTGGACATCCGGGTGCAGCCGGTGGTATTCTTTGCTGACTGCAATCAGCGGCAGATAGCCGCGTGCGTGATCCCAGGTAATTCCGTGTAGTACCATAAGCAATTGTCTCCTCGCAGATCAGAATGTGGTGGTCAGCCGTAGACCAACTGCGGCAGAAACGTAACAATTTGCGGGATAAAAACCAGGAGCATGAGGAATACCACAATAAGAGCATACCAGGGGATCATCAGCCTCGTGAACCGCTCGATGGGAATGTTGGTGTTTTTGCTGATGACGAACATTGCAATCCCGACGGGGGGAGTGATGGTCCCCACGCTCATAAGAATTGCAATCAGAACGCCCAGATAAACCAAATCGATGCCCATCATTGTGCAAAGCGGTGCGAAAATGGGAACGGTGGTGATCACGATGGCAGAACCGTCCATAATGCAGCCCAAAAAGAGATATACAACCACCAGTACCACCAAGAGGATGTACTTGTTACTGATGGTTCCTGCTAGGTAATTAGCCAGCTTCAAGGGGATTTGATCCATGGAAAGGCAAAAACCCAGTACAGTCGCGGTGGCGGAAATAAATAGGATGGTTCCAGTGGTTTTGGCAGACTCCAGCAACACGTTCTTTACATCCTGGAGGGTCAGATCCCGATATACGAATACGCCTACGAACACAGAGTAAATGGCGGCGATGGCGCCGGATTCCGTGGCGGTAAAAATACCGGAAAAGATGCCCACAAGAATAATGGCCGGAGCCAGCAACGCCCAGATTGCTCGCTTGAAGGAATCCAGCAATTTGGGAAAGCTGGCGCGCTCCCCTCTGGGAAAGTCATACTTGTGGCAAGCGGCTTTGCAAGTGACCAGCAGAACCACAGCATACAAGATGCCCGGCAAAACACCGCCCATGAACATGGACTGAATGCTTGTCCCCGCCGTGACTGCATACACGATCATGATGACGCTGGGAGGGATAATCGGCCCCAAAACAGCTGCTGTGGTCACCAGACAGGCGGAAAATTCCTTACTGTAATGTTTTTCCTCCATGGCTTTGATCTGCAGAGTGCCAAGGCCTGCCGCATTTGCCAGGGCGGAGCCGCTCATCGCGGAAAAAATCAGGGAGGTAAAGACGGTTACATAGTTGAGCCCGCCCTTGATGTTTCCCAGAAGGTCGTTACAGAAGGTGAAAAGACGCCGGGTAATTCCGCCGCGGTTCATCACATTGCCTGCGATGATGAAGAACGGGAGAGAGATCAGGGTAAAGGAGTCCACGCTGACGGCCAGCTTCTGTGCAAAAGTCGTAAGGGGTAGATCGGAGACCAGGAAAAACCACAGACTGGCGATGCCCAGAGAGTAAGTGATCGGCACGCCCACAAAGATGAGTAAGAACATGATTACAATGACCCAGGCGCCCATTTCTACGCATCTCCCTCCGTATGATCGCTTTTCAAAAAGCATTTGCAGATGTATGAGATCAGATTCGTGGCGGCATAGACCGCAATGAATACACCAGATATAATGTTAGGAAGGAAAAACCACCCGCGGCTGTAGCCCAGACTGGTGGAGCGGTCTTCCCAGATCTGCACCACATACTTTCCGCCGTAGATGATCATGACGCATGCAAAGATGATGATCAAGACGTACGAAAGCACCTCAAAAAAGATGCGGAAGGCTTTGGGCATCATGTTCAAAAAGGCTTCCACGCGGACGTGTTCGCTCTTTCGGGTGGCCAGCGCTCCGCCGATGAAAATGCACCATACGATCATCAGCCGGGCAATCTCTTCCGCATACGGAACGGAGAGGGCCAGAACATATCGGGCGATGACCTGCCAGAATGTCAGCAGGACCATTGCAGTGGCGGTAAAAATCAGGCCCCACTCCTGAAGCTGCTTTGCAAATTCGTCCAGTTTTTTTAGGACGGTATGGATGCGCATAGTGTTCACTCCGTTTCTCTATGTAGAAATCGGCAGCATCAATGCCTGTTTGATGCTGCCGGCTTCACGATAAGATCCATTGTGCCTTTATGCACGATAAGCAGAAATGGCTGCCATCAGATCTTCGTAGGCTTCAGTACCCCAGACGTCCATATATTCCTGCCGGGTCTGTTCAGCCAGCGCCTGCATTTCGGCCAGAACATCTGCTGAGAGTTCTGAAACCTGAACGCCATAGGTATTCTCCATGTCTTCCACCAGGCTGGCCTCATCTGACTCCTGACGCGCTTGGCAGGCAAGACCGGCCTCCTCGACGGCTGAGATCATAATGGCTTGATCCTCAGGAGTAATTTTATTCCAGGAGTTTTCGTTGATCATCACAACCTGCGTGTACATGCTGTGATTTGTGTATGTGAGATATTTGGCCAGCTCCTGGAACTTATAGCTGTAAATGAAGTCCACGCTCATCTCCACTGCGTCAACGACGCCCTGCTGCATGGAGGTGAAGCATTCTCCCAGCCCCTGGGAGATTACCATAGCGCCCAGCGCTTCCCAGGAGTCTTGCCAGATGGCAATGCCGGTGGGGATACGGACCTTCAGCCCCTTGAAGTCGTCCAGCGTGTGGATCGGCTTGGTGGAGATTGTCTCGCGGGGGACTGTGGCCCATTGATCCAGGACACGGACGCCTTTTGTTTCCAAAAAAGCATCATTAAAATACTTTTGTCCGAATTCACCTTTCATGACAGCCATCATCTCGTCAGTGGATTCGAAAAGATACATGGAGATCAGAAGATCGCAGACACTGCTGTAAGAGGACAATGAGCCATATCCGATTGCGGCCATGTCAATGGTGCCTTCCGCCAGCATATCCCGCGTCTCGGTTTCAGCTCCCAGGATGTTGTTTCCATACAGATCAATTTTTACGCGTCCGTCCGTCTGCTCGTAAATCGCATCGGCCATTTGAATGCACGCATCACTGATGGCTTGCCCATCGGCGGCGTTGTGAGAAAGCTTCAATACGATGGGTTCCGTCTGGATACCGTCTCCATCCTGCGGGACATCGGTGTCCGCGGTGCCGCCGCATCCACCGGCAAGAGCGACCAACAAAAGTGCTGCAAGCAGACAAGCAAGATTCTTTTTCATAACGCTGTCCTCCTCGAATAGTTAGATAGAACCGGGAATGCTCAAATCAATTTTGAATGGATAGCGAGGATTGGAAAGGATAGAACGAATATGTGGAGGCGGGAGGGCAGGAGCCGGGAAATTTGCCCTCCTTTCTGTTGGCCTCCTGCAATCTCTGCCTTCATTTTGACACACGTGATTCAACAATTCAATTGAAATATTTTTATATTTTACGGAACTTATTTGTCTATAATAGATAAATAAAATAAAAATATAACAAACTATAGGCGCGAATAATGGACAAAATGCACATATATTAAAATTGTGCAATTTTTATGTAGGAACGCGTGAAGCAAAAAATAAGACGCAAAAAAACGGCGCCGTGGGAGAAAGCCACGGCGCCGCTGCAGAAAGGCCCCAGAATGATGCGTGTTCAGAAAGGAATCGTGCTGAGATCCTTCACGCTGTCCCGCTGTACGAGCTCGGCTTCAGAAACTTCAAAGTCCAACTGTTCGGATTGACTCCCCTCTATCAGCTCAATCAGCCGAACAACGGTGGTCAAGGCTACTTTTCGGCGGGATATGACGACCTCCGTCAAAGCCGGGGTAGTATACTTGGCGATCTCGATTCCGTCAATACCGATCAGGGAAATGTCTTCCGGAATACGATACCCCATGTCCAGAATGGCCTGCATGGCACCCATCATCATGGTGCCGGAGCCCGCGCAGATTCCAGTTGGCAAGTGGTTCCGATTCCGTTTCAGGAGTTTCCTGGCTGCTTCATATCCTCCGGATTGACGATGAAATTCTCCGTATTCCACACAGCGCTCCCGGTCAAGCTGGACCTGGGCGGTTCGCAGGGCAGACTCAAATCCATCCAACCGATCCATTGCGCAAAGTTTGTTTTTTTCACCGGTGATCATGGCTAGATCCCGATGGCCTTTACGGAGAAATTCTTCGGCAGCTATTTTGCCGCATTTGAAGTTGTTGTAGTTGACTGTAATAATGTTCTTGCTGCAGCTTTGCGGAATTTGATGATATAACACCACCTTGTGACCGTCTAGAATCAGGCGGTCAATAATGGACGGGTTCAGGCAGTCTCCCATAATGATGCCGCCGGAGATACTTCCGCTTTGAAACAGACGCTCCACCTCATCTGCGCTTTGGTGGCGGACGACACGAATCAGCAGGTCATACCCGCGGCTGTTGGCAATGTTGATGGCCAATGCAATGTAGTCGTTGTAGAAGGGGGTTGTACAGATGTCGTTCTCCCCATATGTATCCACAGTGTCAATGATGAACAGCCCGATGATGTGATTTGTTTTACCTGCCAGTTTCCTAGCCGCCGCGTCTGGGACATAGTTTTGCTCTCGGATGGCGGCCTCTACCCGTTCACGCATTTTAGGGGAAACACCGGGATAATTGTTCAACACCCTTGAGACTGTGCTTCTGGATACCTTTGCAATTTTTGCGAGCTCCGTACTGTTCAAAAATGGCGCCTCCTTTGCTGGAAACTCCTTGACGAACAAGTTTACTGCAAATAGTATATCAGTATTTTTTTTGTGCCGTCAATGAAAATCATACTGGTGAGCTGATATGGAGCTCTTGTCAAATGCGGAAACATCTGTCATACTATAATAAAAACTGTAATAAAAAGGGAAAGCGGGCCGAAAGGCCCGCTTGGTATGAGGAGGAGTTTTTTTCTTGATCGGAATCATCGTCAATGTGATCTCTGTGGCGGTAGGCGGCGTCTGCGGCACGCTGTTCGGTCACAAAATGTCCCAGGCGTTTACGGAGAAGCTTACCTGCGTGTTCGGCGTGTGTGCCATGGGCATGGGGATTTCCTCCATCATCCTGATGGAAAATATGCCGGCGGTGATCCTGGCCATCGTGGTGGGCACGGCGCTGGGGCTGGCCCTGCATGTGGGAGATTGGATCGTGCAGGGCGCGTCGCTGCTGCAAAAGCCCATCGCCCGGGTCCTGGGGCAGGGGGCCGTGGGGATGAGCCAGGATGAATTCCTCTCGCTGCTGGTCACTGCCATCGTGCTGTTCTGCGCCAGCGGCACCGGGATCTACGGCAGCCTGGATGCCGGCATGACCGGAGAGGCCACCATCCTGCTGTCCAAGTCCGTTCTGGACTTCTTCACCGCCATCGTGTTCGCCTGTTCTCTGGGGGCGGTGGTGTCTGTGGTGGCGGTGCCCCAGGCAGTGATCTTTCTGGCGCTGTTCCTCATGGCCAAGGTGATCTTTCCCCTGACTACGCCGGTGATGATCGCAGATTTCAAGGCCTGCGGCGGCTTCCTGCTCATCGCCACGGGCTTGCGGATGGCCAAGATCCGGGATTTTCCCATCGCGGACATGATCCCGGCCATGGTGCTGGTGATGCCTGTCAGCGGAGTGTGGGTGCGGTTCCTGGCACCCCTGTTTTGAAAAAGAATACAGAAGGGCCGGAGGCGGATGCCTCCGGCCCTTCTTGTTATACCTCCAGCCCGTAGCAGCGCAGCAGATACGGATCGATGCGGTAAAAATCCTGCACGTGCTGGCAGATCAGACGCTGGGCCTGGACCAGGTCATGGTTCCGGATGGCGGCTGCCAGGGGGCGGTGATGATGGATCTGGACCAGACTGTGGGCGATATCGGTGTATTGGGAGATCTGGATCAGGTGGATCTGCTGGTAGAGGGCATACTGCTGGCGCAAAAGCCGGTCGTTGCCGGACAGGCGGGTGATCTCCAGGTGAAAGTCCATGTCCGTCTGAATGCGGCCATAGATGTCCCCTCGGGAAGCTGCCGCCTCACAGTCGTCGGCCATCTGCTCCAGACGGTCAAAGTCTGAGGCGCTTGCGTAATAAGCCGCCAGCTGTGCCGCCAAAATGTCCTGCACCATGCGCACCGTGCCGATCTCCCGGATCTCCTCCTGGGTGAACTGCGTCACGGAGGCGCCCCGATTGGCCCCGATGCGGACCAACCCCTCCGCCTCCAGGCGCCGCAGAGCATCGTGGATGGGCGTGCGGCTGATGGACAGCCGGGACGCGATCTGTACTTCCGGGATCCGGGCCCCGGGCAGCAGCTCCATGTGGAGGATCATCTCTTTGATCTGCCTGTATGCCGCTTCGCTCTGGGTGCTCATGGGGACCACCTCCGATTGCATAAGATCTGATGCCTTAGTATACAATATCCTGCCTTTTCCGGTCAACGCATTTTTTGCGCCGGAGCATCTCGGCGGTTTTCACAAGAAGCGCGGGCGGAGCTTGGCGGATCTTCTGGAAATTCCGCAGCACCCTTGACAAATTGCATACACTAAAATATATTGTATACAATTTAAGGCCGCGGATCCGATCCGCGGCAGTCAGGGGGAGTGACGATCATGGCAGCGAAGATCGAGATCATGGACGGCAACCAGGCGGCGGCGTACATCTCGTACGCGTTCACAGAGGTGGCGGGGATCTTTCCCATCACGCCCTCCTCGCCCATGGCGGAGTATGTGGACGAGTGGGCGGCCAACGGAAAGAAGAATCTGTTCGGCCAGCCGGTCCAGGTGGTGGAGATGCAGTCTGAGGGCGGTGCCGCCGGCACGGTGCATGGTTCCCTCCAGTCCGGGGCCCTGACCACCACCTATACCGCCTCCCAGGGCCTGCTGCTGATGATCCCCAACATGTACAAGATTGCCGGGGAGATGCTGCCCGGGGTGTTCCACGTCTCCGCCCGGACGCTGTCGGCCCATGCCCTCTCCATCTTCGGAGACCACTCCGACGTCATGGGCGTCCGGCAGACGGGCTTTGCCCTGCTGGCGTCCTCCTCGCCTCAGGAGGTCATGGATCTGGGCGCCGTGGCGCACCTGGCCGCCATCCACTGCCGGATGCCCTTCCTGCACTTTTTCGACGGTTTCCGGACCTCCCACGAGCTGCAGAAGATCGAGGCGCTGGATTACGAGGATCTGCGGCCGCTGTTGGACATGGATGCCCTCCGGGCCTTCCGGGCCCACGCCCTGAATCCCGAGCACCCCGCTACCCGGGGCACTACGGTGAATCCGGATATCTTTTTCCAGTGCCGGGAGGCCTGCAACGGAAAGGTGGCTGCCATTCCGGCGGCGGTGGAGCACTATATGGCGGAGCTGGGCCGCATCACCGGCCGTACGTATCATCCCTTTGACTACTACGGCGCGCCGGACGCAGAGCGGGTGGTGGTGCTGATGGGGTCTGCGGCCCAGACTGCCCGGGAGACGGTGGACTATCTTGCTGCCCGGGGGGAGAAGGTGGGATTGATCAACGTCCACCTGTACCGGCCATTCTCCGCAGAGCATTTTGTTCAGGCCCTGCCGGGTACCTGCCGGAAGCTGGCGGTGCTGGACCGCACCAAGGAGCCGGGCGCCATGGGCGAGCCCCTCTACCAGGACGTGTGTGCCGTGTGCCAGCAGCGGCGTCTGGCGGTGGATATCGTGGGCGGCCGGTACGGCCTCAGCTCCAAGGATACCACCCCGGGCCAGATCCTGGCGGTGTTCGAGAACCTGAAGGCGGAGGAGCCCCGGCACGACTTCACCATCGGCATTGTGGACGATGTCACCCATACCTCTCTGCCGGTCGTGGAGATCGACACGGCTCCTGCCGGACAGACCAGCGCTGAATTCTGGGGCATGGGCTCCGACGGCACCGTGGGCGCCAACAAGAACTCCATCAAGATCATCGGCCATGCCACCGATCTCTATTGCCAGGCGTATTTTGTCTACGACTCCAAAAAGTCCGGCGGGCTTACCCAGAGCCACCTGCGCCTCGGCAAGGCCCCCATTCGTGCGCCGTATCTCATCCCTGCCGCGGACTTCGTGGCCTGCCATACCCCTTCCTACGTCCGCAAATATGATCTGGTAAAGAACCTCAAGGAGGGCGGGACCTTCCTGCTGAACTGTCCCTGGGACCCGGCGGAGCTGGAAGATCATCTTCCTGCCGCCATGAAGCGGGCGCTGGCGGAAAAGCATGCCCGGCTCTATACCATTGACGCCATCCGCATCGCCCGGGAGCTGGGGCTGGGCAGCCGCACCAACACCATTCTGCAGGCCGCCTTTTTCTCTCTGACCCAGGTGATCCCGCTGGATCAGGCGGTCTCGGAGATGAAGGAGGCCATCCGCGAGACCTATTATAAAAAGAAGGGCCAGGCGGTGGTGGACCGCAACAATGCCGCCGTGGACCGGGGACTCACGGAGCTGCGCGCGGTACCTGTTCCGGACAGCTGGCTGGATGCCCGGGACGAACCCCGGGAGGATAATGCCCCCGCCTTTATCCGGGACGTGGTGGCAGTGATGAACCGCCAGGAGGGCGACGGTATCCCCGTGTCCACTGTGGTGCGGTACGGACTGGAGGACGGCACCTGGCCCGCCGGTACCTCCAAATATGAAAAGCGGGGCGCCGCCGTGGAGGTCCCGGAATGGGACGCCGCCAGGTGCCTCCAGTGCAACCAGTGCGCCCTGGTGTGTCCCCACGCCGCCATCCGCCCTGTTTTGCTGGATGAGGCCGAGGAGGCCGGAAAGCCTGCGAGCTTTGCCACCGTGGAGGCCAAGGGCATGGGCGGCAGGTACACCTACCGGCTGCAGGTCTCTCCCTATGACTGTACCGGCTGCGGCAGCTGCGTCAACGTGTGCCTGGCCAGGGAGACGGCACTGACCATGCGCCCCCTGGAGAGCCAGCTGCCGGAGGCGGATAACTGGACCTACGCGGTGGAGACCGTCACCATCAAGGCCGACGCCGTCAGCGACAAGAATGTGAAGGCCTCCCAGTTCGCCAAGCCCTATTTCGAGTTCTCCGGCGCCTGCGCCGGCTGCGGCGAGACGCCGTACATCAAGCTGGTGACCCAGCTGTTCGGGGAGCGGATGTACATCACCAACGCCTCCGGCTGCTCCTCTGCTTACGGCGGCTCCACCCCATCCTCCCCCTACTGCACGGACTGCAGGGGACACGGTCCCGCCTGGGCCATGAGCCTCTTTGAGGACAACGCCGAGTATGCCTATGGCTATCTTCTGGGTCAGGACGCGGTGAAGCGGCAGCTGAAGGCCGCGGCGGCGGCTCTGGCGGAGCGGGGAACGGCGGCGGAGGCCTGCCGGGCGTACCTGGACAAGGCCGACGATGCGGCGGTCTCCCGTCAGGTCAGCGACGCGCTGCTCTCCGCGCTGGAGCACGACGGCAGCGCGGAAGCGGCGTTCATCCGGCAGAACCGGGAATATCTCACCAAGAAAAGCGTCTGGGCCTTCGGCGGCGACGGCTGGGCCTACGACATCGGCTACGGCGGCCTGGATCACGTGCTGGCCTCCGGCAGGGACATCAATGTGCTGGTGCTGGACACCGAGGTGTACTCCAACACAGGCGGACAGTCCTCCAAGGCCACGGCAGCCGGCGCCATCGCCAAGTTCTCCGCCGGCGGCAAGGAGGTCAGAAAGAAGGATCTGGGCCTCATGGCCATGAGCTACGGCTACGTGTATGTGGCCCAGGTGGCCATGGGCGCCGATCCGGGCCAGACCCTGAAGGCCATCCGGGAGGCGGAGGCTTATCCCGGACCCTCCCTGGTGATCTGCTACTGCCCCTGTATCGAGCACGGCATGAAGGCCAGCATGGGATTGAGCCAGCTGGAGGAGAAGAAAGCCGTGGCGTGCGGCTACTGGCATCTGTACCGCTATGATCCCCGCCGGAAGGCGGAGGGGAAGAATCCCTTCCAGCTGGATTCCAAGGAACCCACCGGCGATTTCCGCCAGTTCCTGCTGGGGGAAAACCGCTATGCCTCTCTGCAGCTGTCCTTCCCGGAGAAGGCGGAGCGGCTCTATGAAAAAGCCGCCCGGGACGCCCGGGAGCGGTGGGAGAGCTACCGGAAGCTGGCGGAAGGATAAATGAGACCATACCTCCTGACAGGCGGAGCGCCCGGCAAACTGCCGGGCGCTCCGCCTGTTTTCAAAAAGGGGGGGAGAGGGGGATTCAGAAGATATTTTTGAACACCATGGTTTTGACCTGGGTCACTTCGTCCAGCGTGACGGAAAGACCCTCCCGGCCCAGACCGCTCATCTTGGTGCCGCCAAAGGGCGTCAGGATGCTGCGGTAGAAGCTGTTGCCGTTGATGACCACCATGCCCGCCTGGAGCTGACGCATGAAGTGGAAGGCTTTCCGCATGTCCCGGGTAAACACGCTGGCGCCCAGGCCATACCGGGTGTCATTGGCCAGATGGATGGCCTCTTCATCCGTCTCGAACGTCATCAGCGGGAACACGGGACCGAAGATCTCCATGTCGTGCGCCACGTCCATGCCGCTGGTGACGCCGTCCAGCACCGCGGGCTGGAAAAATGCCCCGCTGCGAACGCCGCCGTAGATGAGCCGTGCGCCCTGGTCCACGGTCTTTTGCACCTGCGCCTCCACCTTGCGGGCGGCGTTTTCGCTGATCAGGGTCCCCACGGCCGTGTCCTCCAGGGAAGGGTCGCCGGGGTGGATGCGGGAGAGGCCGGCGATGAGCTTTTCGGTAAAGGCATCCTTGATGGACGCGTGGATCAAAAAGCGCTTGGAGGTGGCGCAGATCTGGCCGTTGCTGTAAGCGGCGCGGTTCTGGATGGCCTCCGCCACGGCCAGGTCCACGTCTGCGTCCTCCAGTACCACATGGGGGGCGTTCCCGCCCAGCTCCAGTGTGGTCCGGATCAGATGGCGGGCACAGAGCTCATTGATGCGCAGACCGGTCTCCGTACTGCCGGTGAAGCTCACCTTGGCGATCCGGGGATCACTGCACAGCCATTCGCCGCACTGAGAGCCCCGGCCGGTGAGCAGCTGGAACGCATCGCCGGGGACGCCCGCCTCCAGCAGCAGCCCGCCGATCTTCAGCAGGGTCAGCGGATCATCGGAGGGGGCTTTGGCAATGACCGCGTTTCCGGCTACCAGAGCGGGCGCGGCCTTGTGGCTGAAAAGGGAGGTGGGACCGTTGAAGGGGACGATGCACACCACGGTCCCGATGGGCTCCCGGATCGTGCATTCGAAATCCCGCTCCTTTCCGGCCTGGAAGCCGGAGACGGGCTTTGCCGTCTCCAGGTGGGTATCCGCCACTTCGATGAACCCGTTGAACAGCTGCCGGATGATGGCAAACTCGCCCCGGGCCTCCCGGATGGGCTTGCCCATCTCCTGGGACATGGTGCGGGCCAGCTCCTCGTGATGTGCATCCACCAGGTCGCAGAAGCGGCGGAGGATCTCCGCGCGCTTGTGCAGCGGCATGGCCGCCCATTCCTTCTGGCCCTGGATGGAACGGGTGACGGCCTCCTCCACATCCTTCTGTGTTGCGCAGGGCACGGTGTCGATCACCGCGCCGGTGGCGGGGTTCAAAACATCCAGTGTGGCACCGTCAGAGGCGTCCCGCCACTGACCGCCGATTAACATTTTCATGATACGCAGCCTCCTTTGTCAATGCCGGAACGTCACATGGCGTCCCGATAGATCTGCATGGCGTCCTCAAAGGATACCTTCCTGGGGTTGGCCACCATCAGCCGCTCGTAGTTCACCGCGATGTCCGCCATTTCCGGCAGCTCGTCCTCTGTGACGCCCAGAGCGCCCAGCCGCTGGATGCCGATGTCGGCAGACAGGGTCTCCACCGCCTCCACGCCCCGGAAGGCAGCCTGGCGGTCGCTCAGCCCCTCCACCGGTTCGCCCAGCAGCTCTGCCAATTCACGAAAGCGGGGCAGATCCCCCAAAGCGTTGAAGCGCATGACTGCAGGCAGCAGAGCGGCATTTACCTCTCCGTGGGCGGCAGTGTGCTTGGCCTCCACGGGATAGGCCATGGCGTGGCAGGCGCCCAGCCGGCTGGAGGCCATGGCCCAGCCCACCAGCATGGAACCCATCATGACGTTTTGGCGGGCCTGGATATCCTTGCCGTTGAACACGGCGGTGCGGAGACTGCCGGAGATCAGTCGGATGCCCTCCCGCTGCAGCAGCCGCAGCACATCGTTTCCGAAGCGGGAGACATATCCCTCGATGCCGTGGGTCAATGCGTCCATGCCGGTGTAAGCGGTCAGAGCAGGCGGCATGGAGATCGTCAGCTCCGGATCGGCGATGGAGATATCCGCCAGGATGTGCTTGCTCTGGATCCCCAGCTTGACGTGGGTGACGTCGTCTTTCAGGATACTGCCGATGGAGACCTCGCTTCCGGTGCCGGCGGTGGTGGCAATGAGGATCAGAGGTGCGCTTTTGCGGGGGACTTTGTACATGCCCGCATACTGGTTCACCGGCAGCGGGTTGGTCTGCAGCATGGCCACTGCTTTGGCCACGTCCAGAGAGCTGCCGCCGCCAAAGCCGATGACGCCCTGCAGCTGATGGTCGCGCATGACATCGCAGGCGGCTTCCACTTCGGAGACCGCGGGACTGGGGTGGAATTCACTGAGCACGTGATATGTAATGCCCGCGTGGTCCAGCCTGTCTGTGACGACGCGGATGCTGCCGCTGCTGACCAGATAGCGGTCTGCCACCAGGAGCACCCGGTCCAGGTGCAGCTCCTGGCATGCCTCCGCGATGCGTCCGGCGCTCCCCGGACCGAACCAGATGTCGGTGGGGGACATGATGTTGGAAAAAGGATGCAGATCCATCAAAAAACCTCCCTTATTCTCTGCAGGCTGTTCTGCCAGGTGTGCGTTTTGGAAGATAGGCGTAGTTGTACGTGCCGTCGATGCCGGTTTTTCCATAGTAGGCCTGGATGCGGTCCCGGATCTCCTTCCGCTTTTCCGCATACAAGCTGTTGCCCCGGGAGTCGATGTTGACGATGAAGGGCCCCATGCAGTCGGTTTCAAATTCCCACACCGCGTCGCACATCTCAAGGTCCGGCCAGGTCACGCCCACCACGCGGCGGATCTGTTCGGCATACAGGGCCGCGCAGCCTCCGGTGGAGGAGAGAAAGACCGCGCCCACCTCTTTCATGGCCTCCACCGCTTCCGGATTCATGGTGCCCTTTCCCAGCGTGACCCGCTGCTTCAGAGCGCGGATCAGATAGGCGGCACGGGCGGAAAACCGTGAGCTGGTGGTGGAGCCGGCCACCTCCAGACGCCAGGTCCCGTCTGTGCTTTGGGACATGATGGGACCGCAGTGCCACAGGGCGCCGCGGGCATAGTCCACGGGCAGCGGCTGCCCCTGCTGCAAAAGCTCCACAGCCCGGGCATAGGCTCTGTCCCGGCTGGTGAAGATGGTGCCGCGGAGATACACGATGTCACCCATTTCCAAGGCCCGCACCTGCGCTTCAGAGGCGGGCAGGTCCAGATATACGGTTTTGCTCATGTAGAGGCCTCCTTTGGATGCGTCAGGAATTCCACGCGGCCGTCTCCGTGGATGCGGGCGGTGGAGTAGCGGGAGCACCAGCATTGGAGCGATACACCGATGGCCACAGTGGAGGCGTGGGAGGCCACCACGTCGATGTTGACGGCCAGCGCATAGCTGTTTCCGCCCAGCCCCATGGGTCCCAGGTTCAGCGCGTTGATCTCCGAAAGCAGCTCTTCCTCCATGGCGGCCACCATGGGATCGGGATTGCGCGTGCCCACGGGAGAACGGAACATGCTGCGCTTGGCCACGTTCATGACACTGTCGGTCAGACCGCCCACACCCACGCCGATGATCACCGGCGGACAGGGCTCTCCCATGGAGTCCTCCACCATATCCATCACACAGCGGCGGACAGCGTCTTTGATGTTTTCAGAGGTGTATACGATGCTGTGGGCAGAGCGCATTTCCGCGCCGAAGCCTTTCGGGACCGCCGTCAATTCCAGAACGTCGCTGTCGGGGATCACGTCCCAATAAATGACGGGCACGCCCCAGCCGGTGTTGTTCCGGCGGTTTTCCAGGGTCAGGGGATGGACCACGTTGTGCCGCATGGGCACGCGGTCGGAAGCGCGCGCGGTGCCGCGGGTGATGGCGGCCCGCAGGTCGCCCTGGGCCATGCAGTTCATCCCGTAATTCACGTAAAACATGGGGATGCCGGTATCCTGACAGATGGGCTTTTGCCGGCGCTTGGCGATCTCGGCGTTCTGCAGGATCGAATGCAGCTGACTTACGGCGATCGGATCGGTCTCCGCGGCCAGCGCCCTCTGCAGGGCACAGGTCACGTCATCCGGAAGCTCGATGCAGGCTTTTGTCATCAGGTAAAAGGAGACGTCTTCCACCAGCTGTTCCGTGATTTTCATAGTACTCTCCTATCATGTTTGGATGCACAGGGGCTATCCCGCAAACTGCAGCGGCAGCAGGGAAAGCGCCGGGATATAGGTGGTCAGCATCAGCACCGCCACCAGGCACAAGATCATGGGGACCAGATAACGTACCATCCGTCCCACCGACACATTGCCCACCTTGGCGGCGACGAACATATTCAGGCCCACAGGAGGAGTGCAGAGGCCGATGGCCAGATTGACGCCCAGGATGATCCCGAAATGGATGGGATCCACGCCCAGGGGCGTAAGGATGGAGAGCAGGATGGGGGAGAGGATGACGTTTGCCGCGATGCTCTCCATGAACATGCCCACAAACAGCATGAAGATGTTGACCAAAAACAGCACCAGATACTGATTGGTGGTCAGCTGGCCCACGATCTTGGCCAGCGTCACCGGGATCTGCTCCAGCGTCAGGATCCGCCCGAACAGCGTGGCCACCCCCATCAGGATCAGACAAAGGGAGGTGGTGTCCAGGGTTTTGGCGCAGATCGTCAGGAAATCCTTCACCGAACGGATGCCCCGATAGATAAAGACGCCCACGAACAGCCCATACACGGATGCTACCACTGCCGCCTCAGTAGGAGTGAAGATACCGCCGTAGATGCCGCCCAGAATGATGAGCGGGGCCAGCAGTGCCCAGAAGGCGTCCTTCGCCGCGTCGATCCGCTCCTTGGCAGAGGCCTTGGGATGCTGCCGGCCAAAGCCTTTCTTCCTGCAGAGGACGTACGAGTAGAGGATCAGGGAAAGGCCCATCAGAATGCCGGGGATCACCGCGGCGATCAGCAGGGAGGCCACGGAGATGTTGTTGGTCACGCCGTAGATGACGAAGGTGATGCTGGGAGGGATGATGGGGCCCATGGCTCCGGCACAGGCGCTCAGGGAAGCGGAGAAGGCCGGGTCATAGTCTTCCTTGTCCATCTCCGGGACCATCAGGCCGCCGATGGCCGCCACGGTGGCGGCGCCGGAGCCGGACAGCGCGGCGAAGAGCATGCTGGCCAGCACGTTCACCGTGGCCAGGGATGCCCGCAGGTGTCCGAAAAGCGTCAGACCCATTTTGACCAGCCGGCTGGAGATACCGCCCTTGAGCATGATCTCACCGGCCAACACGAAGAAGGGAACAGCCAGCAGCGGGAAAGAGTCTGTGGCGGAGAAGAACGTATTGATGATAAAATCACCGGGAATGAGGTCCGGGAAGATGAGGATCGTCACGATGGATCCCATGCCCAGGCAGACGGCGATGGGCAGGCCCAGAAAGATACAGACCACAAAGGCCAGGAACATGAACAGAGCAGGACTCATGCCTGGGCACCTCCCTCCGCGGATTTGCCGCGCAGCGCGGCGACTTGATCACTGATGAGGAACAGCACGCGGATCCCCATCAGGAAGTGGCCCAGCGGGATGGTGGCATAGATGGGCCACAGGGGCAGGTTCACCGCCACCATGCGGGCGTGGGTCTCAAAGATGTAAGCGGTGTACTGAAGACCATAATAGGTAATAATGCCGCAGTAAAACACCCATATCACGTTGCTGAGGATACGGATATACGGCAGGGCTTTGGGAGGATAGAGCTTTTCCACGGAGTCGATGCGGATGTGGGAGTCGTGATGCGCACTGTAACTGATGCCCAGGTAGATCATGATGATCATCAGGTAGCGGCCGATCTCCTCCGCCCATGGGATGGAGTGCAGAAAGACGTACCGTCCCACTACATTTACAAAGAGGATCACCAGATCTGCAATGATGCAGACGATGGATACCCATTTATCAATGAGCAGCAGCCCTTTTCTAAACTGTTTCAAAGCAACCTCTCTTTCTGAATAACGGGTCCTCCCGCAGGAGACACCTCCTGCGAAAGAACCCGTTATGTTCTTTGGTGCGGAGTGCCGTAGACGGTTTACTGCAGGTACTGGGCGGGGATCTCCTTTCCTGCCTGGGACATGGCTTCCGCAAAGCGGTCATACCCCATGACTGCGATGGCGTCGGCCCAGGCGCTCTTGCACAGGTCGGCCCACTCATCCAGAGAATCGCCCTCGGGCACGATAACGGATTCACAGTTGGCGGTGAGCTGTTCGATGCAGAAATCGTCGCTTTCCGCCACCAGGGTGCGCAGATAGTCATTGAACTCCAGCAGCGTGCTGTCCCAGATCTCCCGCAGGTCATCCGGCAGGCTGTCTGCAAATTCCTGGTTGTACAGGATGGCCGTGAGGTTGGTCTTGAGGTCCAGGCAGACAACGCTGTCAGCCACCTCGTAGAACTTCTGATACCAGAAGTTCTGCACATTGGAGTAGGCGCCGTCCACCGTGCCCTGCTGCAGGCCGGTGTAGACTTCGCCGAAGGACATGGCCAGGGGAGAGGCGCCCAGGGCGGCAACCAGGTTGTTGCAGTTCAGTCCGCCATGGGTGCGGATCTTCTTGCCGGCCATATCAGCGGGAGTGGTGACTACGTCCTTGACCAGAATGGCCTCGCGTCCCTGCAGCACGCCGCCGGGCACGACGCCAATCTTCAGCGTTTGAGAAACACTGTCCATGATGCCCTGGCCAAAGTCGGTGTTGTCCATGAAGTCGTAGAGCTCTTCGGAGTCTTCGAACAGATAGCCCATCTCCAGGATTTGCCTGCCTCCTGATCCTGGTTGATAAGTTCAATATACGGCTGAAAAAGCGGAAACGCTATTATCAAAAATACATACCGGTATGCCTGACGGCAGTCCCCGAAAGCAGACGGCCGCCCGGCCCCTGTCAGGGGCCGGGCGGCTGCGGTATACGGAGCGGTCAGACGGAGTCCGACCGGTACAGCTCCTCGGGAAGGGAGATCCGGATCTCCCGGGCCGGGCGGCCCTTGCCGGCGGTGCGCTTGCCCACCGTGGTGACGCAGCCCGCCTCCTCCAGGCGGGAGAGGATGCGATTGGTGCTGCGCAGGGTGATGCCCAGACGGCTGGAGAGCTGCTGGGCGGTGAGGGATTCCAGCTCCGGCGGCAGGGCCTGGGCCAGGCGGCGGAGCGTAGCCACGCTGAGGTGGGTCTGCTGGGTGAACCGCTCCAGCCGGTGATCCGGGGGATCGCCGTTCCAGGTGGCCACCGGCCCGGAGCGGCTGTCCTCGCTTTCCACCAGATAGGAGGTGCCGGGGCGGTCCGCAATGGCCCGGTTCAGCGCCATGGTGGCCCGGGACCGGGCCTCCAGCATGGTGCTGCCCACACCGATGCCCAGCCATACCTGGTACTTGTAGGAGCGCTGACCGAACTGGAGAAGCTTGGCATTTTCGTTGCCCTTCAAAAAGACATTTTCCACCATCTCCCGGGTGGTGACCAGATAGAACTGCCCTGTGCCGTTTTCAAACACTGCCGCCTCCAGCCGCTGGGCAATGGAGTACACCCGCTCCTTAAACTCGTTCTGGTAGCGCATCTTCTCCCATTCCCGGATGAACAGGTCCCGCTCGTCGTCAAAGACATAGTCGAACTGGATGGCAATGGTGGCCAGCCGTCCCTGGTTCTTCACGGCGGAGAGGTGGCGCACCTGCAGATGGTAGATCTGCTCCTGAATGACTTCCTTGGCCGGATAGATCCGTACGCAGGGCACACCCTCCTCCAGCAGCGGGCTGCAGATATGCTCCATGCTGGTCAGGCAGACGGATACCTGTCCGGAGCGGTACTGCTCCCGGTGGAAGTCCAGCAGGTGCCGCTCAAATTCATAGGTCTCCAGATCGTAGGGCGCCTTGTGGATCACGGTGCCGTGGATCCCCGCTCCCTCCAGTACCTCCGTGAGCATCTCCGGTTCGTAGCGGTCCACGCTGACGGCGCGCAGATCGCTGTGGTAGATGGTGGTGGCTTCAAAAAGGGCCTGCATGATGGAGACCCGGTTGTGAGGCAGATAGGTCCAGGGAATGGTGGGGGACAGCCGCCGCCGGGCATAGGCATAGTTGGTGGGCCCGGTGAAGAGCAGGGCATCCACCTCGTGCTCCGCCTGGAACTGTTCCGCCACCGCGGCGGATTCCTCAAAAAATTCCGAACAGCGCAGTACCAGCTGCACGTCCGGAAGCTCCTGTTCCACCAGATCCCGGATAACGCTGGCGGTGGTTTCCGGTCCAATGATCCCGATTTTCACACAAACTCCCCCAAATCTCAATTAAGGACGCCTAAAATAATTTCCGGACACCATTTTACTCCTTTTAAGGCCCTGTTGTAAATGATATTTATATGTCATGTTTTTTGTATTTTTGCCCAATAAAGGAGGCAAGCCATGAATAATCCACAAATGTACCAGGAGCTTCTGGAATTGATCGGCACCGATTCTGCTTCCGGGAAGGAGACCCAAATTGCCGAAAAGCTCATCGCCAAACTGAAGGAGATCGGACTCACCGTCCTCACCGACAACGCCGGGGACACCTTCGGCGGAGAGTGCGGCAACGTCATCGGTATCTGGGAGGGCGATCTGGACGGGTCGCTGATGCTCAGCTCCCACATGGATCGGGTCCCCAACGGTCTGGGCATCCATCCCGTGGAAAAGGACGGCGTCCTGCGCTCCGACGGCACCACCATCCTGGCGGCGGACGACATCTCCGGCGTATGCGCCATCCTGGACGGACTGCGCCGGGCCATTGGGTCCGGAAAGCCCCTGCCCCGGCTGGAGATCATCTTCTCCGTGGGCGAGGAGACGGGCCTGTACGGCGCCAAGGCGCTGGACATGTCTGCCATCCGTTCCCGCATCGGGTACATCTTTGACTCCCCCGGCAGCATCGGCCGCTTCGTCAACGGCGCGCCGGGCATGTTCCAGATGGAGGTGGAGATCACCGGCCGTCCCGCCCACGCCGGCAATGAGCCGGAAAAGGGCATCGACGCTGCCCATGTCATGTGCGAGATGATCTCCACGCTGAAAAAGGGCCGGCTGGACCCCATGACCACTTCCAATTTCCCCATCCTCTCCACCGGTTCAAAGTCCTGCAACGTGGTGTGCGACTTCGCCTCCTTCAGGGGTGAGGCCCGCAGCCGGGACCTGCAGAAGCTGACGGACTATGTGACCTATTTTGAGGACCACTGCCATGCGGTGGCGGCGCGCTACGGCGCCGGTATCACCATCGAAAAGCACCAGAATTTCCTGCCTTTCCTGATCCCCGAGGAGGATGAGGTGCTGGTGTGCGCCAAGGCGGCCAGCGCGGAGCTGGGCCTGGACTACCGGGTAGAAGTGGGCGGCGGCGGTATGGATGCCAACATCTATAACGCCCAGGGCATGGCCACCATCGGCGTGGCCACCGGCTACACCAAGAACCATACCAAGGACGAACAGCTGGTGCTGGCGGACTTCCTCCGCTCCGGCGAGCTGTGCGCCAAACTCATCGAGACTTACGCGGCACGCTGCGGGGCTAAATAAATCTTATCTGTGTGTGAGGTAAACAAGGAGGAACCAAAATGGAAATGACGACTTATCAGGCAATATTTGCCGTGCTGCTCATTTTCTTCCTGGGCGACCTGGTGGGCGCCATCACCAAGGCCAAGATCTCGTCCATGTTCGTGATCATGATGGGATTCCTGGTATTGTTCATGACCGGCGTCTATCCGGCCAACATCATGGAGATCTCGGGCTTTTCCGCGGTGGCCAGCGCGGGCCAGTATTTCCTGCTGTTCAACATGGGCACCAGCGTGGATATCCCCACGCTGAAGCGTGAGTGGCGCACCGTGCTGTGCGCCACCGTGGGCATGGCCGCCGCCATCGTGGGCTGCGCCGTGGTCATTCCCTTGGTCGGCAAGGAATACGCCATGGCCGCGGCCCCCGTGGTCAACGGCGGCATCGTGGCCACCACCACCATGGTCAACGCTTGCGAGGGCCTGGGCCTGGACACCGCCGCGGCTCTGGCTACCTTCGTCTACGCCGTGCAGAAGTTCGTGGGCACTCTGCCCGCCTCCAACTGCGGCCTGGCCGTGGCCAAGGACCTGGTGAACGATCTGCGGGCCAAGCACGCCGCCGACCCCAGCTACAGCTGGTATGCCGAGCGGGAGGGTGCTTCCGGCGGCTCCGTCCGCGCCTTCTTCTGGGAGAAGTACAAGAAGTACTACACCACCTTCATCTGCCTGGCCGTTGCCGCCGGCATGATGCTGCTGGCCAACATCCTGGGCGATTTGTGCCAGGGCTGGGTGAACATGTCCATCTGGTGCATGGTGCTGGGCATCATCTGCCGCAACACCGGCCTGGTGCCCTCCAACCTGCTGCGTGACTACGCCAAGGCCAACGGCTTCTTCTCCTTCCTGTCCCTGTGCACCATCATCCCCTCCCTGGCCAAGGTGGACTGGGCCCAGCTGCCCGTCATCGGCTTCAAGGCTGTGGTCATCTTCGTGGCCGTGCTGATCTTCACCTTCATCGTGTTCTATCTGACCCCCGCCTGGAAGATCGTGGGCAGCAAGAATCTTTCCATCGGCATCGCCATGTGCCAGCTCATCGGCTATCCCGGCACTGAGCTCATCGCCACCGAGATCACCAACGCCGTGGCCCAGACTCCCGAGGAGCGGGACGCGGTGTCCTCCAAGATCCAGACGGCCTACGTCATCTCCGGCTTCACGTCCGTCACCATCCTCTCCGTGTTCATTGCCAGCTTCCTGGCCAAGCTGATGGGTGCCTGATCCCGAAGATATGCTGTTACCGATCTTACTGCGGCAGATCGCCATCATGGCGCTGCTGGTCGCGGTGGGCTGGGTGCTGCGCCGAAAGGAGTTCCTGACGGAGCAGGGTACCAAGGACCTGGGTGCCCTGCTGCTGCGGGTGGTCATCCCCTGCGTCATCATCAAGTCCTACATCGTCCCTTACTCCCGGGAGCGATTGCTGGAGCTGGCGCTTTCCGCGGGGCTGGCCCTGCTGGGCTTCATCGCGGCCATGGTCATCGCCTACGCCGTCTACGGCAAGCGGCGCCGCATCGAAAACTTCGCCGCCGCCTTCTGCAACGCGGGCTTTATCGGCATCCCCCTGGCCCAGGCGGCCATCGGGGAGGAGGGCGTGTTCTACGTGGCGGCCTCCGTGGCGCTTTTGAACCTCTTCCAGTGGACCTATGGCGTCTATATCATGACGGACCGGCGGGACGCCATCCGGGCCAAAACCATTGCCACCAATCCGGTGGTCATCGCCATCATCATCGGCATGCTGCTGTTTTTCAGCCGGGCGGAGGTGCCGGAGATCCTCACCAGCACCCTGGGCTACATTGCCGGCATGAACACGCCGGTGGCTATGATCCTCATGGGCACCTACCTGGCCAGACTCGGCTCCTGGCGGGAGCTGCTGGACCGGCGGGCCTACGGCTGCGTGCTGCTGCGGCTGGTAGTGATCCCGGCGGTGGTGCTGGCCCTTTTCTGGCTGCTGCCGGTGTCCAATACCGCGCTGGTAATGGCGGTGTTCCTGGCCGCCGCTACGCCTGTAGGCGCCAACATCTGTGTGTTTGCCCAACAGAATAACTGCGACTATCCCTTCAGCGTGGTGACCGTGTGTCTGAGCACTGTACTCTCCGTGGCGACGGTCCCCCTGCTTTCTTCCCTGGCACAGGCGATCCTCTGATTTTTGAAGCATCCGGAAAGGAGATCTACCGATGCCCCAGTTCAATGCTCTGAAATACGCGTACCCCTCTCACCGCAACGTGGTCTTTGCCCGCAAGGGCATGGCCAGCTCCACAAGCCCCATCGCTTCCCAGGTGGGCCTCGAGATCCTGAAGTCCGGCGGCAACGCCATGGACGCCGCCATTGCCATGGCCACCACGCTGCCGCTGGTGGAGCCTACCGGCAACGGCCTGGGGTCTGACTGCTTTGCCCTGGTGTGGAGCGCCAGAGACCAGAAGCTCTACGGCCTGGACGGTTCCGGCGTGGCGCCCATGGCCCTGAATGCCGACATCGTCAAGGCCGCCGGCTGCGACAAGATCCCAATGGAAGGCTGGTTCTCCACCATGGTGCCCGGTGCCCCCAGCGCCTGGGCGGAGCTTCGCAAGAAGTTCGGCACCAAGACCATGGCGGAGCTGATGGCGCCTGCCATCCAGTATGCCCGGGAGGGCTTCTGCATCCCCGTCAACGTCTACAAGCAGTGGAAGGCGGAGGTCAAGCGCTTTTCCGCCTGTGCCGCCAAGGAGCCGGACATCTACGGCCCCTGGATGGAGTACTTCACGAAAAACGGCGAGATGTACGACGTGGGCGCCACCTTCGTCAATCCCGACTACGCCAAGACCCTGGAGTCCCTGGCCGCCACTGACTGTGAGAGCTACTACCGTGGCGAGATCATGGAAAAGATCGTGGCCTTCTCCCGCAAGACCGGCGGCTTCTTCGACGAGGGCGACTTCCAGAGCTACCACGCCCAGTGGGTGGAGCCCATCTCCGTGGACTACAAGGGCTACACCGTCTGTGAGATGCCCCCCAACGGCCACGGCATTACCGCCCTGATGGCGCTGAACATGCTCAAGGGCATGGACCTCAGCGACGAGCGGGACTGCGCCGACACCTACCACAAGACCATCGAGACCGTGAAGCTGGCCTTCGTGGACACCAAGAAGTTCGTGGCAGACCCCCGCTACATGCGCACCAAGGTCTCCGACATGCTCTCTGACCGGTACGCCGACGTCCGCCGGGCCCTCATCAGCGACCAGGCGGTGTATCCCGAGGCCGGCGACCCCTCCTGCGGCGGCACCGTGTACTTCTGCACCGCCGACGGTGAGGGCAACATGGTCTCCTTCATCCAGTCCAACTACAACCGCTTCGGCTCCGGCATTGTCATCCCCGGCACTGCCATCACCATTCAGGACCGGGGCGCAAACTTCTCCCTGGACCCCGAGAGCGACAACTACCTGGAAGGCGGCAAGAAGGCCTATCACACCATCATCCCCGGCTTCCTCTGCAAGGACGGCAAGGCCGTGGGCCCCTTCGGCGTCATGGGCGGCTTCATGCAGCCCCAGGGCCACGTCCAGGTGATGGTGAACACCATCGACTACCACATGAACCCCCAGGAGGCCCTGGACGCCCCCCGGTTCCAGTGGGTGGGCGAGAAGAAGGTCCAGCTGGAGCGGGAGGTCCCCGCCCACATCGCCATGGAGCTGGCGGAGCGGGGCCACCAGGTGGAGATCGTCAACACGAATCTGGGCATGGGCCGCGGCCAGATCATCTGGCGCATGGAGGACGGCACCCTGGTGGGCGGCACGGAGCCCCGTGCCGACGGCACCATTGCCGCCTGGTAACCGTCCGGATATTCTGAAAAATTCCATCACTGCCGGCGGCCGCACAGCGTAAGCTGTGCGGCCCGCTGGCCTGCATCTTTTTCTGAAAGGAGTGATCATCGCTATGCTGCATGACCTCGTTGTGCTGTATACGCTGTTTTTCCGCATGGGCGCCGTCACCTTCGGCGGCGGCTACGCCATGCTGCCCATCCTTCGCCGGGAGATCATCCAGAACCACAAGTGGATGAGCGAGGAAACGGTGATGGACTACTACGCATTGAGCCAGGGCCTGCCCGGCATCATCGCCATCAACGTCTCCGTGTTCATCGGCTACAACCGCCGCCGGATCCCCGGTGCGGTGGCGGCGGCCCTGGGCATGGTGTCCCCCTGCATCATCATCATTTCCATCATCGCCGCTTTCCTCTCCAACTTCCAGGACAATCCCTACGTCCAGAACGCCCTGGCCGGCATCTCCGTGTGCGTGGCCGCGTTGATCCTGGACGCTGTGGTGGGCATGTGGAAGAAGGGCGTGAAGGACGCCTTCGGCATTGTGGTGTGCCTGGTGATGCTGGGTCTCAGCGTATTCACCAGTATCTCCCCCATCCTGCTGGTCATCGCCTGCGCCCTGCTGGGCATCGGCGTCAAGTCTTTTAAGCGTGGAAAGGAAGGGAAAGCGGCATGATCTACTTACAGCTTTTTTGGGAGTTTCTGAAGATCGGCCTCTTTGCCGTGGGCGGCGGCATGGCTACGCTGCCCTTCCTGCAGCGCTTGTCCGAAAGCTCCGGTTGGTTCCCCCAGTCCCTGATCACGGATATGGTGGCCATCTCTGAATCCACCCCCGGCCCCATTGGCATCAATATGGCCACCTATGTGGGCTACAACGTGGCGGGGGTCCTGGGCGGCATCGTGGCCACCATGGGCGAGATCCTGCCCTCCATCATCATCGTGGTGATTGTCTCCAAGTCTCTGGAGCGGTTCCGGGGCAGCAAGACGGTGGACGCCGCCTTCTACGGCCTGCGGCCCGCCGTCACCGGACTCATCGCTGCCGCCGGCATCAGCGTGGTGCAGGTGGCCATGTTCCACATGGAGCTCTACCAGGAGACCGGCAGCTTCCTGGCCGCTGTGGACTGGAGAAAGGTGATTTTCTTTGTGGTGGCGTTTGCTGCCATCAAGAAGTTCAAGCTCCATCCCATCGTCTACATCGCCTGTGCGGCGGTGGTGGGCCTGGTGCTGGGCTTCTGAGTACGCTGTAAAAAATCCCCGGTGTCTATCTATGGACACCGGGGATTTTTTGCGGAGGGGATGTGATGCAAAAGCCGGGGGCGCGGATGATTCCGCGCCCCCGGCTTTGCATTGGGGCTTGTGAGGATCAGTCCTCAGCCAGCTTGCGATATCTGGCGTAGCGGGTCTTGACGTCCTCAATCTCCTTGGCGTACAGAGCGTCCGCCTTGGCGGGGAAGTTGTTCTTCAGAGAGGCGAACCGGTTCTCGCCCATGAGGAAGTCCATGAGCTTGCTGGTGTCGGGCTCGGGAGAATCCAGCTGGAAGGGGTTCTTGCCCTCGGCGATGCGCCGGGGATCATAGCGGTACAGATGCCAGTAGCCGCACTCCACAGCCTTCTTCATCTCGTCCTGGGAGCAGCTCATGCCGGCCTTGATGTGCTGCTCCAGGCAGGGGCAGTAGCAGATGACGATGGAGGGGCCGGGATAGGACTCGGCCTCCCGCAGGGCCTTCAGGGTCTGGGCCTGGTCGTAGCCCATGGCCACCTGAGCCACGTACACATAACCGTACTGCATCAAAATGCCGCCCAGGTCCTTCTTGGCCACCTGCTTGCCGCCGGCGGCGAACTTCGCCGTAGCGGAGGTGGGGGTTGCCTTGGAGGACTGACCGCCGGTGTTGGAGTACACCTCGGTATCCAGGACCAGCAGGTTCACGTCGCGGTTCTGCGCCATGACGTGGTCGATGCCGCCGAAGCCGATGTCGTAGGCCCAGCCGTCGCCGCCGATGGCCCAGATGGACTTCTTGGCCAGGAACTCCTTGTTCTCCAGGATGTAGGTGACGTCCTCGGTCTGCTCGGAAGCCTCCAGAGCGGCGATCAGGGCGTCGGACACGGCGCGGGACTTCTCGCCGTCGCTCCAGTTCTCCATGTAGTCGGTAATGGCGTCCACAGCCACACCGGCCTCCTTCATGCTCTCCAGACGGATCAGCAGCTCCTTGCGGATGGCATCCTGGGCGTGGAAGAAGCCGTAGGCGAACTCGGCGTTGTCCTCGAACAGGGAGTGCTCCCAGGCGGGGCCATGGCCCTGGCTGTCACGGCAGTAGGGCAGGATGGGGGCGCCGCCGGAGATGGCGGAGGAGCAGCCAGCGGCGTTGCCGGCGTACATACGGTCGCCCACCATCTGGCTCAGCAGCTTGATGTAGGTGGTCTCAGCGCAGCCGGCGCAGGCGGCGGAGAACTGGAAGTAGGGCTTGGCGAACTGGATGTTCTTGACGGTCTTGCTGTTGATGACGTCCTTCTTGAGGTACTTGTCGTTCATGGCGACCTCGTCGAAGTTGACCTGCTCGGGCTTCATCTCGTCGAAGGGAGTCATGACCAGGGCGTCGGCGGTCTTCTCGTTCTTGTTGGCGGGGCAGGCAGTGAGGCACACGCCGCAGCCCAGGCAGTCATAGGGAGAGACCTGCATGCGGAAGAAGTAGTTGGGGGCGTCCTTGCCCAGGCCCTTGGCGGGAACAGTCTCGAAGGAGGCGGGCACGGAGGCCTTCTCCTCCTCGGTCAGCAGCACGGGACGGATGGCAGCGTGGGGGCAGCACATGGCGCAGCGGTTGCACTGGATGCAGCTCTCAGCGTTCCACTTGGGCACCTTGGTGGCCACGCCGCGCTTGGAGAAGGCGGAGGTGCCGTTTTCCCAGGTGCCGTCCAGCACGCCGTGCTTCTTGAACACGGAGACGGGCAGCTTGTCGCCCTGCTGACGGTCCATGGGCAGCACGATCTCCTTAACGAAGGCAGAGGCGTTCTTGGGCTCGGCCACGGGGGTATCTTCGGCGTTGGCCCAGCTCTCGGGGATGTCCACCTTCACGGCAGCGGAGATACCGGCGTCCACGGCGGCGTTGTTCTTGTCCACGATGGCCTGGCCGGCCTTCTTGAAGTAGGAGTTGTAGTTGTTCTTCTTCATGTCCTCCACGGCCATGTCCAGAGGAATGACCTTGGTCAGGGCGAAGAAGGCTGCCTGCAGGATGCTGTTGGTCCGCTTCTCGCCCAGGCCCACGGCCACCGCCAGCTTGGCGGCGTCGATGATGTAGAACTGAGCGTGCTTCCGGGCCAGATCCCGCTTCATCTTACCGGGGAGGCGATTCTCCAGCTCTTCCACGCTCCAGGGGCAGTTGAGCAGGTAGATGCCGCCGTCCTTCAGATCCTCGGTGGTGTCATACTTGTTGACATAGGTGGGGGCATGCACCGCCACGAAGTCTGCAGAGGACACCAGGTAAGTAGAACGGATGGGCTGATCGCCGAAGCGCAGGTGGCTCTGGGTCAGGCCGCCGGACTTCATGGAGTCATAGGAGAAGTATGCCTGGGCATACTTGTCGGCCACCAGGCCGATGGTGGAGATGGCGTTCTTGTTGGCGCCTACGGTGCCGTCGCCGCCCAGGCCCCAGATCTTGCAGGCCACCTCGCCGGGATGGGCCAGCTCCACTTCCTTGTAGTCCAGGGAGGTGTGGGTGACGTCATCGTTGATGCCGATGGTGAAGTTGTTCTTGGGGGCATCCAGCTTCAGGTTGTCGTACACCGCAATGAACTGGCCCGGAGTGGTGTCCTTGGAGGAGAGGCCATAGCGGCCGCCCACCACCTGGATATCGCCGCGGCCGGCCTGGTTCAGGGCGGTCACCACGTCCAGATACACGGGCTCGCCCACGGAGCCGGTCTCCTTGTTGCGGTCCAGAACGGCGATCTTCTTCACCGTAGCGGGGATGGCGGCGGAGAAGTGCTTGACGGAGAAGGGACGATACAGATGGATCTGCACCATGCCCACCTTGCGGCCCTGCTTGTTCAGGTAGTCCACAGTCTCCTTCACGGCCTCGGAGGCAGAGCACATCACCACGATGACTTCCTCGGCGTCGGGAGCGCCATAGTAGTTGAAGAGCTTATAGTCCCGGCCGGTGAGCTTGTTGATCTCGTCCATGTAGTGCTGGACCTTGTCGGGGATGGCAGCGGCCTTCTCGTTGGCGCCTTCCTTGCACTGGAAGTACACGTCGGGGTTGACGTTGTTGCCGCGGTTGGTGGGATGCTCGGGGTTCAGGGAGTGACGGCGGAAGTCCTTCAGGGCCTCATAGTCCACCAGACCCCGCAGATCCTCATAGTCCAGCGCCTCGATGCGCTGCATCTCGTGAGAGGTGCGGAAGCCGTCGAAGCAGTGCATGAAGGCGTACTTGCCGCTGATGGCGGACAGGTGGGCCACAGCGCCCAGGTCCATGGCTTCCTGGGGGGAGGAGGACATCAGCATGCCGTAGCCGGTCATGCGGCAGGTCATGAAGTCGGTGTGATCGCCGAAGATGGAGTGGTGGTTGGAAGTCACCACGCGGGAGGCGATGTGCATGACGCTGGGCAGGAACTGGCCGCCCATGGCGTACATGGCCGGGATCATCAGCATCAGGCCCTGGGAAGAGGTGAAGGTGGTGGTCAGGGCGCCGGCCTGCAGGGAGCCGTGGCAGGTACCGGCGGCACCGGCCTCAGACTGCATCTGGATAACGTCCACCGTGGAGCCGAAGAGGTTCTTGCGGCCTTTGGCGGACCACTCATCCACCTTTTCTGCCATGGGAGAAGAGGGCGTGATCGGGTAGATCGCCGCCACCTCTGTGAAGGCATACGCCACGTGTGCCGCGGCGGTATTGCCATCCATAACTACATATTTTTTCTTCATTCGATACCCCTCTTTCATATTGTAAGCTTGTGGGCTTAACCAACAGGTTTTCTGCTCTGCCGCCGCAAACGCCCCATACAGGACTGCTCCCGGCGACACAGTACGGAGCGCTCCCCTCGCAAGCGTTCCGAAGAATCCGTCACCGTGGTCTCTGGGGGAAGGTGCTCCCGGACGCGGCACAGGCCGACGTCTGGGCCGGGTCCGGCGGGAATGCCCGTGAGACGGACCCACAGCTCCTTGGTGCGGATGCAACTTCCATAAAGTCCCCCCTTTTTTTGCCATTGCGCAAACAACGTCACGCACAAATGATCAATTTAACTATACCCCATAAATAGATGGGTGTCAAAGGGTTTTGCAGGACTTCTTCACGAAGTGGGGCGGAAGCGGGAATGTTTTGTGCCGCCGCTTCCCAGGAAGCGGCGGCACGGCGGGCAGGGACTGCTTCAGTTGTCCAGAGTCCGGCGGGCCTCCTCCAGCTGGGCCTGGGTGGTTTGAAGGCTCTCCATCAGCGCCCGGCGCTTCTCCCGGCACAGGAGGAAGGGACGCAGCATGGTCCCTGCAAAGCCCAGAATCGCCAGAGCCAGCAGTGCTGCCGGCAGGCTGTGCCAGCGGACGGCCGGGATCAGGATCAGTATGCCGCAGAAGGAGAAAAAACCGCCGGTAAAGGTCCAGATGCTCTGGGACTGGCGGCAGCGTATCAGCTCCTTGTGCAGACTGCTCAGGTGGGTCTCCAGCTGCCGGGCCTGCTCGGAAAGCTCCCGCAGCGATTCCACTGCGGCCTCATCCACGGTGCCCCGCAGAAAGGAGACCACGGCGGCCAGGGACCGGGAGGCGCCGGCTGCTGCGGCGGGATGCTCCAGCAGGCGGCAGACGGCACCGGTGAGTCCGAAATGCGTCAGGATGTCCCGATGCCACCGCCGGGGAGCCACGCCTGCCCGGTAGGCGGCGGCATAGAGCTCCGGATCATAGGGGCACAGGCGCACTGCCCGTTCCAGCAATCCCTCCCGGTCCACAGCATTGGGCAGATCCCGGATCAGCCGGGTGGCCCAGGCCTCATCAATGCCGTCCAGACACTGCAGATCCATGCGGCCGGTCTCCGTCATTGTCCGGCACAGATCCTCCAGCAGCCAGGTGAAGATCCGGTCCACGCTGCCCCGGGCTTCCCAGAGGAAGGGCGATGTTCGTCCTTGTTCAGGTGTCCATGTGCCCTCATGCCGCTCGGCGGCGGCTTTCAGCGCCTGGAAGCCCGGACAGCGGGCCTCCAGATCCTCCGGCGTCCAGGCGGGGGGAGCATCCGGAAACTTCTGCCGGCGCTGGGCGGCCAGCTCCTCCAGGGCGCGCGCCACTGCCTGCACCGCCTGTGCAGGGGAGCGGTCCGGACAGATCAGTGCCTTTGCCGCCTCCCGGTCGTCCCAAAGGCGGCACCGCAGCCGGTGATAGATTGTCAGGTCCCGGTGGAGAATGATCTGTCCGCCGGGAGCGTCAAAGATCAGAAAGCGGTCTTGCTCAGGCATGGAACGCTCCTTCACGGCGGGGCATTCCGCCGAGACTTCAAAATTTCAATGATGCTGCGTCCAACAATATATAACATTTTGTTTTATAACGCAAGATAATATAGCGGGATACCTATACTTTTTACTGCACATTTCCGCAGAAGGAGGACACCGGCGGATGTACAGAAGAATACGGGATCTGCGGGAGGATGCGGATCTGCTGCAGCGGGATGTGGCCAAGAGGCTCAACTGCTCACAGGTCTGTTATTCCCATTATGAGACCGGTAAGCGGGATATTCCCACAGAAGTTCTGATCGCCTTGGCCCGGCTTTACAACACCAGTATCGACTATCTGCTGGGCCTGACCAATGAACCGGTCCCCTATCCCAGAGCAGACCATCCAAAGCCATGAAAGTCCGCCCACAGCGGACCGTTTCCCCGAAGTATGGCCCTCAGCGGCCCTGCGTCCGGGGAGTTTTTTTGCGCAAAAACCGGCAAGCCCCGCCTCCGGTACATCGGAGGCGGGGCTTGCTGCTTCAGGCGACCCGTATCTGCCGCCGCAGGGCCGCTTCGATGGCCCGCAGCTCCGGAGCGCCGGCCAGCGTTCCCAGACGGCAGAGCAGCCGGTCCTGGGAGATGGTGGTGATCTGCTCCGCAAGAGCCACGCTGGGCAGGCGGAGTCCGTGGCCGGAAAGCGGCGTATGCCACGGCAGGGGACGCTTGGCCGCGGAGGTGACGGGGACCACCGTAACGATCCGGGCGTGGCGGTTCAGCGCATCCTGGCTGACCACCACCACCGGCCGCGTGCCGAAGATCACGTCTCCGTCCCGGACGGCCAGCTCCGCCAGCCAGATGTCGCCGCGCTGTACGAGATGCTTGTTCATGTGTGCTCCTCCCATTCCATGACCGACTGCAGGCCGGTCTGACGGTAAAAAGTTGCATATGCCCGCTTTTTCTCCGCCTGCAGCCGGGCCAGCTGGGCGTCTAGCCGGGCTTCCTCCCGAGAGAGCGTTTCCACGCATTGCCGCTGCAGGGAGAGCGGGATATAAGGAAGGCGCACATCTTCCAGGTCCTTGGCCCGGAGGATGGGGATGCTGCTGCCCAGCTGCCGCCGGGCCAGTTCGGCCTGGCCCGCGGGACTTTGCAGGCAGTAGAAAATATATCGGGGATCCACTTTTTCGGGGGCTGCCCGGATCCCCAGGAACGCGTCGGAGAGCACGGGCAGATGGTCCATCGCCGGTACCAGACAGATCTTGATGGCGGGACCCTTGCAGGAGACCAGGATGTCTCCCGGCTGCACCAGATACCGCTCTGCCCGCTCCGGAGGGAGGCCGGAGGGCTGGAGAGAATCTGTCCGGAGCACGCCGTCCTGAACGTCCGCCAGCCGGAGCACGCCCGGACCGGCCGTCGCGTTCCGGTCCACCCGGGACAGGTTCACCCCCCGGTAGATCCGGGCGTATCCGGACAGCGGCTGCCAGCTCTCCGGCGGCTGGGGCTGCACCCGGACCCTTCCCAGGTCCGGTGAGTCCAGTACGGCGCCGGTGTCCGGCCGGTACTGCTTGGGCAGCAGATTCTCCGGATCCGGTCCGGCGGCGGGCAGCAGGGGAGAAGTGCGGAAGAATTCCGGCAGGCGGGCGGCGTCGGCGTCGGAGAGGCGGAAGTCCTCCCCGGCCCGGGACACCAGCGGCCAGTTGGACGCGTCCAGCATCCGGATGCCGTCCGTCTGGCCGCGGCCTTTGCGCAGGAGCACCAGGGAGGTGGGGAGCATGGTCCGGGGAAAGCAGCCCTCCGGCAGAGAGATGATCCCATCCAGAAGGTTCTGCTCCAGCAGATAGCGGCGCGCAGCGGCGTTTCGGGAGTTGAAGAGGGAGCCGCTGAACAGGCAGATGAGCCCCCGGCCGCCCTCCTTCAGGGACTGCAGCTGGTGCAGGGCAAAGGCCCAGTCCCCGGTGCAGGTAAGGACCTCGCTGCCGCAGCGTACCTGCCGCAGCCGGTTGTCCCCCAGCGGGGGGAACATGATGGACCAGTCCGCCGGAGGCGGCGGCTCGGCGGAAGCCAGCGCGTCTCCGCGGCGCTGATCCAGGACAAGGCCCTGGAGGCGGGAACGCAGGATGGAGAGGTGGAAGAGCAGAGGATCGGATTCACAGGTCACCACCTGCAGTCCGCCGTGGGCGGCGCCGTACCGGGCGGCCTCCAGCGCGGCTCCGCCGGTGGCGGCCGCGCCGTCGTAGAACACGCCGCCCTGGGGAGCAAGGAGTTCCACCGCCAGGCGGCTGAGCCAGGACGGCGTCCAGCGCAGGGGATACTGACGGTCCAGCGCGGGATAGAGCAGCCGGTCCACCAGACGGGGGTAGGACGACGGCGTGCCCCGGCTGGCCCAGAAGGAAAAGAGATCGGCAAATACATCCTGCGGCAGCTGGGAAAGGCAGAGGGATTCCACCGCCGTCAGGGCCTGGGGATCCGTGTCCCCCAGGGCCTGGGTCAGCTGCCGCAGAAAGGACTCCGCATCCGGGGACTCGGCTGTGCGCCGCAGTTCCGGCAGGCGCCAGAGCCCGAAGCACAGTACGACGGAGTGGAGGATGAGATCTGATTCCAGCATCCCCCGCCCCCGGAGATGGGTGCGCAGTATGCGCATCACATTGGCATCCGACAGCATGGAGGCCCTCCTCTCTGTGAAGCAATTGAATTATTCTTTTAGTACAGCATAGCAGGACCGGACGTGCTTGTCAAGGGAGTAATAGAATTATTCAAAAATAGCGAAAGGAAACCAGACGGAGAGTTGCCCCTTCGCGTGCAAAGATCCTGCCTCGGGGGCCTATTCATAGAGCGTGCGAAGATGCGCGCCGAAGAAAGGATGGTATACATATGACACACACGGATGCGATTCTGGCTGCCTACACCAGCGGAGCGGCCACACTGGAGGAGACCAACCGGGCTCTGCAGGCGGCGGGCACCGGCCTGCGGCTGGACCCTCAGCGCTGCCGCCTGGGTCCGGACGAAGCGGCCGTGCTGGACGAGCAGGGGCTGGCGGAGGGATGGGGTCTGCTGGACACCGGCACTGGCTCTCTGGAGAAGGTGGAGATCCGGCACGGCCGGCTGATCCAGCCGGTGAATGAGGTGCAGGCCGACGGCAGTGTGAACATGCCGGCCTTCGTTCTGGCGGGCGGACGCCGGTATGCCGTCCGGGGAGACGTGCTGGAGGAGGCGTGAGGTGGAGCTTTTGAAAAAGCGGGCCGCCAACCTGCTGGCGGTGAAGTCCATCGTCACTGTGATCCTCACTGCGGTGTTTGCCTATCTGGCTGTGGCGGGGCAGGTCACCACGGAGCAGTTCCTGACGGTATTCACCGTGGTGATCGCCTTCTATTTCGGCACCCAGGCAGAGAAGAAGACCCAGGCGGGCGGTGAGGGTCAGTGAGCTATACCCTGCATGAGCTGGCGGCGAACCCCAAAAATGTTGGCGGAGCCCGGACTGCCGGACAGATCCGCTATCTGGTGTTCCATTACACCGGCAACGACGGCGACACGGCGGCGGGGAACGCCGCCTACTTTGCCCGCAGCGTGGTGGAGGCCAGCGCCCACTACTTCGTGGACGACACCACGGTATACCGCTCCGTTCCGGATCTGCGGACGGCCTGGGCGGTGGGCGGCAGGCGTTATGCCAGCGCAGATGAGACCGGCGGAGGGAGCCTCTACGGCGCGGTGACCAACACCAACTCCCTGAGCATCGAGATGTGCGGGACCCTGGGAGGCGGTACCCGCACGGCCTCGGAAGCCACGCTGGCCAACGCCGCGGCTCTGGGCCGGAAGCTGATGGAAAAGTACGGCATCCCGCCGGAGCGGGTGTGCCGCCACTTTGACGTGACGGGCAAGCTGTGCCCGGCGTATCTGGTGGACGGCGCCGCCTGGGCAGCATTCAAGAGACGATTGGAGGAGGATGAGGTGGTCCGATACAAGTATCTCAATGAGGTCCCCGAGACGTTCCGTCCCGCCATCTCGGCGCTGATGGACGCCGGGATCATCCAGGGGGACGGCAGCGATCCCGACGGCAATGGGGATGTCATCGACCTGAGCCACGATCAGGTGCGGCTGCTGGTGATGGCGTACCGGGGCGGCGCCTTTGACCGCCGCCTTGGGATCCAGGGCTGACGCTCCGGAGACAGAAAGGACGGAAGGCATCGTGCCTTCCGTCCTTTTTTCATGAATGCTTGCCCAGGTAGGCTTCCTTGACCTTCTCGTTGGCCAGCAGCTCCGCACCGGTACCGGAGAGGGTAATGCTGCCGGTCTCCAGGACGTAGGCAAGGTCCGCGGTCTTGAGGGCCATATTGGCATTCTGCTCGATGAGGAGCACCGTGACGCCCTGGCGGTTGATCTCCCGGATGATGGAGAAGATGTCCTGCACCACCAGCGGCGCAAGGCCCAGGGACGGCTCGTCCAGCATCATCAGCCGGGGGCGGGACATCAGCGCCCGGCCCACCGCCAGCATCTGCTGCTCGCCGCCTGAGAGAGTGCCTGCCAGCTGCCAGCTGCGTTCCTTCAGCCGGGGGAAGAGGTCGTAGACCCACTCCAGGTCCCGCTGGATCTCCGCCCGGTCCCGGCGCAGGTAGGCGCCGATCTTCAGGTTCTCCAGCACCGTCATGTCCGCGAATACCCGGCGGCCCTCGGGACTCATGGCAATGCCGGCGCTGATGATCCGGTCGATGGGCTTGCCCAAAAGCTCCTCCCCGTTCCACTGGATGGAGCCAGACTGGGCCTTCACCAGGCCGGAGATGGTGCGCAGGGTGGTGGATTTGCCGGCGCCGTTGGCACCGATGAGGGTGACGATCTTGCCGTCCGGCACCTCCAGGGAGATGCCCCGCAGGGCCTGGATGCCGCCGTAGGCCACGTGGAGATTTTCAATCTTAAGCATCTTCCGCCACCCCCAGATACGCGTCGATGACGCGTTTGTTGTTTTGGATCTCCGCCGGGGTGCCCTGGGCGATGAGCTTGCCGAAGTCCAGCACATAGATCCGGTCGGAGATGCCCATGACCAGGTTCATGTGGTGCTCGATGAGGAACACCGTGAGGTGGAACTGATCCCGGATCTGGCCGATGAAGGCCGTCAGCTCGTCGGTCTCCTGGGGGTTCATGCCCGCCGCCGGCTCATCCAGCAGCAGCAGCTCCGGTTCCGCCGCCAGCGCCCGGGCGATCTCCAGCCGGCGCTGCTTGCCGTAGGGCAGGGAGGTGGCCAGCTCGTCCTTCACGTCCGCCAGACCCACCGTCTCCAGCAATTCCTCCACACTGCGGCGTTGCTCCGCCTCCTCCCGGCGGTTGAGCCGGAAGGCCGCGGAGAGGAAATTGCTGGTGGAGCGGCAGTGCTTGGCGATGAGCACGTTGTCGAACACCGTCTGGGACTTCCACAGCCGGATGTTCTGGAAGGTCCGGGCCATGCCCAGCTTCGTGATCTTGTCCGGCGTGGGAGAGAGGACCTGATGGTACTCCCCGGCGTGCTGGCCCTTGTAGAGCTTTTTCATCTTACCGTGGGGATGGTTCTCGATGATCTTCTGGCCCCGGAACCACACCGCGCCGTTGGTGGGCTGGTACACGCCGGTGACCACGTTGAAGGCGGTGGTCTTGCCGGCGCCGTTGGGGCCGATGAGGGCCACGATCTCCCCCTGGTTGATCTCCAGGTTCAGATTGTCCACGGCCACCACGCCGCCGAACTGCATGGTGGCGTTTTCCACTTTCAGAATCTGCTGGCTCATTTGCCCGCCTCCTTCCTGCGCCGCGGCGCGCGCAGCTTCCGGATGCCGTTTCGGATCATGTCCGGCAGGTCGGGCAGCTCCTTATCACCCATAAGCCCGCGGCGGAAGAACAGCACGATCACCATGATGATGACGGAGAACACCGCCATGCGGAAGCCGTTTTTGAAGATGTCCGGGGCGTTGATGCCCAGGAAGGTGCCGGAATCCAGGCCCCGCAGCAGCCACTCGGAGCTGAAGATATAGAGGAAGCTGGCGATCACCGACCCGGTGATGGAGCCGATGCCGCCGATGACCACGATCAGCAAGATCTCGTAGGTCAGGGAGCTTTTGAAGGGGGCCGCGGCGATGGTGCCCATATACATGGCCATCATCCCGCCGCCGATGCCGGCGAAGAAGGAGCTGATGACAAAGGCCATCCGCTTGTGCCGGGAGAGGTTGATGCCCATGGCCTCCGCCGCCACTTCGTCGTCCCGGATGGCCTTGAAGGCCCGGCCGTAGGTGGAGTTGATCAGCAGCACGATGAAGGCGATCATCACCCCTGCCAGCACCACGTAGGGGGTGACATGGGAGAAGGTGGGATAGCTCTTGAGCAGGTTGGAGCCGTTGGTGATGGGGCCCAGGGCGTTCCACTGGAAGAAAGCCCGCAGAATTTCGGCAAAGCCCAGCGTGGCAATGGCCAGATAGTCGGACTTGAGCCGCAGCACCGGCAATCCGATGAGATAGGCCAGCAGAGCCGCCAGCAATCCGCCCACCAGCAGAGCCGCCAGCATGCCCACGGTGGTGCCCACCGTCTCCCCCAGCACGCCGGAGAAAATCTCCGGGATGGAGAAGTGGATGGCGCCGCCGTCAAAGTACTGGTAGACACTTGCCCGCTTGTCCACGGGGATGGTCAGCACGCCGTAGGCGTAGGCGCCCAGCAGCATGAAGCCCGCCTGTCCCAGGGAGAAAAGGCCGGTGAAGCCGTTGAGCAGGTTCATGGACACCGCCACCAGGGCGTACACGGTGGCCTTCTGGATGACCTGGACGGCGATGTGATAGCTGGGCAGGAAGGCGTCCACCAGGAGACTGGCCGCCAGCGCCGCGGCCAGGACCACGGCGGTGAACAGCGTCTTGTTGCGTTTTGTCATGATGTTCCCTCCTTACACCTTGTCGGTGACCTTCTCGCCGAAAAGGCCCGTGGGCCGCACGCACAGCACCACGATCAAAAGCGCGAAGGTGAAGGCGTCGGAGAAGGTGGTGTAGCCCAGACCCTTGATGAGCTCCTCGCAAAGGCCGATGATGAAGGCGCCCACCACCGCCCCGGGTATGGAGCCGATGCCGCCGAACACCGCCGCCACGAAGGCCTTCAGCCCCGGCATGGCGCCGGAGGTGATGCCCACGGAGGGGTAGTTGGTGAAGTACAGCAGTGCGCCCACCGCCGCCAGGAAGGACCCGATGACGAAGGTGACGGAGATGACGGCGTTGATCTTGATGCCCATGAGCTGAGCCGTCTCAAAATCCTTGGCCGCCGCCCGCATGGCCATGCCCATCCGGGTGTGGTTGATGAGGTACACCAGTCCCACCACCAGCAAAATGGTCAGTACCGGGGTCACCAGCGTCACCCGCTTGGTGGACTGGCCGAAGAGCAGCACGTTCTCCGAGATCCAGGGGATGGGGACGGTGACGGGCTGGGGCACGCCGCCGGTGATATAGAACGCCAGGTTCTGGATGAGGTAGCTGACGCCGATGGCGGAGATCATGAGGGACATCCGGGGGGCGGTGCGCAGGGGCTTGTAGGCCACCCGCTCGATGACGAAGCCCAGCACCACCGTGGCGATGAGCACCAGGGGCAGCGCCACGTACATGGGCAGGGCGGTGGTGGTGTACACCATCACCAGTCCCGCCACCATGAACACGTCGCCGTGGGCGAAGTTGATCAGGCGCAGGATACCGTAGACCAGGGTGTAGCCGATGGCGATGAGGGCGTACTGGCCGCCCACGGACACGCCGTTGATGAGATAGGGCAGTATCTCCTGCATGAGAAAACCTCCTTGGTGTGAAAATGGGGGAGACCGGGGCGTCTCGAAAGGGCGGGCAGCCCGCCTTTTCGAGGCATCCCGGTGCGGAAAAAGGGGGACGGCGGCGTCCGCCGTCCCCCGCGGTATGCGCGTACCGGATCACTCCACGCCCTGGACCTTCACGAAGTCCCAGGCGCCGGTCTCGGTGTTGGCGGTCTTGATGTAGGCCTGATCCCGCTTGGCGTCACCGATGTCGTCGAACTCGATGTGGCCGGAGACGCCCTCGTAGGTCACGGAGGGCAGGGCCTCCATCACGGCCTGGGGATCGGTGCTGCCGGCGGCCTTCAGGGCCTCCAGGGCGGTGAAATAGGCGTCGTAGCCCATGACGGTGACGGCTGCCACCATGTCGTTGCCGCCGTTGTTGGTCTTGGCATCGGGGTTGGCGTTGATCCACTCCTTGATGCCCGCGTCAAACTCCGGATCGCCGCCCTCCTGGTAGAAGGTGGTGACCTCCACGCTGACGTCCTTGCCCACGGCGCTCTCGGCCACCTTGTTGTTGTCCCAGGTGTCGGAGCCCAGCAGGGAGCCCTCAAAGCCCTGGGCGCTGGCGGCCTCGATGATGAGCTGGGCATAGTTGGTGGACACGGGGGCGAAGATGACGCCGGCGCCGGCGCTCTTGGCGTTGTTGATATAGGAGACGAAGTTGGCGCTGCCCTCCGGGAAATCCTCGGAGATCACCGTGCCGCCCAGGGCCTCGAAGGCCTCGGTGAAGTAGTGCACCAGGCCCTGGTCGTAGTCGCTGCCCAGCATGGCCAGGGTGTAGGCGGTGGTGACGCCCAGGCCGTCATAGGCGTAGCTGGCCAGAGCGGGACCCTGGAAGGGGTCGGTGAAGCAGATGCGGAAATAACAGTCATAGTCGGCGGTGACCTGGGGGTTCGTGCAGGTGACGCCGATGGCGGGGACGCCGGCCTCCTCAAAGACCTTGCCGCCGGCTACGGACACACCGGAGCCATAGGAGCCCAGCACCACGGACACGCCCCGGTTCACCAGCTCCGCCGCGGCGGAGGGGCCGTTTTCAGGGGTGGTGCGGTTGTCCACGATCTCCAGCTGGACCTCGTAGGTCTCGCCGGCGATCTCCACGGTGGGCTGAACGGAGTGGGCATACTGCATGCCCAGGATCTCCTGTTTGCCGCCGGGGCCGTTGTCGCCGGTCTGGGGCTCGTAGACGCCGATCTTGACCACCTTGGCGCCGGACTCGCCGGACTCCGGAGCGGCTTCCTCGCCGGAGCCGCCGCAGCCGGCCAGCAGGCCCGCCGTCAGCGCCAGCGTCAGCATAAGAGCGGAAAACTTCTTCATTCGATTCATCCTCCTGTCGTTGGGAACGGGGTGCGTCCCCTGCATGTCCAGCATTTTACGTGCTTTCCCCATGCATTGCAAGGTGAATAATACACAGAAAGATACATGCTTCCGGCACGGCCGGCGGCATGCCCGTACGCTTTGCACGTGCAGAGTGTCCGCAGAACAGAGACAATCCGCTGGGCAGAAGAGAAATCCTCTGACAGATGTCCGCAACTCACGGACGGTGCTTTTGTGTATTTTGCCGAATCAGGCCGGGAAAAAGGACTGCTGTGTTGATTGGTTTGCCGGGAAAGGGCAAAAAACGCCGCCTGCACAGCATGCGCAGGCGGCGGTGGGGTTATGCGCGGTCAGGGGCTGGGACGTCGGGAGGGGCGGCTTCGCCGGGTTCCCCCGCCTCGCCGAAAACGGCCAGGAAGGCCTCCCGCTCCATGGTCTCATGCTCCAAAAGATAGTGGGCCACAGCGTCCAGCTGAGCACGGTGGCTGCTGAGCAGGGCTTCACACCGGGCGTAGGAGGCGTTGATGAGCTGGCGGATCTCCTCGTCGATCTGAGCGGCCACAGCCTCGGAGTAGCTGCGGCCCTGGGTCATGGTGCGGCCGATGAACACCTCGTCGTGGCCGGACTCAAAGGACACCGCGCCGATGCGGCGGCTCATGCCGTAGGAGGCCACCATCTTCCGGGCGATCTGGGAGGCCCGCTGGATGTCGTTGCTGGCGCCGGTGGAAATGTCCCCCAGGCACAGCTGCTCGGCCACCCGGCCGCCCAGCAGGGCCACGATCTGGTCCTCCATGTAGCGCTTGGACAGGTAGGAGCGGTCCTCCTCGGGCAGGGCGATGGTCATGCCGCCGGCCTGCCCCCGGGGAACGATGGAGATCTGGGTGACGGGATCGTGGTCCGGCAGCAGATGCATCACCACGGCGTGGCCCGCCTCGTGCCAGGCGGTGAGCTCCCGCTCATGCTGGGGGATGATGCGGCTCTTCTTCTCGGGACCGGCGATGACCTTGATCTCGGCTGCCTTCAGGTCCTCCATGGTGATGAACTTGCGGTTTTTCCGGGCGGCCAGAAGCGCGCCCTCGTTGATGAGGTTCTCCAGGTCCGCGCCGGTGAAGCCCGGGGTGCCTTGGGCCAGACGGCGCAGATCCACATCCTCCGCCAGGGGCTTGCCTGCGGCGTGGACCTTCAGAATGTCCTCCCGGCCCTGGATGTCCGGCAGGCCCACGTAGATCTGCCGGTCAAAGCGGCCGGGCCGCAGCAGCGCGGGGTCCAGCACGTCGGCCCGGTTGGTGGCGGCCAGCACCACCACGCCCTCATTGGAGGAAAAGCCGTCCATCTCCACCAGGAGCTGGTTCAGGGTCTGCTCCCGCTCGTCGTGGCCGCCGCCCAGGCCTGTGCCTCTCTGGCGGCCCACGGCGTCGATCTCGTCAATGAACACGATGGCCGGGGCGCTTTTCTTCGCCTGGTCGAAGAGGTCCCGGACCCGGCTGGCGCCCACGCCCACGTACAGCTCCACGAAGTCGGAGCCGGAGATGGAGAGGAAGCCCACGCCGGCTTCACCGGCCACGGCCTTGCCCAGCAGGGTCTTGCCGGTGCCCGGAGGGCCTACCAGCAGCACGCCCTTGGGGATCCGGGCGCCCAGGGAGATGTATTTCCGGGGATCCTTCAGGAAGTCCACCACCTCTTGGAGCTCCTCCTTTTCCTCGTCCGCGCCGGCCACGTCGTCGAAGGTGACCTTCTTGTCCCCCTCGGACAGCGTCCGGGTGCGGGCGGCGCCGAATTTGGCCATCCGGTCCGGCCCCACGCCGCTCTGGCCCCGGGCGAACATGAAATACCACATGGCGCCCAGCAGCAGCGCCGTCAGCACCCAGGGCAGCAGCACCTCCAGCCAATTGGTGGTGGGGGCGTCGGGATAGTCGTAGGATTTGATGATGCCCTGGGCGTACTGCTCCGTCACCAGGTCATTGAGATCGTCGTAGAAGAGCTGGAAGCTGTAGAGCTTGTACTGGACCGTGCTGCTGCCGTTCAGGGGTTCCCGAAGGGTCAGCGTCATGTTGAGGTCGGTGTCGATGTCCACCGTCTCCACCTTTTCCTGCAGGAACAGCTGCCGGACCTGGGAGTATTCCAGCTGGCCGCTCTGGCTGTCCATCTGCCAGAGCAGGCTCACGCACATGGCGATCACCAGCAGCAAAAAGAATATGCTGAAATTAGGGGTGCGCTTCTTTGTCACGGCGCGGGTACCTCCTTTGCTAGCGTTGCGGCACCGTCAGCCGTGGGTGTAGACCTCGGGCTTCAAAACGCCGATATAGGGGATGTTGCGGTACTGCTGGGCGTAGTCCAGCCCGTAGCCCACCACGAACTCGTCGGGCACAGTGAAGCCGGAGAGATCCGCGGAGATGGCCTTGGCCCGGCGGGAGGGCTTGTCCAGCAGCGTCACGATGGTAATGGACGCGGCGCCCTTGGTGAGGAAATACTGGCGCAGGAAGGCCAGGGTATTGCCGGAGTCCAGAATATCCTCCACGATGATGAGGTGGCGGCCGGTGATGTCCTGCTGCAGGTCGTGGGTGATCTGTACCCGGCCGGAGGAGGCGGTGGCGTTCTGATAAGAGCTGACGGCGATGAACTCCACATCGCTTTTCACCTGGCAGGCCCGCACCAGGTCCGCCATGAATACGAAAGAGCCCTTCAGCACGCCCAAGAACAGCGGGTTCTTGCCCTCAAATCGCTGGTAGAGCTCCTCGCCCATCTCCGCCACCCGGCGGTGCAGTTCCTCCTCGGTGATGAGCACTTTGAGGATGTTTGCCTCCATCTCACTTTTCATGTCCAGTCTCCTCTGTCTTTTTGATGAATGATACGAACAGGGCGTCGCCGCCTCCAGGTGCAAAGTTCACGTCCACGCCTACGCCGGGCACGGCTGCAGGCGCATTTCCCACCCGCAGCACCGGCAGCGCATCCCGCTCCAGAGGCGGGATGCCACGCTCGGCGCAAAGCCGCTTCAAGGAGCGGCTGCCCCGGCTGCCGGGTAGGGTCATGCGGTCCGCGGCGCGCCAGGCCGTCAGGTGCAGGGGCTGGGTCGTGGGGGCCAGGACCAGGGCCCCGGGTCCCGGACTGCGGCTCAGCCGCACCTGCCAGGGACCGAAATGCGCGGTCTGCCCCGGCGCGATGTCCGCCGGAGGCGGCGGGGTGCCAATGTGTTCCAGATACAATGTATACCCTCCCAGCCGGGCCGTCAAGCCATAGGGCAGGGATACCTGCGCTCCGTCTTGTCCAGAGCGGGCCAGAGACACCAAAGCTTCCGCATGGGCGGCGGTGAGGTCCCGGCGGTGTCCCGCCGCCGCGGCCAGCAGATGCAGCACCGCCCGTTCCGCTGCGGCACGGGGGGCCTCCGCCAGGACAGCGCATGGGATGGAGAGCCCCTGCGGGGTATCGGCAGCCTGCCGGACCAGGGCCTGTGCCTGCTCCTCCAGAGCGGCGTGCTCCCGCGCCAGTACCCCGGCGGCGGCACTCATGTGCTCCGCCGCCCGGGGGTTCAGCTGCCGCAGCACCGGGAATACCTGGTGGCGCAGGACGTTCCGGGCGGCGATCTCCTCCCGGTTCGTCTCATCCTCCACATGGGGGAGATTGTGGAAGCGGGCATAGTCCGCCAAAGTCTCCCGGCTCAGACCCAGAAAGGGGCGGTACACGTTCCCCCGGACGGGGGGGATCCCCGCAAGGCCCGCCGTGCCGGTGCCCCGGATCAGATTCAGAAGCATGGTTTCGGCGTTGTCGTCGGCGTGGTGGGCGGTGAGGATGGCAGGAAAGCCCTCCCGCTGTGCCGTCTCCTGCAAAAAGGCGTAACGCAGGTCCCGGGCGCACTCCTCCAGGGAGCGGCCCCTCCGGGCCATCTCCCCCCGGGTGTCGCCGCTGCCGGAAAAGCAGGGGATGCCGCGTCCGGCGCACCATGCCTCCACGAACCGCTGGTCCCGGTCTGCAGCTTCCCCCCGGAGACGGTGGTTGAAGTGGGCGGCGGCGGGGGAAAAGCCGTTTCTCCGTCCCCAGGTGTCCAGAAAGTGTACAAGGCACATGGAGTCCAGTCCGCCGGAGACGGCGCACAGCACCTGCCCGCCCTGGGGAAAGTGCCGCCGCAGGAAGTCCCGGGCGGCGGAAAGGTCATTCGTCGCCATAGCGGTTGTCCAGAGTGGAGAACTGGGTGTACTCGGGCATCCACCGCAGCTCCACCTTACCCGTTTCGCCGTGGCGGTTCTTGGCCACGATGCACTCGGCGATGTTGTGCTTTTCAGAATCCTCGTTGTAGTAGTCGTCCCGGTAGAGGAAGAGGACGATGTCTGCGTCCTGCTCGATGGCGCCGGATTCCCGCAGGTCCGAGAGCATGGGCCGCTTGTCGTCCCGCTTTTCGTTGGCACGGGAGAGCTGGCTGAGGCAGATGACGGGGACGTTGAGCTCCTTGGCCATGATCTTGAGCATCCGGGACATGTCGGAGACCACCTGCTGGCGGCTCTCGCCGCCGCCGCTCTTGCCGCCGGCAGAGGTCATCAGCTGCAGGTAGTCGATGACCACCAGACCCAGGTCGTCCAGACGGCGGCACTTGGCGTTCATGTCCGCCACGGACAGCATGGGGTTGTCGTCGATGCGGATGTCCACCTTGTTGAGGACGGTGGCGGCGCCGGCGATCTTCTCCCAGTCCGTCTCCCGGAGCATACCGGTCTTGAGCCGGGTGTTCTCCACCAGGGCCTCGGCGCTGAGGAGCCGGGTGGCCAGCTGCTCCCGGGACATCTCCAGGGAGAACACCGCCACAGTCTTTTTCGTGCTCTTGGCCACGTTCAGCGCCACGTTCAGGGCGAAGGAGGTCTTGCCCATGCCGGGACGGGCGGCCAGAAGGATCAGGTCGGACTTGTTGAGGCCGGTGATCTTCTGGTCCACGGCGGAAAGGCCGGTGGACAGGCCCGGCAGGTGATTTTCGCTCTCGCTCATCTCACTGAGGCGGTCCAGCACGTCCGGCAGCACCAGCCGCAGCGGCACCATCTCCTGGGCGCTCTGGCCCCGGCGGATGGCGTACACCTTCTGCTCCGCCGCCTCCAGGATCTCGGAGGCCTCGCCTACGCCCTCCTGCACCAGTGCGGTGATCTCGGAGGCGGCCTGGGCCACGCCCCGCAGCAGCGCCTTGTCCCGGACGATGGCTACGTACTCCATGACATTGGCGCTTGTGGGGGTGATCTCCATCAGCTGGGCCAGATATGAGCGGGTGTTCTCTCCCACCAGGCCCGCCTTCTGCATCTCCTCGAAGACGGTGATGCCGTCGATGGGCCGGGCGTAGGAGAACATGGTGTAGATCGTCTCAAAGATCTCCCGGTTCTGGCGCAGGTAGAAGTCCGACGGACGCAGCTTGTCCATGACGTCCTTGACGCAGCCCGCGTCGATGAGCATGGACCCCAGCACCGCCTGCTCTCCCTCCAGGGAGTGGGGCATCTGCCGGGTCAGCAGGTCCTCCATGGCCATGGTTCGTCACCTCCGGAATGCGCGGCACCCATCCGGGTGCGGCGGATCACTTTTCCTCAAATACGGACACGTACACGGTGCCCGTCACCTCAAAGCCCAGCTTGGCCTTGACCTGATAGCTGCCGAAGGCCTTGATGGGGTCCTCCAGCACCAGCTTCTGCTTGGGGATGTCGATGTCGAACTGGGCCTTGAGGCCCTCAGAGATCTCCTTGGTGGTGACGGCGCCGAAGAGGCGGCCGCCGTTGCCGGCCTTGGCGGTGAGCTTGACCATGCACTCCTTGAGCTTTTCCGCGGTGGCCTCGGCCTCAGCCTTGAGCCGGGCCTCCTCGGCGCGGCGGGCCTTCTCCTTGAGATTCATGGTGTTGATGGCGTCCGCCGTGGCGGCGATGGCCAGCTTCCGGGGCAGGAGGAAGTTCCGGGCGTAGCCCTCGGAAACCTCCACCATCTGGCCCTTTTTGCCCTGGCCCTTCACATCCTGCTGTAAAATGACTTTCATCCTGATACGCTCCTTTTGTTATCCTATGGCTTATTTTTCGAAATATCCGTCGATGGCGTCCTTGAGACGCTGCTCCACGTCGTCGATGTCGCCGTTTTCCACCCGGCCGCCGGCGGTGGTGGAATTGCCGCCGCCGCCCAGTGCCTCCAGCACCACCTGGACGTTCACGTCGCCCAGGGACCGGGCGGACATCAGCACGTCCGACCCGTTGCGGTAGATCACGAAGGAGGCCTTCACGCCCTTGAGAGAGAGCAGCTCGTCCGCCGCCTGGGCGGCGGTGACCCGGTCCACTCCCTCCTGGGGGATCACCGCCAGGGCGATGTCGTCCCGGTAGAGCTCCGCCCGGCGGATGATGTCATACCGGGAGACCATCTCGTGGAGGTCGTTCTGGAACAGCTTCTGCACATCGGTGGTGTCCGCGCCGGCCCGGCGCAGGAAGGCCGCCGCCTCAAAGGTGCGGCCGCCGGTGCGGAGAGTGAAGTGCTTCGTGTCCAGCACGATGCCCGCCAGCAGCGCCTCCGCCTCCTCACGCAGCAGGTCGGCGGAGTCCACCAGATACTGCAGAAGCTCCGTCACCAGCTCCGAGGCGGAGGAGGCGTAGGGCTCGTGGAAGCTGAAGGCGGCGTTTTCAATGTAGGTGGCGGCCCGGCGGTGGTGATCGATCACCGCCACCCGGTTGCAGGACTCCAGCAGCTGCTGGCTCTCCACCATCTCCGGCCGGTTGGTGTCCACCACCACCAGCAGCGCCCCGGGCTGGATCTTCAAAAAGGCCTCGCCGGGGGAGATGAACACGCCGGCGTACTCCGGCAGGGCCATGAGCTTCTGGAGCACAGGCCCCGCGGCGTTGCGCTCCAGGTCGATGACGATCCGGGCCCGCTTGCCCCGGTTCCGGGCGGCGCAGCACACGCCGGCGGCGGCGCCCACGGCGTCCATGTCCGCAAAGCTGTGGCCCATGATGTAGATCTCCCCGGCGTCGCCCATCAGCTCGTTGAGGGCGTTGGCCATGACCCGGGACTTCACCTTGGTGCGCTTTTCCGTGGATTTCGTGCGGCCGCCGTAGAACTCGAAGTCCACCCGGTTGCGCACCACCGCCTGGTCGCCGCCCCGGCTCAGGGCCATCTCCAGAGAGAGGTTGGCGTTTTTGTAGAGATCGGAGAGAGTGTCGGCGTCCTTGCCCATGCCGATGGAGAGCGTGGGATGCACGCCCTCGCCCACCCGGATGTCCCGGATGCTGTCCAGCACGGAGAACTTCTCCTCCACGAAGTGCTGGTAGAACTGCTCCTCAAAAATGAAGAGATAGCGGTCCCGCTCCACCTTCAAAAGCAGGCCCCGGCCGTCGGCCCAGGCGCTGAGCCGCTCATCGATCTGGGCCAGGACTGCGCTGCGGGCGGTGTCGGCGCAGGCCTTCATCAGGTCCTCATAGTTGTCCACCATGACCAGGGACAGTACCGGGCGGGTGGCGGAGTACGTCTCCCGCATCACATCGGCCTCGGTGGTGTCCACCCAGTAGGTGGTGGCCACCAGATTCTGCTCACCGCCCCGGCCCTTAGCCCGGACCAGGCTGCCGTATACCCGGAAGCGCCGGCCGTTCATGTACACCCGGTCGGGACATTCCTGCTTGCCCTCCAGCAGCCACTGGAAGGGAAAGTCCGGCACGGCGTCCTCCACCTTCATCTCAAAAAGATGCTCCCGCACCCCGGCCAGCTGAAGGAAGTTTTCATTGCTCCAGATCACCTCGCCGGTGTCCGGCCGAAAGACCATGATGGGCAGGGGGGAGTTGATGAGGGTGGATTTGCTGGCGGTATCCACGCTGCCGGTGACGCTGTCGATGTACTGCAGGATGCCCTGGCGGCGTTTTTTGTTGCCCCGGGTAAAATAGACGTAAAGGGCCACCGTGGCCACGCCCTCCGCCAGGGCCAGCACCGGGCTGGCCGGCAGGGCCGCCAGGGTGAATATCAGCAGGCACAGAAAGTACAGCTTCAAATTCGGTTCCAGCAGCCGGGAGAGTTTTTTGTTGTTCATGGAAAGACTCCTTTTACCGGAAAACATACTCATAGATTTTATTAGTATAGCAGTTTCCGGGCCGGGACGCAACCTCCAAACCGTTCCGGGATCGGCGCTTTTTTCCGGGATTTGCCGGAGGGAGTTTCCATAACGCAAAAAAGATGTATACAAACGGCGGGAGATGTGATATACTATCGGGAAAGAATGGCGGCCGCCCCCAGGGGCACAGGCGCGGAAGCGCGCCTCCGGCCGCCGGAGATGTCAGCGCCTGCAGCGGCGCATAGCGCCCCGGACCATACGCGTCCGGTGCCTTTCCTTATGTATTTTACCGGCGTGAGGAAGTGTCTCCCCGGTCAAATAGATCACAGCTCTCATATCGGATTCCGACATGACGCAGCCGAACCCCTGCCGGCGAAACGGGGCCGTGCAGGCAACGGGCGTCTCATCTTTCCGCGCGCATTTTTCCGCGGAAGGGGCCGCGCCGCGGCGGATCGGGGGAGCTGTCCACACTGTTTTAAAGAAAAAGGAGTTTTTATTTTTATGGCAGAAAAACTGAAAATCATCCCCCTGGGCGGTCTCAACGAGATCGGCAAGAACATGACCGCCTACGAGTGCGGCGGGGAGATCATCGTGGTGGACTGCGGCATGGCGTTCCCCGGGGACGACATGTACGGCATCGACTGCATCATCCCCGACGTCAGCTACCTCATCAAAAACCGCGCCCGGATCCGGGGCCTGTTTATCACCCACGGCCACGAGGATCACGTAGGCGCCATCCCCTATGTCCTCAAGCAGATCAACCTGCCCATCTACTGCACCCGTTTCACTGCGGGGCTTATCAAGCTGAAGTTGGAGGAGCACGGCCTTCTCAAGAGCACCAAGCTGGTAACGGTGGAGCCGGGCAAGTCTGTCCGGGCTGGGAAATTCACCGTGGAGTTCATCCATGTGAACCACTCCATCGCCGACTCCGTGGCTTTTGCCATCCACACCCATATGGGCACCGTGGTCCACACCGGCGACTTCAAGATCGACTCCACTCCCATCGACGGGGAGGTCATTGACCTGGCCCGCCTGGGCGAGCTGGGTAAGGAGGGCGTGCTGGCGCTGTGTGCCGACTCCACCAACGTGGAGCGCCCCGGCTTCACCCCCTCGGAAAAGACAGTGGGCGCCACCTTCGTCCGGCAGTTCCAGAACTGCGAGGACCGGATCATCGTCACCACCTTCGCCTCCAACGTCCACCGTATCCAGCAGGTGCTGGACGCCGCCGCCCAGTGCGGCCGGAAGGTGGCCGTCACCGGCCGGTCCATGGAGAACATGATGAAGGTCTCCACGGAGCTGGGCTATATGAAGGTGCCCAAGAACACGCTGGTGGACATCAACAAGATCAAGGGCCTGCCCAAAAACAAGCAGGTCATCGTCACAACCGGCTCCCAGGGCGAGGAGATGAGCGCCCTGTACCGCATGGCCTTCTCCACCCACAAGCAGGTGGAGCTGGGCGCCGGGGACAAGGTGATCCTGTCCGCTTCCGCCATCCCCGGCAATGAGGTCACCGTCTCCCGGGTCATCAACGAGCTCTTCCGCAAGGGCGTGAAGGTGGTCTACGACCGTGCGGACATCCTGCATGTCTCCGGCCACGCCTGCCAGGAGGAGCTCAAGATCATCCATGCCCTGACCAGGCCCCGCTTCTTCATCCCCCTCCACGGCGAGCAGCGGATGCTCCAGATCCACAGCCAGCTGGCCCAGGATATGGGCATGGACCGCAATCACATCGCCATCGCCGACAACGGCTCCGTCATCGAGCTGACCGCCAAGACACTGAAGATCGGCGGCAGCGTGCCTGCCGGAGAGGTGTATGTGGACGGCTCCGGCGTGGGCGATGTGGGCGCCGTGGTGATGCGGGACCGCAAGCGTCTGGCCGAGGACGGCATGGTGGTGGTGGTGATGCCCATCTCCGCCCACGACGGCGCGCTGCTCAGCGAGCCGGAGATCATCACCCGGGGCTTCATCTACGTCAAAGAATCCGGCGACCTCATGAAGGAACTGCAGAGCGTGGCTCTGGAGGCGGCGGAGTCCGTCTCCCGCAAGCGTGCCCGGGACGACGGCGAGCTGCGGGGCACCGTGAAGTCCGCCGTGAGCAGCTACCTCTTTAAAAATACCAAGCGCAGCCCCATGGTCATTCCCGTTGTGACCCGGCTGTAAAACGGATGCAAAAAGATCCCCGGCTCCGGAAGGAGCCGGGGATCTTTTTGCATCGTCAGTCCGCAGCGGCGGCCACGATCAGCTGCACGCAGCGCTCATAGCCCAGGGCGCCGCTGTCCAGCGTCAGGTGATAATTGCGGCTGTCGCCCCATTTTTTGCCGGTGTAGTGGGTGTAATAAGTATGGCGGCTGCCATCCTTCTTGGCCAGCATCTTCTGCAGTTCCGTGGCATTGGTGCAGCCGGTGATCTCGCTGACCCGCACGGCCCGGTGGACATCGTCGGCGTGGATGAACACGTTCAGGCACTCCACACCGGCTTTGCGGAGGATGTCATCGGCGCAGCGGCCCAGGATCACGCAGGGCCCCGCCTTGGCGAACTGCAGGATCACTGCCCGCTGCACCTCGTGGATGGCGTCCTGGGTGTCGTTGTAGGAGGGAGCGGACAGGGAGCAGATGCTCTTGAACAGAAAGTCCGCCCGGGAGACGTCCTCCTGGTCATGCTCCACGGTATCCATGTCGAAGCCGCTGGCCTTCACCGTCTCCCGGACGATGTCCCGGTCGTAAAAGGGGATGCCCAGCTGTTCGGCTACCTGCCGGCCGATGGAGTGGCCGCCGGCGCCGTATTCCCGGCTGATGGTGATGATCTTGTTCATATGTGCTCTCCTTCCGGATGCCGCGTGCGCGGCTTCTTTGCTGTCATGGGGCTGCAGGCTGTGTTTTCCGGCTGCGCGCAAAGGACCGTTCCTGCTTTGCAGCTATGATACCATACCGCTGCCGCCGGTGCAATGAAAATCTCCCGCTGTCACCACCGCAGCCGGTAGCGCCGGCCCTCCGGCGTATCCTCTGCGGTCAGTACGCCCTCCCGCTCCATGGCGGAGAGCAGCGCCTCCCCGCAGTCCGGTCCGGCGGCGTGGGCGATCTCCGATGCTGACGCCGCCGCGGCGTCGGTGAGGAAGGCGATCACCCGCTCCCGGGGGCCGGGGAGCGGGACCTGGGCGGGCTGCAGGGGCAGCGTCAGCACGGTGCGGTCCGGGCCGAAGCTCTCCACGATCTCCGGCGCCTGCCAGCCCTGGGCCTGCCAGACTGCCCGGATGCCGGAAAGACCGCCGCCGGCGGCGCCGATGAGCCGGAACAGGCGGATCAGCGCGGCATTCCGGGGGTCCGACACGCCGCCGGCCAGCACCTCCCGGGGGTCTACCCGGAAGGCGCCGGGATTGGCGATGCGGATCTGGTTGGGCAGCTTCTGGATCACCAGGCCCCGGCGGTCGTAATAGTCTGCATGGGTCAGGGCGTTCACCAGTGCCTCCCGCACCGCCCGGCGCACCGGGGCGTCCTCTCCGCCGGGGAGATCCCGGACGATGCGGCCGTAGACCCGGAAATAGAAGGTGAGGAGGTTGGCGTTCCAGTCCCCGGAGCCGGAGAGGAGCCGCACGCCGTCCGAAACGCCGGACTCCTGATAGTCCAGGGAATATCCGGGGAATTCCCGGCGGATCTCCGCTTCCCGGCCCAGCATCAAAAGGCCCGCGGCCGTGGGATGCAGCTGCCCCCGGCTGTCCCGGGCCATGGCGCCCGCCCGGTGGAGAAAGGCGGGATCGTCCAGCGCCTCCGGCTCTTCGCTCCTGTGGCGCCGCCGGGCAAGGTCGCGGTAACGCGCCACGCTCTCCGGGTGAAAGGCCTCCTCCGTCAGCCGGGGCAGCAGCCGGGTGTCCAGTGTGAGATCCGCCTGGTCCCGGAGCATGCTCCGTACCTCCTCGGCGGTGCAGCGGTAATCCCCCTCGCCGCTGCGGCGATAGGTGCCGGAAAAGAGATCGTGGCCGATGAACACCGGCCGGTCGTGGCGGTCCGCCCGGGGCACCTGGATGGCCACGATGCGGTTGCCGCCGCTTTCCACCACCTGAACGTCCTGATGGCTGAGAATGTTGACACTGACGGTGCCCGGGGCGCTGAGGGTGTTCCAGAAGTCCGCCGCCAGCTGATCCGGGTCCGGCAGGGGGACGGAGGTGAAGGCCTTGTCCGGCCCCTCCACCACGCCCAGCAGGATGATGCCGCCGAAGGTGTTGGCGAAGGCGGAGTAGGTCTCCCAGATGCTGCGGGGCAGTCCGCCCTGGGCCCGCTTGGCCTCCAGACGGTTGTTCTCCCGGTATTTTTCCAGGTGGTCCCAGTCCAGCATGTCTGCCGCCTCCTCGATATCGAGATACGATCAGTGTATCATGTTTCCGGCGGAAAGAGAAGCAAAAAAGGTCCCGCCGGCGGACTGCCGGCGGGACCTGGGATCCGGTTGCTGCAGAGGTTCAGGCGTACGGCCTCTCCGGTTACCGATGACCGCCGAAGCGGAGGAAGTTCCGGATGACGCCTGCAAACGCGGAAGCGGAAAGCGCCTTCATGCTCTGGCCTCCGTTCAGCGGACGCCGCCGAAGCGGACGTAGTTGCGGATGACGTTTGCAAAAGCGGTGTTGTTGAGGTTCTTCATGATCGTACGCTCCTTTCGTTCATTAGCGGACGCCGCCGAAGCGGACGTAGTTGCGGATGACGTAGGCAAAAGCGGTGTCGTTGAGGTTCTTCATGATCGTACGCTCCTTTCGTTCATTAGCGGACGCCGCCGAAGCGGACGTAGTTGCGGATGACGTTTGCAAAAACAGTCTTGTTCAGGTTCTTCATGGGAAAAACTCCTTTCATATGGCGGCCAGCCTTTGAGGCGGCCGCGGACGTTGGGCGGCTGGGGCGGACGCGGGTCCGGCAGTCACAGCAGTGCGCCCAGTTTCAAACCGTTCCGGATCCGGCAACCCATGCTGGCCAGGGCTGCGCTGGCGTAGCTTGCGTAAGGGGAGCAGGAATGCTTCTTCTCATATACCAGGCGATTGGGGATCCAGTCCATCATGTGTAACCACTCCTTCTTGATCAGGATTCTCTTTTGAGGTTTTCTCGGAGGGGAGGCCGTTCCCCCTTCCGTGCCTTTATCATAGGGCAGGGGGGGCGGAAAGTCAAAACGTTAAAACCGATGGGGCGCATTGCCAAAATTAATGAACTGAAACCGTGTAAAAAGTACGAAAAAACCGCTAGTATGATCGCGTAAACGAATACATACAAGCGGTTTTGTACAATTTGTCAAAAACCCTCCCGGACCAGGGAACGGACGATGCGGGCGGTTATGCCCCAGATCACACGGCCCTCCCAGTGCCACACCGGCACCTCCATGTGGCCCCGTCCCCAGGGGTAAGCGGGGGTGATGCCCACGGAGGCATAGGGAAAATCCTCCGGTACCTGTGGGATGAGGTCATAGCTGTACACCTGCGGCGGCGTGTGGCGGAAAAAGTCCAGAGGAACGGTAAAGGTATCCGCCACCTCTGCGGGGGAGGGATGCAGGCAGGCCATGCCCGCCGCCGACACCAGGCCCAGCACCGGGCGGAGCAGGAACCCGCGCTGGCTGCACAGAAAATCCGGCCGGCCCAGCACGGTGACGCTGGAGGGGGGGATGGCCAGCTCCTCCTCTGTCTCCCGGAGGGCGCAGGCGGCGTCATCCTCTCCTGCTTCCATCCGCCCGCCGGGAAAGCACACCTCGCCGCCCTGGCGCACCTGTGCCGCCCGGACCTCAAAGAGCAGGTGCAGTCCGTCGGGGCGCTCCACCAGGGGGCAGAGGACGGCGTAGGAGGCGGATGCCCCCAAAAGGCCCGGCTCCCGGCCGCGGAAGCGGCTTTGCAGCTGCTGCAGCGTCTCGTTCACAGCAGCACCTCCAGCGCCTGATGACGGTTGACAATGTCCACCACCGGGGAGCTGGGGGCGTATTCCCCGTCCAGGGACCAGGCGGGGGCGGAGTCCGTTTCCAGGTGGAGGGAGGAGATGTGGCGGAAGATCAGGCCGCCGCCGTCGTAGCGCTGCTCCAGCAGGGCCCGGACCAGGTTCTGGAGGTCCGCCGCCGTTTTGGGGCTGGGCACCAGCAGCAGTTCGAATTTCCCGTCGTCCAGCACCACCCGCTGGGGGTCCAGGCGCATGAGGCCGCCGATGGAGGTGGAGTTGGACACGGCGCCGAAGAGGTATTCCCCGTCCAGGGTCTCCCCGTCGGCGGTGATGCGGACCTGGTAGGGGCGCAGGGAGTTGAGGTCCTTCATCCCCTCCAGGATGTAGGCGAAGTGGCCCAGGGCATTCTTGGCGGCCTGGGGGGCGGTATAGGACGTCCGGGTGAAAGCACCGAAGGTGGCCACGTACATGAAGTGCCGCCGGTTCCAAAGGCCCACGTCCAGACGCCGGGGCCGGCTGCTGAGCAGGCGGCGGGCTGCCTCTGCGGGTTCGGCGGGGATCTGCAGGCTGGCGGCGAAGTCGTTGGTGCTGCCCTGGGGCAGATAGCCCAGCAGCGGCGGATGCTCCAGCTGCATCAGTCCGCAGGCCACCTCATTGAGAGTGCCGTCGCCGCCCACTGCAACCACCACGTCGTAGTCGCCGCCGTATTTGGCGGCGTGGACCATGGCGTCCCGGGGAGCGGATGTCTTGTGCAGGGAGAGCAGGTACCCGCCCTCGGAGAGAACGGTTGCCGCGTCCAGCAGCGGACCCATGGGCTTGCTGCGCCCGGCCCGGGGATTGATGATCATCAAAAGTGTTTTCCGATCCATGAAACCCGACCTCCCAACCGGAAAAACCATTTATAAATGAAGTGTAAAAGTCAGTATAGCATGGGAAACTGAGGATTGCAATTCCCCATGGCGGCGTGTAGAATATTTTCGAAAAGGGAGGGCGGAGCCATGGTGCAAAACCGTTACATCAAGCTGGGACTGACGCTTTTCTGCGTGGTGGGCGCCATCACGCTTTTTTATAATGCGCCTCTTTACGGGCAGTTTCTCACCGCACTGCGCCCGGTGCTCTACGGCGCTCTGATGGCCTATCTGCTGGCTCCCATGGTGAACTATTTCGAACGGGGGATGCTGGCCCTGCGCCGGAAGGCTCCGCCCCGGCGGGGGCTGGCCATGCGGGCGGTGAGCATCCTGCTGGCTTGGACCGTCATCGGGCTGCTGCTCTACCTGCTGGCCTCGGTGCTGATGCCGGAGCTCTACAAAAGCGTCCAGCAGCTCATCTCCAACGCCGAGACCTATTACCGCACCATCAGCGGCTGGGTGGAGGACCTGCTGGAGAGCAACCCCACGCTGGAGCAGTGGGTGGCGCAGCAGATGGACGGCATCTATGAGGAGCTGAGCAACTGGGTGACCCGGGACATGCTGCCCCAGGCCCAGCAGCTGATGGTGGCGGTCTCCGGGGGACTCATGACCATGGTGTCCTTCCTGGGCGATCTGCTGGTGGGCGTCATCGTGTCGGTGTATCTGCTGGCCACCAAGGAACGCTGTGCCGCCTATGCCCGGAAGGTGGTCTACGGCCTGGCGCCGCAGGAGAACGTCCCCTGGGTGCTGCGGGGCGCGGCCAAGGCGGACGCTATTTTCTCCGGCTTTGTCCGGGGAAAGCTGCTGGACTCCCTCATCATCGGTATTTTATGCTTTATCGGCTGCAGTATCCTGAATTTCCCCTACACGCCCCTGGTGTCCGTCATCGTGGGCGTCACCAATGTGATCCCCTTCTTCGGCCCCTTCCTGGGGGCCATCCCCAGCACGTTCCTGATCCTTCTGGTCTCGCCGCTGAAGGCGCTGTATTTCGTGCTCTTCGTTCTGGCCCTCCAGCAGCTGGACGGCAACGTCATCGGCCCCAAGATCCTGGGAGACAAGACAGGGCTCTCCAGCCTGTGGGTCATCATCGCCATCCTGGTGGGCGGCAGCTTTTTCGGCATCCCGGGGATGTTCTTCGGCGTGCCGGTGTGCGCGTGCCTGTACAGCGCGGTGAATTTCCTGGTGGAAAGCCGGCTACGCCGCAAGGGACTGCCTCTGGAAAACGAGGCCTACGAACGGCCGGACCACCCGCCCCGGCCCGGGAAAGAGCCCTGAAAAACTGGAAAAACATCTTGCAATCAGCGGGCGGATTGTGTACAATACAGCCTTGCAGGCGTGGCGGCAGCCGGGCCTGCGGGGCTGTATTCGCACTGTCTGCGAGGCCGCCTTGGCCCATGGGCCTGACAACCGAATACGCCCATCATTTTGTCGGGACGGGACACCTCCCGTCCAACACTGACCCATCGCGGCAGTGATCAAAGGAGAGAAACAAGATGAAAAAGCGCCTGATGTCCCTCCTTCTTCTGGCAGGACTCCTGTGCGCCGTACTCACCGGATGCGGAGACGGCAGCGCGGAAGAGACGCCTGAGGACCGAGCGGCAGCCAACGCCATCACCGTTGGCATCGCACAAGACCTGGACGACAGTCTTGACCCTCACAAAACCGTGAAGGCAGGAACCCGAGAAGTCATGTTCAATGTGTTCGAGGGGCTGATGAAGCCTACCCCGGACGGAGATCTGACCCCTGCCATCGCCGAGAACTACACGGTTTCCGAGGATCACAAAACCTACACCTTTACCCTGCGGGAGGGTGTGAAGTTCCACAACGGAGACACGGTGACGGCGGAGGATGTGGTCTATTCCATCAATCGCTGCGCCGCCGCCACTGAGACGGGAATCGTCCAGGTGGAGGCGTTTTCTGTTATTGAGGCGGTGGAGGCTGTGGACGAGCGCACCGTGACCATCACCATCTCCGAGCCCAGCAATGAGTTCATTTCCTATCTCACCACCGCCGTGCTGCCGGCGGATTATACCGAGCAGGACACCGCTCCCGTGGGCACCGGCCCCTTCCGGTTCGTCTCCCGCACCGCCCAGGACTCCATCGTGCTGGAGCGGTTCGAGGACTACTGGGGCACCCCCGCCCAGCTGGACAAGGTGACGCTGAAGATCATCGAGAACGCCGACAGCCTGATGATGAGCCTCCAGAGCGGCGCCATCGACCTGTGCAGCCATCTCACCAGCACCCAGGTGGACCAGCTGGGAGACGATTTCACCGTGGCGGAGGGCACCATGAACCTGGTGCAGGCATTGTACCTCAACAACGCCGTGGCCCCCTTCGACGATGTCCGGGTGCGCCAGGCCCTCAGCTACGCCGTGGACAAGCAGGGCATCATCGACCTGGCCTTCGACGGCTACGGCAGCCCCATCGGCTCCAGCATGTACCCTGCCTTCGGCAAGTACTTTGACGAGGACCTGACGGACTATTACGAATACAATCCCGAAAAGGCCAAGGAGCTGCTGGCCCAGGCCGGCTATCCCGACGGCTTTGAGATGACCATCACCGTCCCCAGCAACTACAAGCCCCACATGGACACTGCCGAGGTGCTGGTGCAGCAGCTGGCGGCGGTGGGCGTCACCGCCACCATTTTGCCGGTGGAGTGGGAGAGCTGGGTGTCCGACACCTATACCGGCCGGCAGTTCCAGTCCACCGTGGTGGGCGTGGACGCGGCCAACATGACCGCCCGGGCGCTGCTGGAGCGGTTCACCTCCACCTATGGCTCCAACTTCATCAACTACAACAGCGCCAACTACGACGCACTGTTCCAGCAGGCCCTGGCCACCTATGACGACGCGGAGCAGACCGCCCTCTACAAGGCCATGGAGCGGGACCTGACGGAAAACGCCGCCAACGTGTACATCCAGGACCTGGCGGACCTGGTGGCCGTGCGGCAGGGGCTGGAGGGCGTCGTCTTCTACCCCATCTACGTGCTGGATCTGTCCGGCATCCACTATACTGCCTGATATGAACGGCGGCATGCAATGTGCCGCACGGAAAGGGAGGCGAGGACCATGAAATACGCGGCAAGACGCATCGCCATGCTGCTTTTGACCATGGTCATCGTCTCCTTTTTTGCCTTTGCGGCCTTTTCCATGATCTCCGGCGATCCCGCCACCGCCATGCTGGGCACCACCGCCACGCCGGAAAAGGTGGCGGCGCTGCGGGCGGAGCTGGGACTGGACCGGCCCTGGCCGGTGCGGTATGTGGAGTGGCTGGCGGGCTTCTTCACCGGGGATCTGGGCATCTCCTACAGCTACGGCACCCCGGTGTGGGAGCTCATCGCCCCCAAGGTGGGGCTGACGCTGTGCCTGAGCCTTCTGAGCTTCGTGCTCATCGTGGCGGTGTCCATCCCCCTGGGTCTGCGGTCTGCGGGCCGGGCCGGAGGCCGGCTGGAGTGGCTGGGCACGGTGGTGAATCAGCTGGGTATGGCGGTACCGCCCTTTTTTACCGGCATTCTCCTGACCTGGGTGTTCAGTACCATGCTCCACTGGTTCATCCACGGCCAGATGCCGTCTCTGACCCAGAACTTCCCCGGGGCGCTGCGGTATCTGCTTTTCGCCGCGGTGGCCCTGGCTGTGCCCCGCATCGCCATGACCACCCGGATGCTCCGCTCCACCGTCCGCCGGGAGATGGAGCGGGACTATGTGCGCACCGCCATCTCCCGGGGCAATGACCGCTCCGGCGTGCTGCGCCGCCATGTGCTGAAAAACGCCCTGGTGCCGGTGGTGACCTTCCTGGCCCAGACCATGGCGGAGATCGTGGCGGGCAGCATCGTGGTGGAGCAGGTGTTCGCCATCCCCGGGCTGGGCCGGATGCTGGTGGCCTCCATCGGCAGCCGGGACTACCCGGTGGTGCAGGCCATCGTGGTGATCCTGGCGTTCTGGGTGGTGCTCTCCGGCACCGCCGCGGACATCATCAACCAGCGCATCGACCCCCGGCTGCGGATGGGAGGGCGGACATGAAGCACACCATGAACGGATACCTGCGGGCGGGGCTGATCCTCAGCGGGATCATGACCGCCTTCATCCTCCTGGGCTTTTTCTGGACGCCCTACGACCCCGCCGCCATGGGGGAGGCGGACAAGTTCCTCTCACCCTCCCTGACCCATCTGCTGGGCACCGACAACTTTGGCCGGGATATCTTCAGCCGGGTGCTCCAGGGGGCGGGCACCACCTTCCTCATCGCGCTTTCCACCGTGGCCATCGGCGCGGTGTGCGGCACGGCCATCGGCGCCGTTACCGGCTACTTCGGCGGCGTGGTGGACGAGGCCCTCATGCGCGTCAACGATGCCCTCACCGCCTTCCCCAGCATCCTGCTGGCTCTGGTGGTGATCTCCATCCTGGGGCCGGGGAAGAAATTCAACGTGGTGGCGGCCCTGGGACTGGTGTTCATCCCCAGCTTCGCCCGGGTCACCCGCACCGCCTTTGCCGCGCTGCGGGACGTGAACTATGTGAAAAGCGCCCGGCTCATGGGCGCGTCCCCGGCGCGGATCCTGCTGGTGCACATCCTGCCCAACACGCTGCCGGTGCTGCTGCCGGCCATCACCATCGGCTTCAACAACGCGGTGCTGGCGGAGGCTTCCATGAGCTTTCTGGGCATCGGCGTCACCCCGCCGGATGCGTCGTTGGGGTACATGCTCTCCGAGGCCCAGAGCCTGCTGACGGCGGCGCCGTGGTACGCGGCGGGCACCGGCGGCGTCATCGTGCTGCTGGTGTTCGGCGTGGGACTTCTGGGCGAGGGGCTGCAGCGCCGCAGCCGGGAGGTGGCGTGATGCTGGAGATCCGAGATCTGCATGTGAAATTCCATACCCGCAGCCGGGAAGCGGTGGCCGGGGTGTCATTGACCATTCCGGACGGGGAGATTTTGGGCCTGGTGGGTGAGTCCGGGTCCGGAAAATCCGTCACCGCCATGAGCGTGGCGGGCTTGCTGCCCCGGCGCCAGTGCGAGTACAGCGGAGAGATCCTTCTGGACGGCACGGAGCTGCTCCACGCGGACCGGTCCGTACTGCGGAAGGTCCAGGGAAAAGAGCTGGGCGTGGTGTTCCAGGAGCCCATGAGCGCCATGGACCCGCTGATGACCGTGGGCCGCCAGGTGGAGGAGGTGCTGTGCCTCCACACCGATCTGGACCGTGCCGCCCGCCGGGTGGCGGCCCTGGAGGCCATGGCGGCGGTGGAGCTGCCGGAGGTGGAGGCGGTATACGAAAAGTACCCCCACGAGCTCTCCGGCGGCATGCTCCAGCGGGCCATGATCGCCGCGGCCATCGTGATCCGCCCCAAGCTGCTGCTGCTGGATGAGCCCACCACCGCCCTGGATGTCACCATCCAGGCCCAGATCCTGGCCCTTTTGAAAAGGCTGAACCGGGAGTCGGGCATCTCCATGCTCTTCATCTCCCACAATCTGGCCGTGGTGCGCAAGCTCTGCGGCCGGGTGGCGGTGATGCAGCGGGGCCTTCTGGTGGAGGAGGGGGATACGGACCAGGTGTTCTTCCACCCCAACCACCCCTACACCCAGCGGCTTATCGCCGCCATCCCCACCCGGAAGCGGAAGGAGGACACCCCATGACGGACGATCTGGTGCTGTCGCTGTCCCATGTCACCAGCGGCTATCACGACGGCGGCCTCTTCCGCCGGGGCCCCTACCAGGAGGTCCTCCACGACGTCACCTTCGACGTCCGGCATGGGGAGATCCTGGGGCTGGTGGGGGAGTCCGGCACCGGGAAATCCACCCTGGCCCGGACCATCCTGGGCATGGTGCAGCCGGATCAGGGCACCGTCACCCACTATACGAAACGTCCCCAGATGATCTTCCAGGATCCCTACAGCTCTCTGAACCCGGCCTACTCCGTGGCCTGGACGTTGGAGGAGCCGCTGCGGATCTACGGCAAGTACGATGCCCCCGAGCGGAAGCGCCGGGTGCGGGAGATGCTGGAGCGGGTGGGACTGCCGGAGGAGTGCCTGAAGGCGAAGCCCTCGGAGCTCTCCGGCGGCCAGCGCCAGCGGGTGAGCATCGCCGCAGCGCTGCTGCGCAGGCCCCGGTTCCTCATTGCCGACGAGCCGGTCAGCGCCCTGGACGTCACCATCCAGGCCCAGATCCTGGACCTTCTGCGGCAGCTGCGCCGGGAGCTGGACCTCAGCTACCTCTTCATCTCCCACGATCTCAACGTGGTCTATCAGCTCTGTGACCGGGTGCTGGTGATGCAGAAGGGCCGCATCGTGGAGCAGGGAACGGTGGACGATATCTTCGACCGCCCCGCCCATCCCTACACCCGGGCGCTGCTGGCAGCGGCGGAGTGAACCCATGAAGCAGGTTTTCTGCCGGCATCGCCGGCTGTACATCTGGCTCCTGGCGGACCTTACGCTGCTGGCATCCTATCTGCTGCTGCGGGGGAACCGGGCATGCATGAACGCCGCCGCAGGCTTCACCCGCCCTCTTCGGGTAGCGCTGGGACGCCTTTCCTATCTGGTGGATTTCTCCGTGATGGAGGTGCTGTGCGTCCTGGCGGGTCTGGCCGCGCTGGCCTATCTTGCCTGGAGCGTCATCTCGGTGATCCGCGCCGGACGGGGCCGCCGGGGCGGCCGCGCCTGGACCGCGGCGCTGGGGGCGGTATGCGCTGCGGGGACGGTGGCGGCGCTTTTCTGCCTGCTGTGGGGCGTGGACTACTGGACGGACAGCTTTCAGGACCTCTCCGGCATCCGCGCCGGAGCCGTCTCCCGGGACGACCTGCTGTCGGTGACGGAGCGGTTCGCCCGGGAGCTGACGGAAGCATCGGATGATGTGCCCCGGGATGAAAACGGCCTGTTCGCTGTGCCCCGGGAGGAGATCCTCTCCCAAAGCCCTGTGGTCTACGATCAGGCGGAGGCGCTGTTCCCCTTTCTGGAATTCGACGACACCGGCGTCAAGCCCATGTTCTTTTCCCGCTTCATGAGCGCCACCGGATTCACGGGGGTCTACTGTCCCTTCACCGGGGAGGCCAACGTGAACGTGGACAGCCCGGCCTGTCTGCTGCCCTCCACGGCAGCTCACGAGATGGCCCACCAGCGGGGCTTCGCCTCGGAGCAGGAGTGCAACTTCCTGGCGGTGCTGGCGTCCACCACCAGCGGCCTGCCAGCGTATGTCTACGCCGGATATCTCATGGGCTTCATCCACCTGGGCAACGCCCTCTACAGCGTGGATCCGGACACCTACTGGGCCATCCGCCACGCCCTGCCGGAGACGGTGCAGTCGGACCTCAACGACAACAACGCGTACTGGGCGCAGTTTGACGACACAGCGCTGCAGAAGGCCTCCAACACCTTCTACGATGGGATGCTCAAGGCCTACGGAGACGAGGACGGGATCCGGTCCTACGGAACGGTGGTGGACCTGCTGGTGGCCTACTACTGTCAGGCGGCGGAAAGCGCTGCTCCCTGACAGACAGCCTCGCAAAAAAAACAACGCCCCTTCCGGCGCCGCAGGCGCCGGAAGGGGCGTTTCATTTACAGAGAGAAGCCAAAAAACCGGAAGACCTCCGGGATCTTGGCATCCCAGTAGTCGAAGTTGTGCATCCCCGGGGAGACGCGGAAGGTATGGTCCAGCCGGGAGCAGTCGGTGCGGATGAAGTCTGCCAGCTCCTGATTCTGCCCCAGTAGGGGATCGTCGTCTCCGCACAGCTGCAGCAGCCGGGGCGCAGGGGCGCCGGAGTCGTTCAGGCGCCGGGCCAGTGCCTTCAGGCTGTATTCAGAGGTCTCGTAGTCTGCATCCGGGCCGAACACCTGCCGGAAATTGCCTGGGACTTCCGCCAGCGTAGGGATGGCCAGCCCTTTTTCCGCGGAATCTGCTTTCAGCTCCATCTTGTCCAGCCGTACTGCCGTGGAAAGACCGACTGCCGCAGCGTACCGGTCCGGATGAGCCAGAGCCGCCCGCAAAGCGCCGTAGCCGCCCATGGACATGCCGGCAATGAAGGTGTCCGACCGGGCGGAGGAGAGGTGGAACCAGTTGCCCAGGGCCACCGGCAGCTCCTCCGTGAGATAGGTGCCGTAGCGGTGGGTGGCCGCGCCGTCCACATAGCAGCCCCGGCTGCCGTTGGGCATCACCACGATGACATCGGTGTTCTGGAGATAGGACTCCAGACGGCTCAGCCGCAGCCAGCTGGTGTGGTCCTGGCCGTGGCCGTGGAGCAGGTATACCACCGGATAGGGCCTGCCGGCCCGGGAAGCGTGGGGGATGCCTCGCCGCTCCGGCAGCAGGACGGTGACCTGGGTGTTCATTGCCAGCTCATAGGAATAGAGGTCCAGATTGACGATCGCCATGAGATCCGCTCCTTGTCTGTTGGATTCAGCCGCCGCTGCCCTGCCAGGGAACCAGCCGGCGGCTGTCCTTCTCGCCGCTGCCCTGGATGCGGACATAGTGCTCGGGGCTGACGCCCATGACCCGGCGGAAGGTGTTGTAGAAGGTACAGTAGTTCTGAAAGCCTACTTCCTGGGCGATCTCCGTCAGCGGGGTGCCTTTGCCCATCAGCAGCGTAGCGGCGTTGATGCGCTTTTCGTCGATGTAGAGTTTCAGCGTGCTGCGGGTGATGCTTTTGAAGGTGCGGGAGAGATAGGTGGGATTGTAATTGGTGACCCGGCCCAGCGTCTTGAGGCTCAGATCTTCCCCGATGTGGAGGTTGATGTAGTTGATGAGCTCGCACACCAGATTGTCCTGCCGGGTCAGCGGAGCGCCGCCGCTGTTGAACCGGAGAAAGTCATCCTGAAGATAGGCCAGCATTTGATGGAGGATACCCAGCTGAAAGACCATCTTCCCATGCTCCAGGGTGCACTCCTGGAAGGCATTGATGAGGTCGATGTACTTGTGGATGTCCAGGGATCCCAGGTGCAGCACGGGATAGCTGTTGCCGTTTCGGCTGAAGATCTGGATCAGGTTGTCGCTTTTTGTGGAGCAGGACATGACAAAGTTGAAGGTCAGCCCCACGCTGAAGCGCATGTGCTGTTCGTTGTCCTGGATCAGCCACATGTGCTCATCCAGCAGGTCGCAGCGGACGATGTCGCCGAAGTTGATTTCATACTCCTGGTCCAGCAGTCGGTATCGGGCCGGCTCTTTGCCCAGGTAGATGACAAATTCGTAGAAATCGTGGAAGTGAAACAAGGGCGCCTTGTTCTTTCCACTCTGGTGGAGCTCAGCGTCAAAGCCGAACTGATCGGTGTTGTTGGAAAAATGCGCGGCGTCGCTGGGAAAGGCCGAGACATTGAGTTCCTGTGGCATGAAGTCGCACCACTCCGGCAGAAGCCACCGGCTCCGCCGCCCTTTCTTTTGAAATATAAAAATCGGACTTTTTAAAGAAAAAAACGGATTTTTCCCATGTTGCATCAGACATAAAGAAAAAGTGACTGAAATTTAAAGAAAAATATACAAAAATGCAAATTCTTTAAAAATTAATCAACATTTCTGCTATTTGCCAAAAGGGAAAGGAATGGAGACTGCTGAAAGACGATAATATTATAGCACAAAAAATAAAAAAATTCAATCCCACCGGGCCGGCAAAAAACCGGCCTCCGGAGAAAGTCCGGAGGCCGGTGCGCGGTGTGCGGGGAAAGGGGATCAGCGGATGCCCTCTTTGGCCAACAGCTCCAGGATGCGCGCGTCATCCTCGATGGTGGCATTGGGCATGGGGAAGGTGCCGGCGCTGGAGGAGGCGATGCCGCGCAGCTTGATGGCCTCCTTCAGTACAGGCAGGAAGGGGCTGCGAATGGCATACAGATCCATCAGCCGGTCAATCTTCTGCTGGCCCAGGGCAATGCCCTCCAGGTCGTTTTCCCGGAAGGCCCGCACCCAGGCGGAGGTGATCTCCGGAACCAGGTTGCTCAGCGCGGCGATGCAGCCGTTGCCGCCGGACATGACATTCCGGGCAAAATTGTCGTCGAAGCCGGAGTAAATCTCAAAGGAGGGAACACGGCTCTTGACTACCTTAATCAGCTCCCGGGTGTGATCCATGCCCATGATGGTGTCCTTCAGACCCACGATGTTGGGATGCATCAGCGCCAGCTGCAGCACCGTCTCAGGGGGAATGGTGTAGCCGGTGTTGTCCGGGAAGTTGTAGATGTAGATATTGCCGTGGATCTCCTTAGCCAGGCGGTCATAATACTGCAGCAGGGCCTCGGGACCAAAGTGGAAGTAGTAGGGAGGCAGGATCATGACGGCGTCAGCGCCGGCATCCAGGCAGTAGTTGGAAAAGGAGACGATCTCGTCGGCCACCATGCTGGAGGTGCCGATGATGAGCTTGACACGATGGTCCACCTTCTCAATGGCAAAGCGGGCCATCTCGCGGCGCTGCTCCATATTCATGGCGAAGAACTCGCTGGAGCTGCCCTCCACCAGGATTCCGTCCACCCCGTTTTCGATCAGGTTGTTGTAAAGCCGCTCCTGGCTGGCCAGATCCAGGGTGCCGTCCTCGTTGAAGAGAGTGATCGCGGGAACAAGATAAGCCGCATTCATAAAGTGCTTCCCTTTCTTATTTAAATTCTGTTTTGTACAGGCCCGTTTGGTCCGGGTGCCTTTTTTGGTGGATGCATTGGCCATGGAGTCCGGTGCTTACTCCAGACCACCGCCCTGCATGGCGGAGCGGGCGTTTTCGGTGTACATCCGGTAGAAGCCCTTCCGGGGCTCGCGGGGAATGATGCCCTTTTCGGCACGCTTGGCCAGCTCGGCAGTGGCCTCCTCCACCGTGCAGGGCACGCCGTGGATACCGGTCATGTTGATGGAGCGGTTGGCCACGCTGTAGGATACCAGATCGCCCTCCTCCAGGAACGCGATGGGACCGCCGGCAGCAGCCTCGGGGCTGACATGGCCGATGGCAGCACCACGGGTAGCGCCGGAGAAGCGGCCGTCGGTGATCAGTGCCACGGAGCCGTTGATGCGCTCGTCGCAGCAGATGGCTTCGGTGGTGGCCACCATCTCGGGCATGCCGCAGCCGCGGGGACCCTCGTAGCGGACGATGATGACCTCATTGGGGTTGATCTGGCCCTTGGCCACAGCCTCGTAGGCGTCATCCTCAGAGTTGAACACGCGGGCCTTGGCGTTGACTACCTCGCGCTGATCCTCCGCGCAGGCGGCGTATTTCACCACGGAGCCGTCGGGGGCGATGTTGCCCTTCAGAATGGCCACAGAGCCCTTCTCGTGGGCCTTCTCCACGGGGAAGATCACCTGATCCCGGGTCAGACCGTAGTTGGCCAGGTAGCCCAGGTTGCGGTCAAACCAGTTGTCCTTGCGCAGATCCTCCAGGTTCTCGCCCAGAGTCTTGCCGGTGACGGTCATGACGTCCATGTCCAGCATGTCCTGGAGCATCCACTGCACCATGGGCACGCCGCCGGCGAACCAGAAGGACTCGGTGAGCTGGGTGCCGGAGGGATAGATGTTGCCGATGTGAGGCACCTGATGGTTGATCTCGTCGAACAGCTCGATGGGCAGCTCGTAGCCCATCTCACGGGCGATGGAGGGCAGGTGCAGGGTGGCGTTGGTGGAGCCGCCGATGGCGCTGTGGATGATGATGGCGTTGCGGAAGGCGGCGGGGGTCATGATCTTGCTGGGAGTGATGCCCTTTTCAGCCAGCTCCATGATCTGACGGCCGGCCTGACGGGAGTACTGCAGCAGATCCCGCATGGTGGCGGGCACCAGGGCGGCGCCGGGCAGGGTCAGGCCCAGAGCCTCGGCCAGGCACTGCATGGTGGAGGCGGTGCCCAGGAAGGTGCAGGCGCCTACAGAGGGGCAGCCGGTGAGCTTGTAGTCCCGGACTTCCTGGGGGGTGATGGCGCCATCCCGCTTTTCACGCAGGGAGATGTCGCCGGCCACGATAGAGGTGGTCATGTTGGGACCGGGGCGCATGGAGCCGCCGGGCATGAAGATGGTGGGGATGTCCAGGCGGGCGGCAGCCTTCAGGTGAGCGGGAATGGACTTGTCGCAGCTGGAGGCCAGGATCATGCCGTCCCAGGGCACGGCGCAGGCATGGATCTCCACCATGTTGGCGATGGCTTCCCGGGAGGCCAGCACGAAGTTCATGCCGTCATGGCCCTGGGTGCAGCCGTCGCAGATGTCGGTGGCATAGTACTTGGCGGGCTTGCCGCCCTTTTCGTACACGCCGTAGACCGCCTGCTCCACCATCTGATTGAGATGATAGCTGCCGGGATGAGAGTCGCCGTAGACGCTCTCCACCATGATCTGAGGCTTGGTGATGTCGATGTCATCCCAGCCGGTGCCCATTTCCAGTGCGTCGAACTGTGCCCAGAAGCGTCTTTCGTTCAAGCTTTTCTGAATCATAACATTCTCCTTATTTCCCGTTTTCAACTTGACAGCATCCCGGTCTGCGGCCGGAAGGCTGTTGTTTCCGTACTCATGTGCAGGGATGCGCGGGGGATGCCGGACTGGGAGAAGGGGACTCCCGGCTCCGGCGGCCGTCAAACCGGCGCAAAAGCAGAGGCGGCCACCGCCGCCGCCGGGACGGCAGGCGGCGGTGGCCAAAGCGGTTTACGTGATGCTCGCAGATGGGATCAAAAAGATAAAGAATGTATTCGGGTGGTCAGGCCGCTTACGCGGCCTGGCCCGAAGGTGCGGGGAAAGAACTTACATCAGACCGGTCACGATGAAGATGCAGCCAGCGATACCGGCGAAGATGCCGGCCACAGCGCCCGGGAAGGTGTTGTACTTGAAGGTACGGGGAGCATCCATGTTGAACATGGACATGCTGACCCACCAGCCGGAGTCGTTGACGTGAGAGACGATCATGGTGCCGGCACCGATCATGACGGCGCAGGCCACGGGGGAGATGCCCAGAGAGCTCAGCATGGGCAGGCACAGACCGGCGGCGGTCATGCCGGCGGTGGTACGGGAGCCCACGGCGCACTCCATGGCGGCACCGATGACGAAGGGAACCAGCATGCCGGGGAAGCCGGAAGCGGCCACCACGTCGCCCAGCTGGGTGGCGGCGGGAGCTTCCTTGATGATCTGCGCAAAGCCGCCGCCGAAGCCGGTGACGATCAGGGGGATCAGGGCGACCTCCAGAGCCTCGCTGACCCAGCCGTTGAACATCATCTGGAACAGGTTGGTCTCGTTCTTGCCGGAGGAGGAGTTATAGTTGGCCAGGGTCTTCTCCTTGTGGGCCATGGCCAGCAGCCAGCCGCAGACAACGCCCAGGAACATGGCGATGTTTCTGGCACCGAGAATGTCCAGGATGACGCGCACGTTATTGCCCTCGGCCATGGTCATGTCGGCGAAGGAGGCCAGGGCAATGAGGATAACGGGCAGCAGGATGGGGGACATGGCAAACAGAACGTTGGGCAGGCCCTCTTCCTTGATGAGCAGGTCGTGATAGTCGCTGCTCTTGGCTTCCTCCACGCCCTCAACATACTCGGGCTTCGGGGGATAGAAATCCTTGGCAGCCCAGCCGCGCAGCAGCAGCCAGGTGATGAGGTAGGCGATCAGGGAGCAGACGATGCCCCACAGGATGACCAGGCCCAGGTCGGCGCCCAGCAGGACGGACACGGCCAGGATGCCGGGGGTGGGAGGCACCATGGAGTGGGTCAGGTTCAGGGGCAGGATGGTCATGGAAGCCATCAGGCCCATGGGCTTGTGCTGGCGCTTGCCGATGATGGCGCACAGGGGGCTGATCAGCACCATGGTCACGTCACCGAAAACGGGGATGGACATGATGTAGGCGGCCATACCGGTGGACAGCTCCAGATTCTTGCCGCGGAACAGGGAAATGAAGAAGTTCACCATGGACTTGGCGGCGCCGGAGTCACGGATGGAGCAGGCAATGATAGAACCGAAGATGATGGTCATACCGATGCTGCCCAGGGTGGAACCGAAGCCGTTGGCGATGGTGGTGATGGTCACCAGCGGGCTGTTGCCCAGGATGGAGCCGGCCAGCATGCCGCCAGCGAACAGCGCGATGACGGGATGGACGTTCAGCTTTACGATCAGGACAATCAGCACCACGATGGAGATGACGATTGCCAAGACGAATTGCGTCATGATTGAAGTACCTCCTAAACTTTTAACGTGGCCACGGTGGAAACTGCGGGGACGCGCCGCCCATGGCCCGGCGGCAGGTCCGTTTCCGGAACGGCGGAAAGGCCGCCCGGGTGCGAGAGCTTCGCGTGCCGTGCACGGCGCGCGTCCTTTGAAGGCGTGCAGACCCCGCCTCCCGCAGGATCAGCCGCCAGGGACAAAAGACCTCTCTTTTTGCCTCCCTTCCTGAAAACATTCTCTCTTTTTCTCTGCAAGCGAATGGATGGTATGCCCGCCTGTGCGGCATTTACCAATTCACATTTTACCACAATGTGTGAACATTTCAAGAACTGTGTGATATTTAAAAAAAGGTTTTTTGATTTCAAATCGGGACCAACGGAGAGCCGGACACCGGGGCACTAAAAGGGAGTACAGACCAAAAAACGTGGATACTTGTCGAAAAGCACGACATAAATAATTAAAAAAATGATTGAATGCTGCTGGTTTTTAAACTTTTGAGCAGAGACACAGCACTTTAAGGAGCGATATAAAAAGTTTACTTTTTCATATTGCTTTTTGCGTTTTTTGCCGGCGGAAAATTGTTTGAGCAGCGGCTGGAAATAAAATGAACAAACACATTTGTACTTGCTCCTGCACTGGACCGGCAGCTTTGCCTAGAAATAGAAAAATATTGCATGAAAGTGAATGTTTTTTACAGAGCTAAAAAAAACAAAAGGATTTTTTGAAAAAAATGTTTGGAAAACTGATTAATGCCCTGAGAAGAAATTCATCAAATGAGGCTGTTCTTTGCCGGCGGCAGGTAAAAAATTTAAAACGGCAGGTAAAGAAACATAAATTGAATTTCACAAAGGAATCCGGTATAATTTCCAATAGATGTTGTGCAAATACTGCAAAAACAGCGGAGATATCGGGGGAAAACTTCGATTTTAGCTGGGAAAAGCCGCCGTTTTTTTTACGTTGTTTCGACGGAACCGGATGTGGGAATGGTGTCCGCATTTGAAATGAAGAACGCTGTAAAGGTTATCGACCCCATCTGGTAAAAAAGTTATATTAATCTGTGATAGCAGTGTCCGAATGCCGGTCGTGGTGCGTGCATTGCTGTTTTCAATGCGTTTGCTTCCTGATCGTCGCGTTTCATGCTCCGCCCTCCGCGGGAGAGCGTGTGTGCTGCCATCTATTTGCGGACGCTCCTTTTTTCGCCTGGAATTGTCAAATAATTGTCAAGCTGTCCGGAGCCGCGGCTGCCGTGGGGAGGGACCAAGGGGGGCTGGACGGTTATGGGACGTTCGGGCCCGGGCCGACCCCCACAAGACGCACCGCTGCTACCCACAGAAATAAAAGAAGAATCGAGGATCAGAAATGGGACACAAAGTTGTAATGGATGGAAATACCGCCGCAGCTTACGCCTCCTATGCCTTTACCGAGGTCGCGGCCATTTACCCCATCACGCCCTCCTCTCAGATGGCCGAGGCCGTGGATGAGTGGGCTTCCCAGGGCAAGAAGAACCTCTTCGGCAAGCCCGTCAAGGTGATCGAGATGCAGTCCGAGGCCGGCGCCGCCGGTACCTGCCACGGCTCCCTGCAGGCGGGTGCCCTGACGACGACGTATACCGCGTCCCAGGGCCTGATGCTGATGATCCCGCCCATGTTCCGCATTGCCGGCGAGTTCCTGCCCGCCGTCTTCCACGTCTCCGCCCGGACCGTGGCACAGAACATGTGGTCCATCTTCGGCGACCAGTCCGACGTGATGACCTGCCGCTCCACCGGCTTTGCCATGCTGGCTTCCGCCTGCCCCCAGGAGGCCATGGATCTGGGTGCGGTGGCCCATCTGGCCGCCATCAAGGCCCGGCATCCCTTCATGCACTTCTTCGACGGCTTCCGCACCTCTCACGAGCTGCAGAAGATCGACGCGCTGGACTACGAGGATCTGCGTCCCCTGATGGACATGGACCAGATCAACGCCTTCCGCAAGCACAGCCTGAACCCGGAGCATCCCCATGTCCGCGGCACCACCGCCAGCTCCGAGACCTTCTTCCAGGGCCGCGAGGCCGGCAACGGCCACTATGACGCCATCCCCGACATCGTCCAGCATTACATGGACGAGATCAACAAGCTCACCGGCCGCAACTACAAGCTCTTCGACTACTACGGCGCCGACGACGCCGAGGAGGTCGTGGTGGTGATGGGCTCCGGCGCCGAGACCGCCCGGGAGACCGTGGATTACCTCATGAGCCAGGGCCGCAAGGTGGGCATGATCTCCGTGCACCTGTTCCGTCCCTTCTCCGCCAAGCACTTCCTCTCCGTCCTGCCTGAGACGGTGAAGAAGGTGGCCGTGCTGGACCGCACCAAGGAGTCCGGCGCCGTGGGCGAGCCCCTGTATCTGGATGTGAAGGCCGTGCTCACCGGCTCCGGCCGCAGCTTCGATACCATTGTGGGCGGCCGCTTCGGCCTGGCCGCCAAGGATACCACCCCCAGCCAGATCATCGCCGTCTATGACAACCTGGAGCAGGCCCAGCCCAAGAACGGCTTCACCATCGGCATCGTGGACGACGTCACCTTCACCTCCCTGCCCTGCAAGGATATCCTCCTGCCCAAGGAGGGCGAGATCTCCTGCAAGCTCTGGGGCACCGGCGGCGACGGCACCGTGGGCGCCAACAAGAACTCCGTGAAGATCATCGGCGGGCTCACTGAAAAATATGCACAAGCCTACTTCGTCTATGACGCCAAAAAGTCCGGCGGCGTCACCCAGAGCCACCTGCGCTTCAGCGACAAGCCCATCCACGCCACTTACCTGGTCCAGTCCGCGGACTTCGTGGCTGTCCACAACCACGCGTATCTGGAGAAGTTCGACGTGGCGGCGGATCTGAAGGAGGGCGGCACCTTCCTGCTGAACTGCCAGTGGAACGACGAGGAGCTGGAGCAGCACCTGCCCGGCTCCCTGAAGCGGGCCCTGGCCGCCAAGAACGCCAAGTTCTACACCATCGACGCCTCCGACATCGCCATGCGCCTGGGCCTGGGCAACCGCACCAACTCCGTGCTGCAGGCCGCCTTCTTCAAGCTGGCGGACATCATCCCCATGGACACCGCCGTCACCGCCATGAAGGACGCCATCAACAAGACCTATCTGGTCAAGGCTGGCCAGAAGGTGGTGGACATGAACTGCGCCGCCGTGGACGAGGGCGTCAGCGCCCTGCACCAGGTGAATATCCCCGAGAGCTGGAAGGACGCTCCCGTGGAGTCCAAGGACGACGGCGTCCACGACTTCCTGCATGATATCTTCAAACCTCTGGATCAGATGCAGGGCGACAAGCTCCCGGTGTCCGTGTTCCAGAAGTACGGCACTGTGGACGGCACCTGGCCCAACGGCACCTCCAAGCATGACAAGCGCGCCGACGCCATCGTGGTGCCCGAGTGGGATCCCACCAAGTGCATCCAGTGCAACCAGTGCGCCTATGTCTGCCCCCACGCCGCCATCCGCCCCGTGCTGGTGACGGAGGAGGAGAAGGCCGCTGCTCCCGCCTCCTTCGAGACGATCCCCGCCAAGGGCCCCGGCCTGGAGAAGTACAGCTACCGCATCCAGGTCTCTCCCTATGACTGCCTGGGCTGCGGCTGCTGCGTCAACGCGTGCCTGGCCAAGGACGGCGCGCTGAAGCTCCAGCCCGCCGAGACCCAGTCCATCCAGGCGGAGAACTGGACCTACGGCATCGAGACCGTGCCGGTGAAGAAGGACGCCGTCAACGTCAAGACCGTCAAGGGCAGCCAGTTCGCCAAGCCCTACTATGAGTTCCCGCCCGCCTGCGCCGGCTGCGGCGAGACCGCCTACATCAAGCTGGTCACCCAGCTCTTCGGCGACCGCATGTACATCGCCAACGCCTCCGGCTGCACCGCGGCCCACGGCGGCTCCCTGCCCTCCACTCCCTACTGCACCGACGACCGGGGCTTCGGCCCGCCCTGGGAGCAGTCCCTGTTCGAGGACAACGCCGAGTTCGCCTTCGGCTTCCTCAACGCCCACAACACCGTCAACAGCGAGCTGGTGGACGCCGTCCACGCTCTGAAGGACGCCGGCGTTGCTGCGGAGGCCTGCGAGGCGTATCTGGCCGGCAAGGATGACGCCGAAGTTTCCCGCAAGGTCACCGATGACCTGATTGCCGCTCTGGAGCAGGCGGACGTGAAGGCCGAAGACAAGGTCAGCGTGGACTTCATCCTCCAGAACAAGGAGTTCCTCAGCAAGAAGAGCGTCTGGGCCTTCGGCGGCGACGGCTGGGCCTACGACATCGGCTTCGGCGGTCTGGACCACGTCCTGGCGTCCGGCCTGGACATCAATATGCTGGTGCTGGACACCGAGGTGTACTCCAACACCGGCGGCCAGTCCTCCAAGGCCACCAACGCCGGCGCCGTGGCGCAGTTCGCGGCGGCGGGCAAGCGCACCAAGAAGAAGGACCTGGGCATGATGCTCATGAGCTACGGTTATGTGTACGTGGCGCAGGTGGCCATGGGTGCCGATCCCAACCAGACCCTCAAGGCCATCCGGGAGGCCGAGGCCTATCCCGGCCCCTCCGTGGTGATCTGCTACGCGCCCTGCACCGCCCACGGCATCCCCAAGGGCATGAGCAACTGCCAGCAGGAGATGAAGCGGGCAGTGGAGGCCGGCTACTGGCACCTGTACCGCTACAATCCCGCCCTGCGGGAGGAGGGCAAGAATCCCTTCATCCTGGATTCCAAGGCACCGACCAGCGACTTCATCGACTTCATCCGCTCCGAGCGGCGCTACGCCTCCCTGGAGGCCAAGTTCCCCGAGGACGCCAAGCGCCTCTTCGCCGAGGCCGCTCAGGGCGCCAAGGACCGTTACGACAACTACGTCAACATGAGCCAGCGGTAATTGCCGCCGCACATCCCCCCTCCCTTTCCGCCCCGGGGGCGCGCCGTTTTCGGACGGCGCGCCCTGCCCGGCGGCAAGGGAGGCGCTGTCGTGTTTTCCCGCGGCACGCTGCGGCCGCGGCCCCATTATATTTAATAGAGAGGAACGTGCTTTTATGAAAACTGCTCAGGAGTACAAGGACAGCCTGCGCCAGCGGAACATCCGGGTCTACGTCAAGGGTGAGCTGCTGGAGAGCGACAAGGTCATCGACCATCCCTTCATCCGGGGCCATGTGAACTCCGCCGCCATGACCTATGCCCTGGCGGGCAATCCGGAGTACGCGGACATGATGACCGCCACCTCCCACCTCACCGGCCACAAGATCAACCGCTTCACCCACATCCATCAGTCCGTGGAGGACCTGCTGACCAAGGCCAAGATGCTGCGCACCATTTCCCAGAAGACCGGCACCTGCTATCAACGCTGCGTGGGCTTCGATGCCATGAACGCCACCTACACCGTCACCTATGAGTGCGACCAGGCCCTGGGCACCCACTACCACGACAACTTCAAGAAGTTCCTCATCCAAGTCCAGGACAACGACTGGATGGTGGCCGGCGCCATGACCGACGTCAAGGGTGACCGGAGCCTCCGTCCCGGCCAGCAGGCCGATCCTGACATGTTCGTCCACGTGGTGGAAAAGCGGGAGGACGGCATCGTCATCCGGGGCGCCAAGGCCCACATGACCGGCATGGTGAACTCTCACTGGATGCTGATCATGCCCACCATGGGCATGCTGGAGAACGAGGCGGAGTACGCCGTCTCCTGCGCCATCCCCGTGGACGCCCCCGGCGTCACCCACATCTTCGGCCGCCAGACCAACGACGACCGCAAGTGCGAGGGCACCATCGACCAGGGCAACCCCAACTACGGCATCGTGGGCGGCGAGTGCCTCACCGTGCTGGATAACGTGTTCGTGCCCTGGGAGTATGTGTTCATGTGCGGCGAGTACCAGTTCTCCGGCCTCCTGGTGGAGCGCTTTGCCTGCTATCACCGCTCCAACTACGGCGGCTGCAAGGGCGGCGTCAGCGACGTGGTCATCGGCGCCGCCGCGCTGTGGGCCGACTACCAGGGCACCAGCAAGGCCAGCCACATCAAGGACAAGCTCAATGAGATGATGCACATGACCGAGACGCTGTACGCCTGCGCCGTGGCCGCGGCGGCCATGGGCGGCCCCACCCCCTCCGGCGCCTACTTCGTGGACCGGCTGATGGCCAACGTCTGCAAGCACAACGTCACCAAGCTCATCTATGACATCGACCGCCTGGCCCAGGACATCAGCGGCGGCATCATCGCCACCATGCCCTCCGAATCCGACCTGCGCAACCCCGAGATCGGCAAGTGGGTGGAGAAGTACCTCAAGGGCGTGGCCTCCGTCCCCACCGAGGACCGCATGCGGGTGGGCCGCCTGCTGGAGAACATGACCGGCGGCACCGCGCTGGTGGAGTCCATGCACGGCGCCGGCTCTCCCCAGGCCCAGAAGGTCATGTACTCCAAGCTCTCCGGCCTGGAGCAGAAGAAGAAGTTCGCCGCCAACATCGCCGGCGTGGGCCGCAGCGGCAAGTAACAAGTGAAAAAAGCCGGCTCCGGTATACGCCTGGTCAGAGGCGGGGAGCTGCGCTGAATATATTTGAAAAGGAATGAACGACTATGGATTTTACGCTGACTCGTGAGCAGGCCCTGGTCCGCAAGATGATGCAGGCCTTCACCGAAAACGAGGTGAAGCCCATCGCCGCGGAGATCGACCGCACCCACGCTTACCCTGCCGAAAATGTGGCCAAGCTCTTCAAGCTGGGCGTCATGGGCATGACTGTGCCCAAGGAGTACGGCGGCATGGGCGCCGATCAGGTGGCCGCCGCCATCTGCACCGAGGAGCTGGCCAAGGCCTGCGCCTCCACCAGCGACATCGTCGCCGGCCACACCCTCTGCTGCGTGCCCATCCTGGAGCACGGCACCGAGGAGCAGAAGAAAAAGTATCTCCCCATGCTCACCCAGGGCGGTGTGCTGGGCGGCATGGGCATCACCGAGCCCAATGCCGGTTCTGACGCCTCCAAGAGCCAGACCGAGGCCAAGCTGGAAGGCGACCACTACGTCATCAACGGCTCCAAGATCTTCATCACCAACGGCCCCGACGCCGGCGTGTTCGTGATCTTTGCCATGACCGACAAGTCCAAGGGCAACAAGGGCCTGTCCGCCTTCATCATCGAAAACACCTTCCCCGGCTTCTCCGTGGGCAAGGTGGAGGACAAGATGGGCCTCCACGGCGTCCACACCTCTGAGATCGTGTTCACCGACATGATCGTCCCCAAGGAGAACCTGCTGGGCAAGGAAGGCGCCGGCTTCAAGATCTGCATGCAGACCCTGGATACCGGCCGTATCGGCATCGCGGCCCAGGCTCTGGGCATTGCTGAGGGCGCCATGGCCGAGGCCATTGAGTACACCAAGGGCCGTGTCCAGTTCGGCAAGCCCATCAGCAAGTTCCAGAACACCCAGTTCACCTTCGCAGATATGTGCATGCGCATCGAGGCCGCCCGTCTGCTGACCTATCAGGCCGCCGTGCTCAAGGGCACCGGCGTGCGCTGCAGCAAGGAGGCCGCCATGGCCAAGCTGTCCGCCTCCGAGACCGCCATGTGGGTCACCACCAAGGCGCTGCAGATGTTCGGCGGCTACGGCTACACCAAGGACTATCCCATGGAGCGCATGATGCGGGACG
>CALWXB010000003.1 GCA_944385405.1 uncultured Oscillospiraceae bacterium | reverse complement strand
GTCACCAACATCATGCTCAACGAGGCCTGCTCCTCCGGGTGCGGGTCCTTCCTGGAGAATTTCGCCTCCACGCTGGGCCTGCCGGTGGAGGAGGTGGCCCAGGCGGCCTTCCGCTCCCGCTCTCCTGCCCGGCTGGGCAGCCGCTGCACGGTGTTCATGAACAGCACCATCATCAACGAACAGCGCATGGGCAAAAAGCCCGACGATCTCATGGCGGGGCTGTGCCGGTCCATCATCGAAAATGTCTTTACCAAGGTAGTGCGCATCGCCAACGTCTCGGAGCTGGGGGAGAAGGTAGTGGTCCAGGGCGGCACCTTCCGGAACTTCGCCGTGCTGCGGGCGCTGGAGGAGTATCTGGGCCGGGAAGTGACCCTGGCGCCCTTCCCCGGGGAGATGGGCGCGCTGGGCGCGGCTCTGGCGGTGAAGCAGGAGGTGGAGGCCCACGGCTACGCCAACGGCCGCTGCTCGTCCTTCATCGGCTTCGACGCGGTGGAGCGGTTCCAGTACACCCGGGAGAGCGGCGTGGTGTGTCCCCGCTGCGCCAACCACTGCAGCCGCACGGTGCTGCGCTTTCCGGACGGGGGCTGCTATGTCACCGGCAACCGCTGCGACCGGGGCGCCGTGGTGACGGAATCTCCCGCTGCGGCGGCGGAGAAGGCCGAGGCGGTGCCGGACCTCTTCCGGCTGCGCCAGCAGCTGCTGTTTGAAGATTATCCCGCGGAGCCGGTGCGCCAGCGCCAGAAGGAGACGGTAGGCCTTCCCCGGGTGCTGGAGTTCTGGGACAGCATGCCGTTTTGGAGCACGTTCTTCCGGGCGCTGGGCTATGAGGTGCGATACTCCCATCCCAGCAGCCGCAAGCAGTATGAAAGCGGCCTTTCCTACGTGGCGTCGGACACCATCTGCTTCCCGGCCAAGCTGGTCCACGGCCACGTGCTGGACCTGGCCCGGCAGGGGGCGGACCGGATCTTCCTGCCCTACATCCTCCACATGCCGCCGGAGAACCGGCGGGAGAAGAGCCCCTATGTCTGCCCGGTGATCATGGGCTATTCCATGGTGGTGCGCAACTTCCAGGACCCGGAGGGACACTTCTCCGTGGCCTTTGAGACGCCGGTGTTCCACTGGTTCACGGAACAGGACCGCCGCCGCCAGATCTGCCGCTACGCGGTGGAGCACTGCGGCGCCACAAAGGCGGAGGCGGAGCAGGCCTTCCGCCAGGCATCATCGGCCATCCGGTCCTTCCGCAGCCGGTTGACGGAGGAGGGCGCCCGGGTCCTGGCAGAGACGGAGGCAAAGGGGGGCTTTGCGGTGGTGCTGGCGGGACGGCCATACCACACGGACCCTCTGGTCAGCCACGACCTCTCCCGGATGTTCACCCGCCGGGGCATCCCGGTGCTGACGGTGGACAGCCTGCCGGAGCTTGAAAAGGCGGACCTGCGCAAGTCCCGGGTGGAGATCACCAACGACTTCCACGCCCGGATGCTTGCCGGCGCCATGGCGGCGGCGGAGCGTCCGGCCCTGGAGTATGTGCAGATCGTCAGCTTCGGCTGCGGCCACGACGCCATTTTGTCCGACGAGATCGTCCGCATCCTGGGAGAGAGCGGCAAGCCGCCGCTGATTTTGAAGGTGGACGAAAGCGAGGCCGCCGGATCTCTGGGGATCCGGGTGCAGTCCTTCGTGGAGACGGTGGAGCTGCGACGGGCCTCCCAGGTCCAGACGGCCCTTCCCGCGCTGCCGGATCCCTATCCCGTGAAGTACTGCAAGGCGGACAAGCAGCTGCGCACCGTGCTGGTGCCCAACATCTCCGCCCCGGTGGCCAAGCTCCTGGCGGCCCTTCTGGACCGGGAGGGCATCCGGGCGGTGTCCGTGCCGGTGGGGGGACCGGAGCAGATCCGGGTGGGGAAGAAGTACACCCACAACGACATCTGCTTCCCCTGCCAGATGGTGGTGGGCGAGCTCATCGACGCCCTGCAGAAGGGGAATTATGAGGCGGGCAGCGTGGCCGTGGGCATGGCCAAGCTCAGCTGCGACTGCCGCATGGCCAACTACACCCCCATCCTCCGCAAGGCGCTGGACAGCGCGGGCTTTTCCGACGTGCCCATCCTCACCACAGACCCCGGCGACACCAAGGGCATCCATCCCGGCGTATCCATGCTGGGGGCCCGGTCCGTGCTGCTGGCGGCGTGGGCCTTCTCCATGCTGGACATCCTGGAGGACCTCTGCCGGAAGATCCGGCCCTACGAGACGGTGCGGGGCGAGACGAACCGGGTGTTCGAAACTTGCGTGGCGGACATCGCGGATGCCTCCAGGGCGGGGCTGCACAGGATGCTCTCCGCGTTCCGCCGGGCCATCGATGCGTTCCGGAGCCTCTCCTGGGACCGCTCCGTCCGCAAGCCCCGGGTGCTGGTCACCGGGGAGCTGCTGGTGAACTTCCACCCCGGCACCAATTTCCACCTGGAGGAGTACCTGGAGCGAAACGGCATGGAGACCATCCTGCCCCGCATCACCTATCAGTTCCGCAAGGACTTCCAGGCGGCGGAGAGCGAGATCCGGGACTTCGGGGCCCATCTGGCCCCCTGGCCCTTCGCGCTGGACGGCGCGGTGGAGGGGATCCAGCGGTGCCTGGAGCGCATCGCCTCCGCCCATCCCCTGTACAAGCGGGCTGCCCGGCCCCAGGAGCTCCACGCCGGGGTGGGAGAGATGATCCCCAAGACCCTTACCTGCGGCGAGGGCTGGCTCATGGCCGGGGAGATCGCCCACTACGCGTCCCAGGGGGTGCGGTCCTTCATCATCCTGCAGCCCTTTGGGTGTCTGCCCAACCACGTGTGCGGCCGGGGCGTCACGAAGCGCCTCAAGGAGCGGTTCCCCGGCGTGCAGATCCTGCCCCTGGATCTGGACCCGGATACCAGCTACGCCAACGTGGAAAACCGGCTCCAGATGCTCATCATGAACCAGTCCGCAGAGCGGGAGGTCCCGGCGGCCGCGGCGTCTCCGGTCCGAAAGACCGCCCGGAGCAGCAGCCGCCCGGCGCTCTCCTCCACGTAAGCGCGGCCGAAGAGCGAACACCGCCCCGGCGGAACGTTTCTCGTTCCGTCGGGGCGGTGGTTTTTTAAAATGCGGCGGTCACCGTCTGATGGGCCGGGCCGTGCAGATATGGATCAGATCGTAGCTGCGCAGGAACGGGCCGATGTCCGCGCCGCCGGCCAGGTGGTGCAGCAGGATCTCGCCGCAGGCCCGGCTGTCGCTGCCGGCCCGGTGGTGGTCCAGATCCAGCGCCAGATACCGGCACAGCGTGTCCAGCTTGTGATTGGGAAGCTGGGGCAGCAGGCGGCGGCTCATCTGGCAGGTACAGGCGTAGGGGACGGTGGGCCGCCAGGCGATGCCGTAATGGCGCAGGCACTTGGCCAGCACGGAAAGGTCGAAGGGGGCGTTGTGAGCCACCAGGACGCCGCTTTCCATCAGCGGGGCGATCTCCTCCCACAGCGCCGGGAAGGCGGGTTTGTTTGTCACCTGCTCCGGCGTGATGCCGGTGAGGGCGATGTTGAACGCGTCGAAGCGGGTCTCGGGGTTTACCAGGGTGTCGAAGGACGCGGCGATCTCTCCGTGCTCCACCACGGTGATGCCGATAGCGCTGATGCGGTCGTTGGCGGAGTTGGGGGTCTCCACGTCGAAGGCAATGTACCGCTCCGGCAGGGGCATGGGGCACTCCTCCTTTTTTGACGGCTTTTTCTCCATCATACCCCGGCGGGCGGCGGCATGCAAGGGCAAAAACAACCGGCAGCGGGTCCGATCGGACCCGCTGCCGGTTCGTTACGAGGCGTCCTGGGCGAAGTTTCCGGTGTAGAGCCGGTAGTAGGCGCCCCGCTTTTCCATCAGTTCGTCGTGTGTGCCCCGCTCGATAATGCGGCCCTGGTCCATGACCATGATGCAGTCGGCGTTGCGGACCGTAGAGAGCCGGTGGGCGATGACGAAGGTGGTGCGGCCGGTCATCAGGGCGTCCATGCCGTCCTGGACCAGCTTCTCCGTCCGGGTGTCGATGGAGGAGGTGGCCTCGTCCAGGATCAGCACCGGGGGATCGGCCACCGCCGCCCGGGCGATGGCGATGAGCTGCCGCTGGCCCTGGGAGAGGTTGGCGCCGTCGCCGGTGAGCATGGTCTGGTAGCCGTCCGGCAGGCGGCGGATGAAGCCGTCAGCGTTGGCCAGGACGGCCGCCGCCACGCACTCTTCGTCGGTGGCGTCCAGGTTGCCGTAGCGGATGTTCTCCAGGACCGTGCCGGTGAAGAGGTGGGTGTCCTGGAGGACGATGCCCAGGGACCGCCGCAGGTCCGGCTTTTTGATCTTGTTGATGTTGATGCCGTCATAGCGGATCTTGCCGTCGTCGATGTCGTAGAAGCGATTGATGAGGTTCGTGATGGTGGTCTTGCCGGCGCCTGTGGCGCCCACGAAGGCGATCTTCTGGCCGGGCTTTGCCCACAGGCTGATGTCGTGGAGCACCAGCTTTTCCGGCGTGTAGCCGAAGTCCACGCCGTCCAGCACCACGCCGCCGGTGAGCTTGACGTAGGTGACGGAGCCGTCGGCTTTGTGGGGATGCTTCCAGGCCCAGACGTTGGTGCGCTCCGGGGACTCGCTGATGCTGCCGTCCGCGTTTTCCCGGGCATTCACCAGCTCCACATAGCCCTGATCGGTCTCAGGCTGCTGGTCCATCAGGTCAAAGACCCGCTGGGCGCCTGCGGCGGCGGTGACCACGAAGTTCACCTGCATGCTCACCTGGGTGATGGGCTGGGTGAAGCTCTTGTTCAGGCCGACAAAGGATACCACCGTGCCCAGTGTCACGCCGGCCAGGCCCTGGATGCCCAGAACAGCGCCTGCGGTGGCCATCAGGGCGTAGCTGATCCAGCCGATGTTGTTGTTGATGGGCATCAGCAGGTTGGCATAGCGATTGGCCTGCTCGGCGCTCTCCCGCAGAGCCTCGTTGAGTCGGCGGAAGTCCGCCTGAGCGGTCTCCTCGTGACAGAACACCTTCACGACCTTCTGACCGTCCATCATCTCTTCGATAAAGCCATCCACGATACCGAGATTTTGCTGCTGCTGGACATAGTACCGTCCGGAGAGCTTGGAGAACCGGGAGGTCACCAGCAGCATCAGATCAACACCCTGGAGGATGAGCTGGGCGTGAAGCTGTTCCACCGCACCAGCAAAATCGTCCGGCTGACCCAGGAGGGGTTCCAGTTCATCCATTATGCCGGGGAGATCCAGAAGCTGTGGGAGGTGGCCCGGAACCGGATGAAGGAGTCCAGCCTCAGCCTTCCCAAGCGTTTGGTGGTAGGATGCCGGAGCACGGCGGAGATGCGGATGCTGCGGCCCGGGCTGGAGGCGCTGCGCCGGGAGGCTCCGGAACTGCTGCCGGAGCTGCGGCTGATCCCCTTCGATTCCCTGGAGAACCTGCTGACGGATGGGGATGTGCACCTAATGTTCGCATTCCGGGACAGCGTGCCTGCCAAGACCCGCTTCCGGGAGCTGCTGCGCTGCCCGGTGATGTGTCTCTGCACGCCGGAGCATCCGCTGGCACAGAGGGAGACCGTGACGCTGGAGCAGCTGCGGCGGGCCGGACGCATCGCCACTTGCCGTCCGCCCATCTGCCCGCCGGCGCTGTTTTCCCTGCAGAGCCAGGCGGTGGGGGGACGGCCCACGGAGGAGATCCTCTTCTGCGACAATCAGGAGGCCATGCTCACGCTGGTGGAGACAGGCTATGCGTTTGCGGTGGCGGCGGATTTCCCATTTGCCCGGCTGCCGGGGCTGCGGTATCTGCCGGTGGAGGAGTTCCAGCCTCTGTCCTTCGGCGCGGTATTTTTGCCCCGGGAGCGGAACCCCGGACTGCACCGGCTCCTGACGCTGCTGGAGGAGCTGTTCCGGCAGGCAGGGGCGCCTGGGGAGGGCGCTTGACAAACCGGTCCCGCCGTTCCATAATGATGGCAAGAACATTATACCCGTGGGGGTATTGGAGGTGGACGGAGATGAAACAGTGTATGGACGCCGAGAATCTCCACCGGCGGCTCAGAAAGATCATCGGACAGGTACAGGCCATCGACCGTATGGTGGACGAGGACGTGCCCTGCGAGGATGTGCTCTCGCAGATCAACGCCGCCAAGTCAGCGCTGCACCGGTGCGGGCAGGTGGTGCTGGAGGGGCACATCAAGCACTGTGTCCGGGACGGCATCGAACATGGCGACGCGGACCAGACCATCGCCAATTTCACCAAGGCGGTGGAGCGGTTCGCCAATATGAACTGAAAAAGCCGGGGATCGGGCATTGCCCGATCCCCGGCTTCATAGGTGCGTTCACGCGCGGGACTTCCATTTCAGGAGAAAAGCGGAATTCAGGATCACGAACACGGAGCCGGCATTGTGCACCAGGGCCCCCACCACAGGATCCAGCACGCCGGTCATGGCCAGGACGATGGCCGCGAAGTTCAGGGCCATGGAGAAGGCCAGATTGCAGCGGATGGTGCGCATCATGCGCCGGGACAGCCGCAGCAGATGGGGCAGCTCCCGGATCTCGTCGTTGACCAAAGCGATGTCGGCGGCATCCACGGCGATGTCGCTGCCCACGCCGCCCATGGCGATGCCCACCAGGGCCTTTTTCAGGGCGGGGGCGTCGTTGATGCCGTCACCCACCATGCACACCATCTGTCCCCGGGCCTGACTGGCGTCGATCCAGCGGAGCTTGTCCTCCGGCAGGCAGTCGGCACGGACGGATTCGATCTGTACCTGGTTCGCGATGTACCGGGCGGCGTTTTCGTGGTCGCCGGTAAGGAGCACCGGGGTCACCCCGGCGGCCCGGACGGCGCGGATGGTGTCCGGCGCGTCGGGACGCAATGTGTCGGACAGGGCCAGGAATCCGGCAAGCGCGCCGTCCACGGCTACATAGATGATGGTGCAGCCCTGTTCCCGGAAGGGCTCCGCCAGGGCCGCACCGGCTTCCTCCCAGACAGCACCCGTTTGGCGCAGCAGCTCCGGATTCCCGGCGGCCACGCCATGGCCGTCCACGCAGGCCCGGACGCCCCGGCCCGGCAGCATCTCAAAGGACTCCGGTTCCGGAGCAGAGGCACCGGCCTCCGCCTGGAAGTCCCGCACCACCGCCCGGCCCAGGGGGTGCTCGGAGCGCTGCTCCGCCGCTGCGGCCAGGGCATAGAGGGACTCCCGGGACAGCTGGGGCTGAAGGCTCTGTACCGCCGTGACCCGGGGTGTGCCGCGGGTCAGGGTGCCGGTTTTGTCAAAGGCCGCCAGGCAGACGCCTGCCAGCCGCTCCAGGGCGTCGCCCTCCCGGACCAGAAAGCCGTGTCGGGTGGCATTGCCGATGGCAGCCATGATGGCGGTGGGGGTGGCCAGCACCAGAGCGCAGGGACAGAATACCACCAGAATGGTGACGGCCCGGATGATCTGGCCGGTGACCAGCCAGGTGACGGCGGCGGACACCAGGGCGATCACCACGATCCAGGTGGCCCAGCGGTCTGCCAGGCCCACGATCTTGGCTTTTCCGGCGTCCGCCGACTGCACCAGGCGGATCATCCGCTGGATGGAGCTGTCCTCTCCCACCTTGTCCGCCCGCATGTCGAAGGCGCCGAACTGGTTGACGGTGCCGCTGGAGACGCTGTCTCCCGCGGTTTTGTCTACCGGCAGGGATTCGCCGGTCATCACCGACTGGTCGATGGAGGTCTCTCCGGCAGTGATGATGCCGTCCACCGGCACCGTCTCCCCCGGCAGCACCCGCAGAAGATCTCCCACCTGCACCTGCTCCGCCGGGATCACCCGTTCCCCGCCGTCGGCAAGCAGGCGGGCGGTGCGGGGCGTCAGATGCACCAGCTTCTCGATGCCTGCCCGGGCCCGGGCCACCGTGAGGTCCTCCAGCAGCGCCCCCAGCTGCATGATGAAGGCCACTTCTCCGGCGGCAAAGGTCTCTCCGATGCACACGGAGGCGATAAGGGCCAGGGAGACCAGCACGTCCGCTTTGATGTCGAAGGCTGTCACCAGTCCGATGAACGCCTCCAGCAAAATGGGAACGCCGCACAGCACGATGGCCGCCCAAGCGGCGTCAAAGGGCAGCGGCAGGTGGAAGATACTTGCCGCCAGCGCCGCGGCAGAGATCACCAGGCAGACAACGTCCTTCCGGACACCGCCCCAGTCCAAAAACGCTTCCAGCCTTTCCATATATCCAGCCTCCGTATGATTTGAAATATACCCATGGGGGTATATGCGCATTATACCCGTGGGGGTATCTGCTGTCAAGAGATGGGCGGAGAATTTTCCCCTGTGCAGGAATGGCTAAGTCTGGTATACTGGAACGGAGAAAGGGGGGATGGCCGTGCGGATCCTGATCTCACCGGCCAAGCGGATGGAGACGGACACGGACAGCCTGCCCTGGCGGGACCTGCCGGCGTTTCTGCCGGAGGCGGAACAGCTGCTGGCGCGGCTGCGGGAGCACACCGACAGGGAGCTGCAGGCGCTGTGGCGCTGCAATGACGCCATCGCGGCGCAGAACATCTCCCGGGTCCGGACCATGGATCTGCGCCGGAGCCTGACGCCTGCGCTGCTGTCCTACCGGGGCATCCAGTATCAGTATATGGCTCCCGGGGTGTTCTCCGACGGGGAGTGGGACTACGTGCAGGCGCATCTGCGCATCCTCTCCGGCTTCTACGGGCTGCTGCGGCCCCTGGACGGCGTGGTCCCCTACCGGCTGGAGATGCAGGCCCGTCTGGCCGGGCCGGACTGGAAGGACCTCTATGGGTTCTGGGGAAAGAAACTGGCGCAGGCCCTGGCGGCGGAGACAGAGGTGGTGGTGGACCTGGCCTCCCGGGAGTACAGCCGGGCGGTGCTGCCGGGGCTGCCGCCCGGGGTGCGGGTAGTGACATGTGTGTTCGGCCGCCTGCAGGCGGGCCGGGTGGCGGAGCGGGGCACGGCGTGCAAGATGGCCCGGGGCGAGATGGTGCGCTGGATGGCGGAGCATCGGATCACGGACACGGAGGCGCTGGCGTCCTTTGACCGCCTGGGCTACCGGTTCGATCCGGCGCGGTCCGGCCCGGCGCGGTACGTATTTCTTCAGGAAGAAGGAGGCGGGACCGATGGAGCATTCTGAGCACTACGCGGCGGACGTGCTGTGGTATTTTGACGGCAAGCCCGCGGAGCTGGCGCTGTATGAAACGCTGTATCAGGCCATGGATCGGGCGTTCCCGGAGTCGTCGGTGCGGGTGCAGAAGAGCCAGATCAGCTTCTATGACCGCCATCTCTACGCGGCGGCCTCCCTCCCGGTGCGGCGGAAGAAGGATTGGCCCAGGGAGTGCCTGCTGGTGACCTTCGGCCTGGTCCGGCGGGAGGCAGATCCCCGCATCGCGGTGGCGGTGGAGCCGTACCCCAACCGCTGGACCCACCATGTGGTGGTGTCCCGGCCGGAGGAGATCGACGGACAGCTGCTGGCATGGCTGGAGGAGGCCCGGGACTTTGCCCGGAGCAAATAGCGGAAAAAGGGAGGAGAGACGGTATGGCGGAGATCCATCGCTTTGACGACTTTTACCAGGAGCCGGACCTGGACGGCATGGACGCAGAGCAGCTGCGGGCGTACCTGGCGTCCGTCCGGGCCAGGATCGGGCAGTTGGATGAAGAGGAGCCGGAGGACATGGAGAGCGAGGAATACCAGGAGTGGGGCGACCGCCACGAGGTCCTGGAGGATCTGGCGGACGAGATATTGGACCGGCTGGAGGCGCTTTGATGGAGTGCGCATACTGCAAGCTGGAGATCTTTCTGCCGGAGGAGGACCTGCCCGCACTGGAAGCGGCGCTGCTGGCGGCGGACGCCGGACACATCGGCCGGTACAGCGGCTGCTTTTCCTACAGCCCGGTGACCGGCTGCTGGCGTTCGCCCCAGGACGCGCACCCCCATGTGGGCGCGCCGGGGGAGGCCTGCCGGGCCCCGGAAGTGAAGGTGGAGGTCACCTGCCGCACTGTCCGGGTCCGGGAGACGGTGGCGGCGGTGAAGGCGGTCCACCCCTATGAAGAGCCGGTGATCAACGTGATCCCCCTGTGGGGGACGGGACTGGACGAGACGTGAAGGAGGACGGTATGCTGACATATACCTATGTGGAGCCGGGGCGCTTCGCCCTGCTGGAAAAACCGAAGCCGGAGCTGCAGGGGCCGGGGGATGCCCTGGTGCGGGTGACCATGGCCAGCATCTGCACCAGCGACCTGCATATCCTCCATGGCTCCGTGCCCCGGGCCGTGCCGGGGATCACCGTGGGACATGAGATGGTGGGCGTGGTGGAGGAAGTGGGCTCCGCCGTCACCGCCGTCCGGCCCGGGGACCGGGTGACGGTGAATGTGGAGACCTTCTGCGGGGAGTGCTTCTTCTGCCGCCACGGCTGGGTGAACAACTGCACCGATCCCGACGGCGGCTGGGCCCTGGGCTGCCGCATCGACGGCGGCCAGGCCGAGTACGTCCGGGTGCCCCATGCGGATCAGGGACTCAACAAAATCCCAGACGGCGTCACCGACGCCCAGGCCCTCTTCACCGGGGACATCCTGGCCACCGGCTACTGGGCCGCAGACATCTCCGGCATCACGGAGGAGGACACCGTCCTGATCATCGGCGCCGGGCCCACGGGCCTTTGCACCCTGGCCTGCGTGCTGCTGCACCGGCCCCGGCGGGTGATCGTGTGCGACCGGGACCCGGAGCGGCTGGCGCTGGTGCGGCAGCACTGGCCCCAGGCGCTGACGGTGGGGCCGGAGCAGGTGGAGGAGCTGACGGCAGCGTACAGCCGTCACGGCGGCGCGGACGTGGTGCTGGAAGTGGCGGGAGGACGGGATACCTTCTCCATGGCCTGGCGCTGTGCCCGCCCCAATGCCACGGTGACGGTGGTGGCGCTGTACGACGAGGCCCAGACCCTGCCCCTGCCGGAGATGTACGGCAAGAACCTGACCTTCAAGACCGGCGGCGTGGACGGCTGCCGCTGCGGCGAGATCCTGGACCACATCTCCGCCGGGCGGCTGGATATGACGCCCCTCATTACGCATACCTATCCCCTGCGGGACATCCAGGCGGCCTATGATCTCTTCGCGGCCCGGCGGGACGGCGTGGTGAAGGTGGCCATTGTGCCGTAACGGCAAAAAGACGCCCCGGGGCATCTGCCCCGGGGCGGTTTTCCTGGAAGTCAGGAGGCGGGCGGACGGCGCCTGCGGGTCTCGTAGTCCCGCAGGGAGGCCAGGGCCTCGCCGGACATGGGGAAGAGGACGGCCAGGTTGAAAATGGTCATCAGGGCGATGCCCACATCTCCCAGGTCCCACACGAAGGTGTAGGCCGCAAGACCGCCCACGAACAGCATCACCAGATCCAGCAGCTTGTAGAGGGTTTGGGGGAGCCAGCGGTCTCCGAAGAGATAGGCCACGTTGGACCGGGCGTAGAACAGGATGCCGATGAAGGTGGAAAAGCTGAACAGCCACAGCGTCACGGCGATGAAGATCACGCCGAAGCGGCCCAGGTGGAAGTCCATGGCCGCCTGGAGCAGATCCATGCCGGAGAGGCCGTCCACCACCTCGGCGGGGGCCAGCAGCATGATCATGGCTGTGCAGCTGCAGATGACGATGGTGTCGATGAACACGCCCAGGGCCTGCAGGAGGCCCACCTTGGCGGGGTGGTCCGTTTCCGCTGCTGCGGCGGCGCAGGGGGCGGAGCCGGAGCCGGCCTCATTGGAGAAAAGGCCCCGCTTCACGCCGTTCATCAGCACCGCGCCGAAGCCGCCCGCCACCGCCTGCCGCAGGCCGAAGGCCTCCTGAAAGATCCGGGCGAACACGGCGGGCAGCTGCCCGAAGTTCTTCAGGATCAAAAACACGGTGAGGAAGAAGTAGCAGCCCGCCATGATGGGCACCAAAATATCCAGCACCTTCACCGTGGCGTTGCGCCGCAGCACGATCACCGCCGCGATGACCACCAGGATCGCGGTGGTGTACAGCGGCGGGATGGAGAAGGCGTTGTAGAAGGCGGAGGAGACGGAGTTGCCGATGACCTGGCTGATACCGCACCAGCAGATGAGGCCCGAGAGGGCGAAGAGCACCGCCACCGGCGTCCACCGGCGAGACTTGCGGCGGGTGAAGAAGTGGTGGATGAAATAGGCGGGCCCGCCCCGGTAGCCGCCGTAGAGGGGGTCCGGCTCCTTGTGGAGCTGGGCCAGGGTGGCCTCCACGAAGGCGGTGGAGGAGCCGATGAGGGCGGTGACCCACATCCAGAACACCGCGCCGGCGCCGCCGGCGGAGATGGCCGCCACCACGCCCACCAGGTTGCCCATGCCCACCCGGGTGGCGGTGGAGACCACCAGCGCCTGGACAGAGGACAATGCCCCGCCCTCCCGGGCGTGGCGCCGCTCCACGGTGACCCGCAGCATTTCCGGGAAGAGGCGCACCGGCAGGAAGCGGGTGCGGATGGTGAAGTAGATCCCCGCGGGGATCAGCATCAGCACCATCAGGGAAAGACCCAGGGAGCTGCCGCCGGGCAGGGGCAGCGTGATGAGGTCGCCCCACAGCAGGCGGTACACAGATTCAATCAGCGCGATCATAGTGCCTCCAGAATTCCAAAACGTTCTCCCGCCCCGCAGGCGGGGAAAGGTCCGTCCGGGACCCGGCAGGGTCCCGGACGGACCGAAAGGGTCCCGGACGGACCGAAAGGGCTTACGCCTCCCCCAGTACGTGGGGCAGGAAGTAGCGGATCTGCTTTTTCCACCAGGGCCAGTCGTGGTTCACGTCCAGTCCCCAGTAGTCCACCCAGGCGGGGATGCCCTTGCTGCGCAGCACCCCGTCCAGACGGCGGGTGCCCGCCAGCAGCGGGCCTTCCCAGGCGCCCTGTCCCACGCAGAAGATCATGACGCTGCGGCGGAACAGGTCCATGTAGGGATGGTCCGCCGGCATGCCGGAAAGGCTGGCGCAGGGATCATTGATATACACCACCTCGTCCATATAGCCGCCGTACATGTCGTGGGTGTCATAGACGCCGGAGAGAGCGATGACGCTGTCAAAGAGGTCCGGCCGGCGGAAAAAGAGATTGCCGGCGTGGTAGGCCCCCATGGAAAAGCCCGTGGAGAGCATCTTCTGCCCGGTGCCGTTGATCTCCCGGATGCGGGGGGTCAGCTCGTCGGTGAGATAACGGACCCAGGCCTCGTGGCGGCGGATCCGGTCATAGGGATTGCCGCCGATGAGCGAGACGGTCTCGGCGTCGATGGTATCCGCAGTAAACAGCTGCAGGCGGCCGCTTTCCAGATAGTCGCCCAGCGTCTCCAGCATGCCGAAGCCCTCCCAGTCGAAAAAGCGTCCGTTCTGGCAGGGAAACACCATCACCGGTTTGCCGCCGTGGCCGTACACCTTGAATTCCATGTCACGGCCCAGATGCTGGCTGAATTCCTTGTGGTATTCTGTGTGCATGACCTCTCCTCCTTTTTGCCCTCCCATCCTACCATAAATACAGGCCGGGGGCAAGAAAAACGAAAGAGAGAAGGGAATCCCTGGGATTTTTCTTGCATTCTGCCAAAAAGAAGGGTATAATTCAGTGCTATAAAGTGTTAAATTTTAAGAGGGGTGGCGCGGATATGAATTTTGTCTTTATTTCTCCTAACTTTCCGGAGGCATACCGCTGGTTCTGCATCCGCCTGCGGGAAAACGGCGTCAACGTGCTGGGTGTGGGCGACGCGTCCTACGATGAGCTGCATCCGGACCTGAAGCGGGCGCTGTCGGAGTACTACCGGGTGGACAGCCTGGAGGACTACGACCAGGTGCTGCGGGCCCTGGGCTATTTCACCGGCCAGTACGGCAAGATCGACTGGGTGGAGAGCAACAATGAGTATTGGCTGGAGCTGGACGCCGCGCTGCGCACGGACTTCAACATCACCACCGGCCTCAAGTCCGACGAGATCGAACGCATCAAGAGCAAGCAGGCCATGAAGGCCTATTACCACAAGGCGGGGGTCCCCTGCGCCCGCTGCGCCCCGGTGACGGACCGGGAGGCGGGGCTGGCCTTCGCCCATGAGGTAGGCTATCCTATCATCGTCAAGCCGGACAACGGCGTGGGCGCCATCGCCACCTGGAAGCTGAAGTCCGACGAGGACCTGGAGGCGTTCTTCCAGGACCCGCCGCCGGTGCCGTATCTCATGGAGGAGTTCGTTCCCGGTGTGGTCACCACCTATGACGGCGTGTGCAACTCCAAGGGCGAGGTCCTCTTTGCCGCCAGCCATATCACCCGCAACTCCATCATGGACATGGTGAACGAGGGCGTGCCCACTTACTACTATGTGGACAAGGAGGTCCCCGCCGACGTGGAGAAGGCAGGACGGGCGGTGCTGGCGTCCTTTGGCGTGTTCAGCCGGTTCTTCCACTTGGAGTTTTTCCGACTGACGGAGAACAAGCCGGGCCTGGGCGTCAAGGGCGACATCGTGGGCCTGGAGGTGAACATGCGCCCCGCCGGCGGCTACACGCCGGACATGCTGAATTTCGGCCAGAGCGTGGACGTCTATCAGATCTGGGCGGACATGGTGGCCTTCGACGAGCTGCGCCACAGCTATGAGGGCCCCCACAGCTACTGCGTCTACGCCGGACGCCGGGACGAGAACCACTATGTACGTACGCTTCCCCAGCTGCAGCTGGAGTGCGGGACCCACGCCCGGCTCTTCACCCGGATGCCGGACGCTCTGGCGGGCACCATGGGCAACCAGGTGGCCATCGCCTGCTTCGATACCCTGGAGGAAGTGGACAGCTTCGTCCGGGACGCCTTTGAACTGGCAGAGTAAATCGCCTGCAAGCAGCCGGGCCGCGCATCACGCGGCCCGGCTGCTTTTTGCCGGAAGGGAGCGCTGTCCGGCTCACGCTTTTGGGAGATCTTCCAGAGAGGCGAAGGTGAAGCCCATCTCCTCCCAGCGGGTCAGGAGCTCGTCCAGGATCTCCGCGTTGGTTTTCGAGGTGGAATGAAGCAGGACGATGGCGCCGTCGTGGATCCGGGGCAGCAGCTTGGAGAAGGCCTGCTCCGCTGTGGGCTGGTTGTCCACGTACCAGTCCACATAGGCGAGGCTCCAGAACACCGTCTGATAGCCCAGGGACTGGGCCATGCGGAGGTTCTCCTCACTGTACTTGCCCTGGGGCGGGCGGTAGAAATGGGACATCTCCTCTCCGGTGGTCTCCCGGTAGAGGGCCTCCAGGGACTCCAGCTCCTCCCGGAAGGAGGCCTCATCGGCAATGGCGGACATGTCCGGGTGGTGGTAGGTGTGGTTGCCCACGATGTGTCCCTCCTCCGCCATGCGGCGGACGATGTCCGGAGCGGATTCGATCATGTTGCCCACCACGAAGAAGGCGGCGGGGGCGTTATGCTTGGCCAGGGCGTCCAGGATGGGCTCGGTATAGCCGTTTTCGTAGCCGCAGTCAAAGGTGAGATAGATGACGGGCTTCTCCGTGTCCCCCAGGTACCAGGCATCGTACCGGGCCAGCTCCTCCGCGGTGGCGTTGCCCACGGGGGATTCCCCCTCAGTGGGGAAGGAGAGGCCCCAGTCTCCGGAGACGGGGATCACTGCCGGAGCGGCGGCAGGCAGGGGCTGGGCGCGATAATAGAGGACGCCTGCCAGCAGCAGGCAGGGAAGCGCCAGCAATGCGGCGCGGCGTGCAGACATAGGCTTGACCCTCCTTGGGACGTTTTCCAAAGTGTTTCCCGAAAGCCGCGGTTTATGCGTCCCTTGCAAACCGGCGCGGAACGTGGTATCATGTCCCACTGAAACATGTGTTTGAAAATGCTGCGGAAGGGGAGATGGATATGATCGCCGCGCTGTGCGTGGACGACCGGGGCGGACTGCGCTTCAACGGCCGGCGGCTGAGCCGGGACCGGGTACAGCTGGCGGACCTGCTGGAGCTGTGCGGAGACGGTCCCCTGTGGATGTCGCCGGATTCCGGGGCGCTGTTTCCCGGAGAGATCCGGGTCCGGACGGCGCCGGACTTCTGGGAGAAGGCCGGCGTGGGCGAGGTCTGCTTTTTTGAGGACCGGCCCCCGGCGGGGGTGCTGGACCGGGCGGAGGCGGTGGTGCTCTACCGCTGGAACCGGGCCTATCCGGCGGATGTGCATCTTGCGTGGGACCCCGCCGCGGCAGGCTTTTCCCTGGCGGAGCGGACGGAATTTCCCGGTCATTCCCACAAGGCCATCACCCGGGAGCGCTATGTGAGAGGAGCAGATCATGGCAAAACGTAAAAAAAAGCGCCGCTCCGGCTGGAGCGTGGCAGTGACGCTGCTGACGGTGGCGGCGGTGCTGCTGCTGCACTGGTACCAGCAGGAGACGGCCATCTCGTTGGAAGAGGTGCCGCCGTACAGCGGTGCGCCCTACGTGGCCATCAACGGCAACGTTCCGGACTTTTCCGCCGACGAACTGTCCCCGGACCCCTTTGAGGTGTACAGTCCCCTGGATCTGCTGGGCCGCTGCGGCACCGCCTACGCCAATATCGGCCGGGAGCTGATGCCAACGGAGGACCGGGGGGATATCAGCCAGATCAAGCCCAGCGGCTGGCAGTCCGTGAAGTACGACATCGTGGACGGCGGCTATCTCTACAACCGCTGCCACCTCATCGGCTACCAGCTCACCGGGGAGAACGCCAACGAACAAAACCTCATCACCGGCACCCGCTACATGAACGTGGAGGGGATGCTGCCCTTTGAGAACCTGGTGGCGGACTACATCCAGGAGACGGACCAGCACGTCCGCTACCGGGTGACGCCGGTGTACGAGGGCACGGATCTGGTGGCCCGGGGCGTGCAGATGGAGGCGCTGTCCGTGGAGGACGGCGGGGAGGGCGTGTGCTTCAACGTGTTCGTCTACAATGTCCAGCCCGGCATCGAGATCGACTACGCCACCGGAGAGAGCCGGCTGGCTGCATAGATTGTGAAGAAACTGTAAAAAACCCAACAGGGTACTTGCAATACGACAACCTGTCAGGTATCATACCTGACAGGTTGTCGTATATGTTTTTGCGCCGCTTTTGAAAAAGAGCTTGACCTTCCAGCAGGTGGAGGGTGTATGGTCCGGACCGGATGAAGAAACGGGCGGCGCCATTTCGTAATAGAGAGAAAGAGGGGAGCGCATCATGCCCACCACCACCTTCACCAATCTGCCTGCGGAAAAGCAGGAGCGGCTGCTCAACGCCGCCTCCCGGGAATTCGCCTCCCGGGCCTACAACGACGCGTCCATCAATCAGATCATCCAGGAGGCCGGCGTGCCCCGGGGCAGCTTCTATATGTACTTCCAGGACAAGGAGGATCTGTTCCGGTATCTGCTGCAGGGATACATGGATCAGCTGACCATGGTGCTGGAGGAGGCGCTGCTGCGGGAGGGCGGCGACATGTTCGCGGCGGTGCTGTACCTGTACGACTACATCGTGGAGCACCGGGAGCAGCGGGACCTGGGCGGCATGGGCGCCATGGCGGCCATCGTCAGCCGCAACAGCGGCATGCAGAAAAACGTGCTGCTGGAGATGGTGGACTCCGGCGCGGTGCTTGCGCGGCTGCGGGAGCTGGTGCGGCCGGAGCTGCTGGATCTGCGCCGGGACCGGGATCTGGGGGATATGCTGGGATTGCTGCTGAGCGTGGCGGTGCCGGCGCTGTACGCCGGCCTGCAGGCCGGAGGCGCTCCCGATGCCCGGGAGCGCCTGGAAAACCTTCTGGAGATCCTCAAACGCGGCATGGCCGCAAAAACCACGGATTAAGGAGACGAGCGTATGGAAGCACAGATGGAAGAGAAGCAGGAAGTCTCCGCCCTTCCGGCGGAGCAGACGAAAAAGAAGCGCCTCCCCCGGCTGAAGAAGCGGGGGCGGCGGGTATTGGCATTGGTGCTGGCGGCGGTCGTGCTGCTGGGAGCGTGGAATCTGCTGCGCGGCGGCGGGAGCGTGCCTGTGAGCAGCTTTTACCGGGCCGAGCAGGTGACGCGCCGGGATCTGACGGTCCGTGTCTCCGGCACTGCCACGCTGGAGCCGGCGGATTCCTATCAGGTGACCACCCTGCTCTCCGGCGAGCTCCAGTCCGCCCCCTTTGAGGAGGGCGATCTGGTGGAGGAGGGGACGCTGCTCTACACCATGGACAGCAGCGACGCGGCCAGCTCTGTCAGTCGGGCGCAGATCAGCGTGGAGCAGGCCCGGCTGAGCTATCAGCAGGCCCAGGCGGCGCTGTATCCCACCGCCTCTATCGCAGGCATCCTCAATGAGGTCTATGTTCATGACGGCGACAATGTCACGGCCGGGGAGCCCATCGCCAAGATCGTCACCAGTACGGACCTGACCATCGACTTCATGTTCACCTACGTCTCCCCGGATCAGTTCTACATCGGCCAGAGCGCCACGGTGTTCGTGGGCAGTTTCGACGGGCCGGTGCAGGGGACCGTGGTCTCCGTGGGGGAGGACACCACCATCACCAGCAACGGCAAGGAGGTCTGTACCGTCCGGGTGAAGTTATCCAATCCCGGCATCCTCTCCGACTCCTACACCGCCTCCGCCGTCATCGGCAGCTATACCAGCTACGGCAACGCCTACATGTCCATGCCCGCCTCCGCCACGGTGTATGCCGCCGGCAGCGGCACGGTGACGGGTTTTACCAAGCTGGTGGGCGCCCAGGTGGCCAAGGGGGAGACGCTGTGCACCGTGGAGTCCGATGCCAACCGCACCCAGTTGGAGACAGCCCGGCTGAGCATGGAGTCCGCCCAGCTCTCCGCCGGCAGCGCCGCCGGGACCCTGGACGACTATACCATCCGTTCACCCATCTCCGGCACGGTGATTGAAAAGAATTTCAAGGCCGGGGACAAGGTGGACGGTGCATCCTCCGGCTCTCTGGCGGTGATCTACGACCTCAGCTGCCTGAAAATGGAGATGAACGTCAGTGAGCTGGACATCGGCAAGATCCAGCCCGGTCAGACGGTGGAGATCACCGCCGACGCCCTGCCGGGGCAGATGTTCACCGGCACGGTGGAGCGGGTCAGCATCAGCGGTACCACCACCGGCGGCTTCACCACCTATCCCGTCACCATCCGGCTGGATGATTACGGCGATCTGCGGCCCGGCATGAACGTCGCCGCCGACATCGTGGGCGACACGGCGGCAGACGTGCTGTGCGTGCCGGTGGACGCAGTGGAGCGGGGGAACACGGTGCTGGTGCCCGGCCCCGGCGCCATGACGCCGGATGGCGCTGCCGTGGCGGATCCCGCGCTGCTGGAGAGCCGCCAGGTGACTCTGGGCCGCAACGACGAGCAGTACATCGAGATCACCGCCGGCCTGGAGGAGGGCGAGACCGTACTGGTGCCCGACCTGGCGGCGGGAGCCGGGATGGGAGGCTGATCCCTGTGACGCATCTCATTGAACTCCGGGATATCTACAAGATCTACCAGATGGGAGACGAGGCGGTCCACGCCCTGGACGGCGTGAGCCTAACCATCGATACGGGAGAGTTCGTGGCGGTGGTGGGCTCCTCCGGATCCGGAAAGTCCACCGCCATGAATATCATCGGCTGTCTGGATGTGCCTACCTCCGGGACCTATCATCTGGGCGGGGTGGACGTGTCCACCATGGGTGACGACCAGCAGGCGGAGATCCGCAACCGGATGCTGGGGTTCGTGTTCCAGCAGTACAACCTGATCCCCAAGCTGACGGTGCTGGAGAATGTGGAGCTGCCGCTGCTCTACGCCGGCGTCTCCGCCTCGGAGCGCCGCAGCCGGGCGGTGGAGGCCCTGGACCGGGTGGGTCTTGCCGACAAGCGCCGGAATCTCCCCAGCCAGCTCTCCGGCGGCCAGCAGCAGCGGGTGTCCATCGCTCGGGCCCTGGCGGGAAAGCCGTCGGTGATCCTGGCCGACGAGCCCACCGGCGCCCTGGACTCCCGGACGGGCCGAGAGGTGCTGGGCTTTCTGCAGAAGCTCAACCGGGAGGGGGACACCGTGGTCCTCATCACCCACGACAATGCCATCGCCCGGAAGGCCCGGCGCATCGTCCGGCTGCAGGACGGCCGGATCATCTATGACGGCGACGCCGCGGACCCCAAGGCTGTGGTCCGGGCGGAGGAAGAGGAGGCGGAGGCATGAATTTCAGCCAATCCTTCAAGCTGGCTCTCAAGTCCCTGCGTACCAGCAAGATGCGGGCCTTCCTCACCATGCTGGGCATCATCATCGGCGTGGGCGCGGTGATCGTGATCCTCTCTCTGGGCAACGGTCTGCAGCGGATGGTGGACCAGCAGGTGGAGAGCATGGGCGTGAACCTGATCCAGAGCTATATCTACGGCCGGGGCGACGGCACCACCATGAACCTGGACCCCGACGACATGTACGATCTGGTGGAAGCCCATCCGGACGTCCTCTCCGGTGTCTCTCCCTATCTCATGACCACGGCTCCGCTCCGTCATGGGGATACGCTCTATGAGCGCACCAGCATTTACGGCGTCAGCGAGATCATGTACCGCCAGGAGACCCATGCCACGCTGGACGGCGAGACGCTGGCGGAGGGGCGGTTCCTCCAGTATGTGGATGTGGACCGGGCGCAGAACGTGTGCGTCATCGGCGCATATCTGGCCCAGGATGCCTTTGGGGGCGATGCCCTGGGACAGGAGCTGAAGATCGGCGGCGTGCCCTACACGGTGGTGGGGGTACTGCGGCAGAGCAGCGATACCCTTACCGAGGGCGGCCGGGACGATCAGGTCTATATTCCGTATGAAAACGCCCTGCGCATCACCGGCAGCCGGAACGTCAGCATGTACCTCTTCACCAGCACCACCCGGGACACGGCGGCGGCTGCCAAGGAGGTCATCGACGGCGCGCTCTATGATTTCTTCCAAAGCGAGGACGCCTACTATACCATGACCATGGCGGAGCAGGTGGGCATGATCAACGCCATGATGGGCGCGGCCATGCTGGTGCTGGTGGCCATCGCCGCCATATCGCTGCTGGTGGGCGGCATCGGCATCATGAACATCATGTTGGTGTCCGTGACGGAGCGCACCCGGGAGATTGGCATCCGCAAGTCTCTGGGGGCCAAGCGCCGGGACATCCGCCGCCAATTCATCATCGAGGCCGGGACCACCTCCGCCATCGGCGGTGTGCTGGGCATCCTCTTCGGCTGCGGTCTGGCCACACTGGTGGGGACTCTGGTGGGGGGATATCTCTCCTCCCAGATGAACGGGGCCGTGTTCAGCGCCGTCCCCACGGTGGGAGCCGTGGCGGTGAGCTTCGGCGTCAGCGTGGGCATCGGGGTGCTCTTCGGGTATCTCCCGGCCAATAAGGCCGCCAAGCTCAATCCCATTGACGCCCTGCGTTACGAGTGAACAAGAGCAGATCCGCAGGCGGAGACCCGCCTGCGGATTTTTTTCGCTCCCTCCAAACTTTTTCTGCCCCTGCTTCGTCTGTATTCACGGAAACCAACAGAAAGGACCCGATCATACATGACGCATGTAAGAGAAGATGTTCTGACAGCGTTCCTGGTGGAGGATCAGGCGCGGTTCTACCGCCTGGCGTACAGCTATCTCCAAAACAGGGAAGATGCCTTGGACGCGGTACAGACCGCTGTCTGCAAGGCACTGGAGAAATATGATAGCCTGCAGTCGCCGGAGGCCATGCGCACCTGGTTCTACCGGATTTTGGTCCACGTGTGTACAGACCAGCTGCGCCGGAGGAAGCCGGTGGTCCTGGTGCCGCCGGAATCGCTGGACGCCGGCAGCTACGAAGATCCGCTGCCGCCGGACGAGAGCCTTGCCCGACGGGTGGATGCCCTGCCGGCAGAGGTGGGACTGGTGGTGAAGCTGCGTTTTTATGAGGACCTTTCGTTGAAGGAGATCAGCACGGTCACCGGCTGGAACCTCAGCACGGTCAAGACGCGGCTGTACACGGGCCTGCGAAAACTGCGGATATCCATGGAAGGAGCAGAATCATGATGAACGAATTTGAAAAAGCCAGAGCAGTCTATGAACAGATGGAGATCCCCCCGGAGCTGGAGGCACGGGTCCAGGCGGGAATTCGCCAGGGCCGCGCCCGCCGCAGCGCCCGTCGGGCCTGGTACCGCGGGATCACTGCCGCTGCTGCCTGCTTCGTACTGACGGTGGGCGTGCTGAACGTCAGCCCCACGGTGGCTGCGGCTGCGGCGGATGTGCCGGTGCTGGGCGGGTTGTTCCAGGTGCTGACGGTGCGGGATTTTACCGACAGCGACGGCGACCGCACGGTGGAGGTGGAGCAGCCCTCCGTCACCGGCAGCGACTTTGCAGACCGGATCACCCAGGAGATCGACGCCATCGTGGAAGAGAAGGTCGCCGAAGGCGAACAGATCGTGCAGGATTACAAGGAGGCGTTCCTGGCTACCGGCGGTACGCTGGAGCAGTGGGAGGAAAAGGACAACACCGTCAGCGTCACCTATGACATCAAGAGCCAGACGGACACCACAGTCTCCTTCGTGGTGGAGAGCTACGTTTCCATCGCCTCGGCCTATCAGGAAACGGCTTATTATAACCTGGACCTGGCCGCCGGCCGGGAGATCACTCTGGAGGATGTGTTGGGGGCCGATTGGGTCGCGCTCTGCAACGAGAGCATCCAGGCCCAGATCCAGGCCTCTGCGGACAAGGATCTGTTCTTCAGCGCTGAAGAAGGCGGATTCACCACCGTGGATCAGGATACGGATTTCTATCTCAACGAGGCGGGCAACCCCGTGGTGGTGTTCCCCCGGTATGCCATCGCGGCAGGTGCTGCGGGCAGCGTGGAGTTCGAGATCGCGGTGTGAGGCGCAGAGCACGAAAAAAACGGACCGGGAGACCGGTCCGTTTTTCCATTGCGCCGGGAGAAAAAGCAGTGTATGATAGGGCGTATCAAGGAAGCAGACAAGGAGGAGACAGGATATGAAGATCGCGCATGATGTGCGGGACCTCATTGGACATACGCCGCTTTTGGAGCTGGGGCGCTATGCCCGGGCCCACGGACTGGAGGCCCGGCTCCTGGCCAAGCTGGAGCGGACCAACCCCGCCGGCAGCGCCAAGGACCGGGTAGCGGCCCAGATGATCGCCCGGGCGGAGGCGGAGGGGCGGCTCCGGTCCGGCGGCACCATCATCGAGCCCACTTCCGGCAATACCGGCATCGGCCTTGCGGCGGTGGGCGCCGCCTGCGGTTACCAGGTGATCCTCACCATGCCGGATACCATGAGCGTGGAGCGGCGCAGCCTCATCGCCGCCTACGGCGCCGAGATCGTGCTGACGCCGGGGGCGCAGGGCATGGCGGGCGCTGTGGAGAAGGCGGAGGCGCTGCAGCGGGAGATCCCCGGCAGCATCGTGGCGGGGCAGTTTGAAAATCCCGCCAACCCCGAGGCTCACGCCTGCACCACCGGTCCGGAGATCTGGACGGATACCGACGGGCAGGTGGACATTTTCGTGGCAGGCATCGGCACCGGCGGCACCGTCAGCGGTGTGGGGCGCTATCTGAAGGCGCAGAACGCCGCCGTCCGGGTGGTGGGCGTGGAGCCCGCCTCCTCGCCGTTGCTGACCCAGGGCCATGCCGGACCCCATGGGCTCCAGGGCATCGGCGCCAACTTCGTCCCCGGAAATCTGGACCGCAGCGTGGTGGATGAGATCCTCCCGGTGACGGAGGAGGACGCCTACGCCACGGGCCGGGAGCTGGCCCGCCGGGAGGGCATCCTGGTGGGCATCACCTCCGGCGCGGCGGTGTGGGCCGCAGCCCAACTGGCCCTGCGGCCGGAGAACCGGGGCAAAGTGATCGTGGCGCTGCTGCCGGACGACGGCGGACGCTATCTCTCCACGCCTATGTTCGCGGCGACCTGAAAACGTACGGCAGGGAGGCGGCCTTGGGGGCCGCCTCCCTGCAAAAAAGAAAAGCACCTGCTTCAAGCAGGTGCTTTTTGGTGGAGATAAGCGGGATCGAACCGCTGACCTCTTGACTGCCAGTCAAGCGCTCTCCCAGCTGAGCTATACCCCCAAACAGTTTGTTCCGCTGCGGAACAAAAAGGATTATAGCAGAGAGCGCGTGGCTTGTCAACAGTTTTTTTGGAAAATCAGCGGTGGAGCTGCAGGACCGGAAGCTTAGGCCAGAACAGTGCCCACCGGGAAGGCGCTGCGGAAGACGCGGCGCACCAGGGGGCCGGCAATGAGGAACTGGACCGGCAGTGCCATGATCAGGTTGCGGGGAATATTGGAAAGCCAAGCTGCCGGCACTGCGCTCCAGCTGCCGGTGTGAACGGCCATCTCACAGGCGCCGTAGAAGGACATGAGGACCACCATGCACAGCACCATTCCGCCGGAGATACAGAGGATCTTTTTCCAGACCGGGTCCTGGGGTTTGAGAAGATAGCGGAATGCCACCCCCTTGGCGATTTTCGAGGCCACGAACCAGTCGCAGCACATGCCGAACACATAGGCAAAGGGGAAGCCAAGCCATCCGGCGGCCACCACCTCCAGATTCAAAGTGCCGTATTGCAGGGCGACGTTGTAGATGCTCATCCAGAGCACCATGAAAAAGCACATCATGACAGTATAGATCAGGCTTTCGCGCTTGTTTTGAGGCATCGGGTCCATTCCTTTCCGATTGATTTCTAAAATTTCAGAGCAGGGCGATCATACCATACAAAAAAGCAGCTTCGTAATTGTGGGTTTTTCCGAATGTGCGGTGGTTTTTCCAGGAAATGTGCGGCAGCTTGCCGGAAACAGGCGGCGATGACTGGCTGTACGTGGCATTTTCTTGGATTCTTCGATTGGGGGCAGAAGCCCAAATGCAGCCTGTACGATCCACGGATCTCCTGCGGCCGTGAAAAAAGCCAGAGGCCTTGCATTGCAAGGCCTCTGGCTTTGGTGGAGATGGCGGGAGTTGAACCCGCGTCCGAAAGCGCTTAAACGGGATTTTCTCCGGGCGCAGTCGGTTATTCCGGGAGCCTTGCGCTCCCCGTTCCCATCCCCGTCGGCAAACCGACACGCCGCCGGATCAGGTGAGCTTCATGATGTGTGGTGCAGGCAAAGCTTACTGCGCTCACATTTACCGCTAAACGACGCCCTCCCCGGCTCGCGGTCCTTCCGGGTCGGACGGCTGCCATTAATTAGGCAGCAACAGCAACAGTGTTGTTGTTATTTGATTTATAAATTGCCCGTTTTATGGCGGTCAGGCGCCGCCGCCCGCTGATCCCGCCTCCACACCCCCGTCGAAACCGGTACATCCCCGGATCTGGGCCGCGCACAGGCGGATCGCTATAGGAGATCATAACACACTTCCGCCTGGAAGTGTGTTACGATTCCGTGACATTTTTACGTCTTGGTGAATTTCATCATCAGTCCGGCAGGGGCCGCCTTGGCCAGCAGCCGGTAAAATTTGTAGAACAGCGTCGGCGTATAGACGGCGCGGCCCGCCCGGGCTGCCCGCAACGCCCCGGCTGCCACCCGGACCTGATCGCAGTAGGGCAGCAGCTCGAAGGTCCGGGAGTTGCCGGTGATGCCGCCCACCTCCAGGAATTCCGTCTGCATAGGGCCGGGACACACCGCCGTCACCCGCACGCCCCGGCTGCGCAGCTCCTCTCCCAGCCCTCTGGAGAAGGCGGAGACATAGGCCTTGGTGGCGGAGTATACCGTCATCCGGGGACACGGGCAGAAAGCGGCGATGGAGGAGACGTTCAGCACCCGGGCACCGGGGACCAGATACGGCACGGTCATATGCGTCACCGCGGTGACGGCCCGGACATTCAGGTCCACCATCCGGGTCTGGGAGGCGGTGTCCGTCTCGCCCACCCGGCCCAGGTAGCCGCATCCGGCGGCGTTGATGAGCAGCACCACCTCAGGCTGCTCCGCCCGGAGCTTTTCCTGATAGGCCATGAAGCTCATGGCGTCGCACAGGTCCAGCCCCAGGCAGGCCACGGTCTTTCCGGGCAGCGCTTCCGCAAGCTCCTCCAGCCGCTGGGCGCGGCGGGCGATGAGCCAGAAGCACTCCACCTCCGGAAAGACAGCCGCGGCCTGGCGCGCCAGCTCACGGCCAAGGCCCGAGGAGGCGCCGGTGATGATGGCGGTTTTCATCCGGAAAGCCCCCTTTCAGCGTCGGTTCAGTGTGTCTCGGGAGCGGGATAATCCACGCCCTGGGTATCCACCCGGATGGACTGGATCACCACGTCCTGCTTGGGCTTGTCGTTCATCATGTTCCGGGGCACCCGGGAGATGTCGACGGCGATGTCGGCGCCGTCCGTGACCTGGCCGAAGGCGGCATACTGGCCGTCCAGATGGGGGGCGGGAGCCACCATGATGAAGAACTGGCTGCCGGCGGAGTTGGGAGCCATGGTACGGGCCATGGACAGCACGCCGGTGGTGTGCTTGAGGTCGTTCTGGCGGAAGCCGTTGGCGGAGAACTCGCCGTTGATCTCATAGCCGGGGCCGCCCATGCCGTTGCCGTTGGGGCAGCCGCCCTGGATCATGAAGCCGGGGATGACCCGGTGGAAGATCAGGCCGTCGTAAAAGCCCTTGTTGGCCAGGGAAATGAAGTTGTTGACGGTGTTGGGGGCCTTTTCGGGATAGAGCTCGGCGGTCATGACGCGGCCGTCGGCCATGGTGATGGTGGCGATGGGATAAGACATATGCGTACTTCCTTTCTCAGATGAGATCCGCGCTGACGCGGTGTTTTTTCAGATATGCGATGAGCAGGGGGAACCCGGCCATGGATCGGTCGCACCGGGCCAGCACCCGGCCGTTTTCCGACAGCAGCTTGGGGTTCTCGCTGATGTCCCGCCGGACGGAGGCGATATCGGAGACCTGAAAGACGGTTTTCCGGCCGAAGAGGTCGGAGTACCGCAGGGTCTCGCCGTCCACCTCCAGGCGGTGGTTTTTGTACTTGGCCAGCACCACGATGCCTGCCAGCACGCAGAGGATGCAGGCGCCCAGCATGTCCAGCCGCTGAAAGCCGGATTCCGCCGCGGCCTGGAGGCAGGCACCGCCGAAGACCAGCGCCAGGATGATCCCCACGCCCAGCAGCGTGCCGCCCTGGCGGACGGCGAACCGCTCCGGGATCTCCGTGTCGGGGATCTCCGGAAAGGCGCGGGGGGTACGGGTACGCAGAAGGCTCATCGGTAGTTCCTCTCTTTCATGGCCCGGTCCATCTCCCGGCCGGCGTCGCGGCGGGCGGCGGCATCCCGCTTGTCGTAGTTCTTTTTGCCCTTGCACAGGCCGATCTCCACTTTTACCCGGGCGTCCCGGAAGTAGACGGACAGGGGCACCAAGGTATAGCCGTCCTGCTGGACCAGGGCGTGGAGCTTGCGGATCTCCCGCTTGTGCATGAGGAGCCGCCGGGTGCGGACGGGATCCCGGTTGAAGATGTTGCCCTTTTCATAGGGGGAGATGTGCATCCCATGGACGAACAGCTCCCCGTTCTTGACGGAGCAGTAGGCGTCCTTCAGGTTCAGCGTGCCGGCCCGGATGGCCTTGACCTCGGTGCCGAAAAGCTCGATGCCGGCCTCATATTTGTCCTCCACAAAGTAGTCGTGGAAGGCCTTGCGGTTCTGCGCCGCGATCTTGATCCCTCGTTTCTCCGTGGGGGTCACCTCGCTTCCAATGGGGTTTCGCCGTCTCAGTATACCATGTCCCGGGGCGTTCTTCAAGAGAAAGGCGGCAAAGAACGCTCTTTGCTTTTCCGACGCAGCGTGATATAATATCACAATGATTGCCCGGATGTTGGCAAACCAAACATTGAGGAGTGTCAGCAGGATGAATTATACAGATCTGACGGAGAAGATGCTCAGCCGGAAGGAGCAGTACAGCGGCCCGCTGTTCAGCGTGCACACGGATCAGGTGCTGCTGCCCAACGGCCATACCGCTGCCCGTGAGGTGGTGGAGCATGTGGACGGCGTGGCGGTGCTGCCGCTGGACGAGCGGAACAACGTGCTGGCGGTGACCCAGTACCGGTATGTGTTCGGCCGGACCCTGCTGGAGATCCCGGCTGGCAAGCTGGACCCGGGCGAGGACCCGGCCTCCGGCGCGCTGCGGGAGCTGTTGGAGGAGACCGGTGCGGTGCCGGAGACCTTTCTGCCCCTGGGCCGGATCATCCCGGCTCCGGGCTGCTACAGCGAGGTGCTGCACCTCTTTTTGGCCAGGGGACTGCGGATGGAGGGCCAGCGCCTGGACCCGGATGAATTTCTGAATGTGGAGCGGATCCCCTTTGACGAGATGGTCCACCGCTGTCTCAACGGTGAGATCGAGGACGCCAAGACGGTGGCCGCCGTGCTGAAGGCCAAGGTCCAGCTGGACCTGTGAGCGGGGAGGGAGCATATGGACAAGCAGAAGCTGGTGCTGATCGTCGAGGACGAGAAAAACATCGTGGATATCCTGCGCTTCAACCTTCAGCGGGAGGGCTATGCCACCTGCGAGGCCTATGACGGCGCCGACGGACTGGAAAAGGCCCGCTCGGAGCATCCGGATCTCATTTTGCTGGATGTGATGCTGCCCAAGATGAACGGGTTCGACGTCTGCCGCGCCCTCCGGCAGGAGGGGGACAATGTGCCCGTCATCATCCTCACTGCACGGGAGGAGGAGGCGGACAAGGTGCTGGGTCTGGAGATCGGCGCGGACGACTATATCACCAAGCCCTTCTCCATGCGGGAGCTGGTGGCCCGGGTGGGTGCCAACATCCGCCGCACCGCCATGACCGCCGCCGCGTCCACTGCGGCGGATTCCGCCATGCCCGTGGCGGGGGATCTGTCCATCAACACCGACAGCCATCAGGTGTTCCGGGCGGGCAAGGCCATCGACCTGACCCAGCGGGAGTATGAGCTGCTGACTTTCCTGGCCAGCCACCCCAACAAGGTCTACTCCCGGGTGGACCTCATGGAGCAGGTGTGGAACTATGGCTATGTGGGCGACGACGTGCGCACCGTGGACGTGACGGTGAGGCGGCTGCGGGAGAAGATCGAGACAGACCCTGCCGCGCCGGTCTATATCCTCACCCGCCGGGGAGCCGGCTACTATTTCAGCGTCTGACCGCTTCGGCAGCGCCCCAGAGGAGGTGTGTCCATGTTCCGCAGCCTGCATATGAAGCTGACGCTGATCCTTCTGCTGCTCATCACATCGCTGATGGCGGTGGTGGGAGCCTTTCTTACCACCAGCGTTTCCAGCTTCTATATCAATGCCTTTTATCAGCAGATGGACGATGTGTTCGGCTCCGATCGGGAGGAATTTGTCTCCTCGCTGCGCCAGGAAGCGGCGCAGGAAGACGGCGCGGCGCTGATCGGAGAGATCCTGAAGAACAACGCCGCGTCTCTGGGCATCGACTACCGCACCCGCAACTATTTCGTGCTGGACGGCATCACCGGCTCCTATTTGGGCGGCAGTGCGGATGCCTCTGTGCTGCCCCGGGAGCAAAGCGCCAATCTGCTCACCGCCCGCAACGCCGTGCTGCAGCGGGATGAGACCACGGTGGGAGACGGCAGCGACATCACCGCCGATTACATGGACCTGGCGGTGCCGGTGCTGGGAGGCGATAACGCCTATATCATCTATATCGTAGACAATAAGGACACCATTTCCGAGCTCAACAGCCAGCTTTTCTTCATCATCATGCAGGCCCTGATCATCGGCCTTTTGATCTCCGTGCTGCTGAGCTTTCTGCTCTCCAAAACCATGGTGGGTCCCATCGAGAAACTCACCGCAGGGGCCGAGCGGGTGGCGGCGGGAGATTTCGGCAGCGCGCTGCCGGTGGAATCCACCGACGAGATCGGCATCCTCACCGGCACCTTCAATGAGATGGCCGGCGTGCTGCAGTCCACTCTGGCGGCCATGGAGAACGAGCGCAACAAGCTGGACACGCTGTTCCTCCACATGACCGACGGCGTGGTGGCCTTTGACCACACGGGGAAGCTGATCCACTGCAATCCCGCCGCCAAGACCATGCTCCAGCGGGAGATCGGCGGTGAGTGCTCCTACGAGGAGCTGTTCGGGGACCTGCGGCCCTTCGGGGAGATCCTGGCCCTGCAGCGGCCGGACCATGTGGAGGAGGAGCGGACGGTGGGAGACCGGACGCTGGAGGTATATCTGGCCTCCTTCTCCGACCGGGAGCGGGGCGGTGTGCTGGTGCTGCTCCACGATGTGACGGAGCAGCACCGCAACGAGGAGCGGCGCAAGGAGTTCGTGGCCAACGTCTCCCATGAGCTGCGCACGCCGCTGACCAATGTCCGCAGCTATGCCGAGACCCTGCGGGACGCCCGGGGGGATATCCCCCTGGAGACGGCGGAGAACTTTCTGGACATCATCATTACGGAGACGGACCGGATGACCCATATCGTGCAGGACCTGCTGACCCTCTCCCGGCTGGATGCCGGCAACGCGGAGCTGGTGCTCTCCCGCTTCCCCTTCGGGGAGGCCATCGAGAGCGTGGTCCGGGCCAATGCCCTCAACGCCCGCCAGCGGGGCCATCAGCTGGTATACGACCCGCCGGAGAGCCTGCCGCTGGTGGTGGGGGACCGCAGCCGGCTGGAGCAGGTGATGATGAACATCATCGGCAACGCCGTGAAATACACCCCGGACGGAGGCCACATCCGGATCACTGCCGGGTCCACCGAGGATACGGTGTGGATGGACGTGTGCGACGACGGCATCGGCATTCCGGAAAAGGACCGGGAGCGGATCTTCGACCGGTTCTACCGGGTGGACAAGGCCCGTTCCCGGGAGTCCGGCGGCACGGGCCTGGGCCTCTCCATCGCCCGGGAGATCGTCCAGCGCCATCACGGCACCATCGCCCTGGCCCCCCATGAGGGCCCAGGCACCACCGTCCGCATGACGCTGCCCATCTCCCAGAGCCGTCCCGCGGCCTGCTGAGGAGATGCGGCCTGCGGGGGAAGGAGGACTCCATGGATGAAAAGCGGCGCCATCGCCGGGATTTTGTGCAGAATATCGTCATCACCGTGCTGGCGCTCTCCGCTGCGGTCCTGATGGCGCAGACCCAGCTCTACAATCTGGGCTCCGCCGCCGGTGCCCGGTATCTCAGCGGGCTGCTCTCCCCCCAGGAGGCCGCCCCGGGCGGGCAGAGCCAGCAGGCTTTTCAGCTCACCGCCCCGGTGCGGGTGGCTGTCACCGGGGCCTACGGCCGCCACGGTGACATCATGATGACCACCGCCGACGAGGAGTTCCTTCTGCTGGGCAATCTGCTGGGCGAGGCGCTGGGCTCGGCCCGGTCCTATGTCCCGGTGGACCAGGCGGCGTTTCTGGCCGCGCTGGGCAGGACGTCGGTCTACTATGACTTTCTGGCTCCGCTGCCGGTGTCCGTTCTGGCGGAATTCACCGGCACCACCGCCCAGGGCCAGCACTCCGCCCGGCGGCTGATCGTGGCGGAGGAGGAGACGGGGGTGCGGCTCTACCTGTGGGACGACGGCGTGGGCTTCGGCGTATGCGAGACCGCCGTCTCGGCGGAGAGCCTGGCGGCTGCGGTGGGACAGTATGAGCTGGGCAACGCGGTGTTCGCCATGGACCGGTCGGCGCTGGACCCTGCGTATGCGGCGCTGGCTCCGTGGTCGCTGCTGCTGTCCGACACGCTGCCGGAGGTTCCGGTGCTGGAGGCGTCGGAGGACCTGGGGGATAGCGACACGCTCCTGGCTGCGCTGAAATTCAATCCCCGTACCAATTACCGCTATACGGACTCCGGCGGTACGGAGGTGGTGGTGGACGGAGAGAGGTCCCTGCGCATCCGTCCCGATGGCACCGCGCTTTATCTCAGCGGCGGCGAGAGCGCATTGACCGCCGGGGATGCAGAGGATGGGACGCTCACCGTCTCCCAGGCGGTGACGGCAGCCGGGAACCTGGTGGGAGGGCTGCTCACAGATGCCGGAGATGCAGGGCTGTATCTCCAGGAGGTCTATCAAAGCGCCGGTTCCACGGTGGTGCGCTTCGGCTATCAGGTGGGGGGCGTCCCCATCCGGTATACCGACGGCGGATGCGCCGCAGAGGTGCTGTTTGACGGCAATGCCGTGTCCACCATGTCGCTGCGTTTTCGCACTTATACCGTCACCAGTGACACCTCTTTGCTGCTGCCGCTGCGTCAGGCGCTGGCGGTGGCCGCCCGGACGCCGGGGGCCGAGCTGGCCGTGAGCTATGCCGACAGCGGAGCCTCTTTGGTGAGTGCCTGCTGGATGGCGGAGTGAGCGTGGATGAGGAGGAAGCATGGAGCGATACCGCCTGAAAAACATCATTATTTTGATCCTGGTCCTGGTGAATGGGTTCCTGCTGGTGTCGCTGGCCATGCGCGGCGCCTCCAGCAGGTCTGCCAGGGCTACTGCTGAAGAGCAGCTGGTGGCGCTTCTGGCAGCCGACGGCGTCACGCTGGACCCGGATATCATCTCCTATGAAACGCCGCCTGAAAGCCTCAGTGTGGCCCGGGACCAGGAGCTGGAGCGCAGGGCCGCGTCCACGCTGCTGGGCAGTCCGCTGACCAGCTCTGACCAGGGCGGCGGCATTACCACCTACACAGGAGGCCGGGGCGCGGCCATGTTCCGGGCCAGCGGGGAGTTCGAGGCCAGCGGCACACTGGCTGCCGAAGATGCTGTGGAGGTCTGCCGCAGCTTCTGCCGCGCCTTCGGCTATGCCGAGCCGGAGTTCCGGCTGGACAGCGCCGGCACGGGCAGCGGCAGTGCTGTATGCCTGCGGGACGGCATGCGCGTGTTCAACTGTACCCTCCGATTCACCCTCTCGGAGGGGAGCCTGACCGCTGTCAGCGGTACGCTGCTCTCGGAGCGCATGGAGCTCCTTGCAGAGGAGCAGGAGCCCCTGTCCGCCATTGCCGCTCTGACTGCATTCCAGCGGGTGCGGAGGGAAAGCGCCGCCGTGGTGTCCTCCATCACGGAAATGGAGCTTTGCTATATGCTGCAGAATTCCGCCACCGCCGCTGTGATCCTCCAGCCCTGCTGGCGGATCGCCACCAATACGGGTGAATATTATGTAAACTGCAGCACCGGCGCGGTCACGGCGCCCTGAAAATCGACAGGTCTGCCAGAGATTTACCTTTTTCCGGAAGCCGGACAGGAATGATTTGCAATTCCTGTCCGGCCATGATATAATGCCCATATAACGGGCGCGTCTGCGCTGCAGTTGAGACAGATTTGTTGGTTTTTTGCAGGCATCCAGGGTGTTTTTGGAATACAGAGGGAGCAAATTTCTCCTGCTGCGGTGCCTGCCGGCGGTATGAATGCCTGCCTGCGGGGCAAACTGTCTGCAGGACGCGTGCCGGTTACCGAAGAAATATGAGTTCCTTGAAGAGAGGGTTCAAACTTGACGAAATATATTGTGCAGGGCGGAAAGCCCCTGTTCGGCGAGGTGGAGATCAGCGGTGCCAAGAACGCTGCTGTGGCCATCATTCCCGCCGCGCTGCTGGTGGACGGAGTCTGCCGCATTGAGAATATCCCCCAGATCTCCGATGTGACGCTGTGCCTGCGGATCTTGGAGGAATTGGGCGCCAATATCCGCACCATCAACCGCCACACCGTGGAGATCGACTGCCGTCATATCCACTCCACCCGGACCAGCTATGAGCTGGCCCGGCGCATCCGCGCCTCCTATTACCTCATCGGGGCTCTGCTGGGCCGCTTCGGCCAGGCTGAGGTGGCCATGCCCGGCGGGTGCAATTTCGGTGTCCGGCCCATCGACCAGCATGTCAAGGGATTTGCCACGCTGGGTGCCAAAGTGGTGGTGGAGGGCGGCTTCATCCGCGCCTCCGCCGAGGGAAAGCGCCTGCGCGGTGCCAACATCTATCTGGACGTGGTATCTGTGGGCGCCACCATGAATATCATGATGGCTGCCGTCATGGCAGAGGGGAACACCGTTATCGAAAACGCCGCCAAGGAGCCCCACATCGTGGACCTGGCCAACTTCCTCAACTCCATGGGCGCCAACATCCGGGGCGCCGGTACCGACACCATCAAGATCCGGGGGGTGGACCGCCTCTCCGGCGGCTCCTATGCCATCATCCCGGACCAGATCGAAGCGGGCACCTATATGGCGGCAGTGGCGGCCACCGGCGGGCAGGTGCTGGTGAAGAATATCATCCCCAAGCACATGGACTGCATCACTGCCAAGCTTCAGGAGTGCGGCGTGGAGGTGGAGGAGCATGAGGATACCCTCCTGGTCCGCCGTACCGGCAAGCTCCACCGGGCCAACGTCAAGACACTGCCCTATCCCGGTTTCCCCACGGATATGCAGCCCCAGATCACAGCGGTGCTGTGTCTGGCTGAGGGCACCTCTCTGGTGACAGAGAGCGTGTGGAACAACCGCTATCAGTATGTGGATGAGCTCAAGCGCATGGGCGCCAACATCCAGGTGGACGACAAGACCGCTGTGGTGGAGGGCGTGGACCATCTCACCGGCGCGCCCATCCAGGCCTGCGACCTGCGGGCCGGCGCCGCCATGGTCATCGCCGCGCTGGCGGCGCACGGCTGCAGCGAGATCAGCCGCGTGCAGTATATCGAGCGAGGCTATGAGGACATCGTGGACAAGCTCCGGGCCCTGGGTGCCGACATCCGCTCCGTGGAAGAGCCGGAGGAGACCGACGGACTGAAGGCGCAGATCAGCTGAACTGCGCCATCTCATATATGCACTGCGTCCGCTGAGGAGGATGGCGACCCTTAGTCGGCGTTCTCTTGAGCGGACGTTTTACTTTCCGATTGAATGAGGGATCATCTTTGACCACCGTACATACACTGGCCAGCGGGTCCTCCGGGAACGCGCTGCTGCTCTCTAGTGACGGGACCCATCTTTTGATGGATGCCGGCATCTCCTGCCGCCGGATCACGGCGGCGCTGGGGCAGCTGGGACTGACCTTGGAGGATCTGGACGCCGTTTTCATCACCCATACCCATACCGACCATATCGCAGGGCTGCGGACCATGCTGCGGCGGAGCGCGTTTCCCCTTCTGGCCACGCAGCGGACCTGTCGGGAGCTGGAGTACCGTCTGGAGGCTGCGGCGGACCGGCTGGAGCCGGTGGCCCTGAGCCGCCCCGTCACGGTGGGGGAGTGTACCGTCACCGCTTTCTCCACCTCCCACGACGCACCGGGCTGCTGCGGCTACCGCATCGACACCGTCGACGGCAGCGTGGGGCTGCTGACGGATACAGGCTATGTCACGGAAGAGGCTGCGGAGATCCTGCCGGGCGCCGACCTGGTGGTGCTGGAGGCGAACCACGACCCGGATACCCTTTGCAGCGGGCCGTATCCCGCTTCCCTCAAGCGGCGTATCCTGGGAGACGCGGGACATCTGTCCAACGGGGAAGCTGCCCGCTTTGCCGTGGCGCTGGCGGACTCCGGCGCGTCGGAGATCGTGCTGGCCCACCTGAGCCGGGAGAACAATACCCCCGCCATGGCGCTCCGCGCCGTGGAGACCGCGCTTTCCGCGGCGGAGCTGGCGCCCCGGCTCTCGGTGGCGCCCCGGGACAGCCTGAGCGCCCCGCTGACGGTTTGCAGGAGGGCATCATGCAGCGGGTGAGCGTCATCTGTGTGGGGAAGCTGAAGGAGCGGTTCTACATCGAGGCCGCCGGGGAGTACGGCAAGCGCCTTTCCCGCTTCTGCCGGCTGGAACTTATCGAGCTGCCGGAGGAACGGCTGCCGGAGGATCCGTCTCCGGCCCAGATCGAAGCCGCTCTGGAAAAAGAGGCGGCGGGCATTCGGGCAAAGGTCCCACAGGGGGCGTGCCTGGTGGCCATGTGCGTGGAGGGGGAGACCTGCTCCAGTCCGGAGCTGGCCCGGCGGATGGCCGGGTGGGCGGACCGGGGCGTGAGCCATGTGGTCTTCGTGGTGGGGAGCTCCTTCGGGCTGCATCCCTCCGTGAAGAAAGCGGCGGCGCTGCGCCTTTCCATGTCTCCCATGACTTTTCCCCATCACCTGGCGCGGGTGATGCTGCTGGAGCAGATCTACCGGGCCTATCAGATCAATGCCGGTTCCAAATATCATAAGTAACGGCGGGTGCCGTTTTTAAGATTTCAGAGGAGGAGCAGCATTATGGATTTCATGAAAGAGTACGAAAAGTGGCTGGCCAGCCCCGCTTTGTCCGACGCGGAGCGGGCAGAGCTGGAGGCGATCCGCAATGATCCCAAGGAGATCGAGTCCCGGTTTTACGGGCCGCTGGAGTTCGGAACTGCCGGACTGCGGGGCACTATGTATACCGGATTGCACAATATGAACATCCATGTGATCCGCTGGGCCACCCAGGGCTTTGCCGATGTCATCACCGCCGAGGGCGAGGAGGGCAAGCGCCGGGGCGTGGCCATCTGCATGGACTGCCGGAACCACTCCATGGAGTTTGCCCGGGCCGCGGCGGAGGTGTGCGCCGCCAACGGTATCCATGTGCGGATCTTTGAGTCCCTGCGTCCCACGCCTGAGCTGAGCTTTGCCGTGCGGGAGTATCATTGCCAGGCCGGCATCAACGTCACTGCCAGCCACAACCCCAAGGAGTACAACGGCTATAAGGTCTACTGGGAGGACGGCGCCCAGCTGCCGCCCCACCACGCCGATGCCATTGCCCGCCGCCTGGGCGAGATCGACATCTTCCGCGACATCAAGACCATGCCCTATGACGAGGCGGTCTCCCAGGGCCTCATCGAGATCCTGGGCGAGGAGACCGATGAGAAGTTCCTCTCCCATGTCATGGCCCAGGTCAACGACCGGGAGACGGTGACCAAGGTGGCCGACACCTTCAAACTGGTCTACACCCCCTTCCACGGCACCGGCCACAAGCTGATCCCCGAGGCCCTGCGCCGTCTGGGCATCCGGCACCTGATCTGCGTGCCCGAGCAGATGGTCATCGACGGCGACTTCCCCACCGTGGTGTCTCCCAATCCGGAAAACCCCGAGGGCTTTGCACTGGCTGTGGAGATCGCCAAGAAGGAGGGCGCCGACTTCATCCTGGGTTCCGATCCCGACGCTGACCGCGTGGGCATCATGGTCAAGACCAAGAGCGGTGAGTTCAAGGTCATCTCCGGCAACCAGACCGGCGTTTTGATGCTGGATTACCTTATCGGCGCCATGAAGCGGGCCGGCAAGCTGCCGGAAAAGCCGGTGATGCTCAAGACCATCGTCACCACCGAGATGGCCCGGAAGGTGGCCGAGGTCAACGGCCTGCAGAGCTTCGACACCTTCACCGGCTTCAAGTTCCTGGCGGAGAAGAAGGACAAGCTGGAGAGCACCGGCGAGGGGAAGGTCATCTTCTCCTACGAGGAGTCCTACGGCTATATGTTCGGCGACTATGTCCGGGACAAGGACGCCGTCACCGCCTCCCTGATGCTCACGGAGATGGCCGCCTGGTACGCGGCCCAGGGCATGACTCTGGCCGACGCCCTGGACGCCCTTTTTGAGAAGTACGGCTACTACGCCGAAAAGACCTGCAATCTGGTCATGCCCGGCCTGGATGGCCTGAAGGATATGGCAAATCTGATGAAGTCCCTGCGGGAGAATCCGCCCAAGGAGCTCTCCGGCGTGCAGGTGGCCGCGTGGAAGGACTATCAGGACGGCTCCGTGGTGGACAGCGCCACCGGTGCCCGGAGCGAAATGGAGCTCAGGGGTTCCAACGTGCTGCGCTTCGAGATGGCCGACGGAACCTCGGTCATTGTCCGTCCCTCCGGCACCGAGCCCAAGATCAAGGTGTACATCCTCACCCAGGGCAAGGATGCTGCCGACGCCCAGGCGAATGTGGCAAAATACAGCAAATGGGTGGATACCCTGAAGAAGTGATCGAACAGCGGAAATCCACGACATACAGGAAAAGGAGGCGCCCCGGCGGGGCGCCTCCTTTTTGTTTCCTGCTGCTGACGGACAGGAGTGTGTGCGCATAGGATGGAATCTGTTACAGGATTTCGCTTGCTATTCTGAAAGGTGGGTGATATAATGAAAAATAGCCATTTTTTGTCCAAACTCCGTACTTTATGGGGGAAAAGGGAAGAGACGGGTCACCCACAGCATCTTGTGGTCGCGTCCGCGCGGACCGCATGTTCTGGAGGAAGATCCGCCTCGGAGAGACAAAACAGGATATTATTCGACGAAACGTGCAGGGATGATGGCATGAAGAACCCGACGCAAAAATCGAATCGAAAGATACGCGCGATGTTCGCACTGCTGCTGGCGGTGGTGGTGACAGTGTCCGTGCTGCTGTTTTGCAACTCCATGCAGATCCACAGCTTTGCCACGCGGTATACCACCGCATATCTTACAGACGTGTCCGATCAGGTGGCGTCCAGCCTGGACAGCCGGCTGCTGAGTTCCATCCGCACGCTGCAGGTCATCCTGGACAGCGCGGTGCGGTTTTCCGAAGCGGAGACGGAGGCCTTCCTGGAGCGCAAGCAGGTCTTTTCCGGTTATGATGCGCTGCGGCTGTTCCGCTCCGCCGGGGAGGCGGAGTCCTGGGTCCGGGAGACCTATCCGGAGATCGATCCGCAGGTGCAGATGACGGCGGAGGGGGCGTGTCTGCTGTCCGTTCCCGGCCAGGAGACGCTGCTGTACTGTGTTCAGGATCCGGAGGGCAGGGATCCGGCCATTCTGGTTGGGATCAAGAGCGGAGGGATGCTGCAGGCGCTGCTGGAGACGGAGAGCTTCGGCGGTGCGGGCGTGTCTCTGGTCACCGACGCGGACGGAAGCGTGGTGGCGATGCCGCGGGACAACGGCTTCGGCGCAGCGCTGGCCGCCCTGTGGAAAGCAGGCGGACAGGCGGAGACGCAGCAGGCGCTGGACCGGATGCGGACGGATGTGGCCCAGGGGACGGAGGGAACGGTCTCTCTGCCGGAGACCCAGGCGGGGTCTCTGCTGGTGCATTACGAGCCGCTGGAATATCCCGGGTGGAGCCTGATCACGGCCATTCCGGAAAACATCATCAGCTATGGCATCGACCGGATCTCCCTGGGAAACCAGATCCTGACAGGCGCCGTGATCCTGGTGCTGTTTTTGAGCTTGCTGCTGCTGGCGCTGAGCAGCCGCCGCAGCCGGCGGGAGCTGGAGCGGATCACCTTTTCCGACCAGCTGACCTGCGGCATGAACGACACCCGCTTCTGCATGGTGGCGGGGGATCTGCTGGAGCGGCACCGCCGGGAATACGTGCTGGTGTCCATGGACATCCAGGACTTCAAATTCATCAACAAGGTTTTCGGTACGCAGCAGGGGAACCGGACGCTGCAGCATGTCTATCGGATCCTCAGTGCCGCGTTGGATGAAGAGGAGCCCCTGGCCCGGGACTGCGGAGATGTGTTCTACTTCCTGCTCAAGGAGCGGGACGAGGCCCGGATCTGCAGCCGTCTTCAGCAGATCTTCCAGCAGGTGAACCAGTTCAACGCACAGCAAAAGGATCCCTATGTGCTGGAGCTGTATTTCGGCATCTACGCGCCTCAGGAGGACGGCGAGTCCATCCAGGATATGCAGGAGAAGGCCAACCTGGCCAGGAAGCGGAAAAAGGGCGATCAGCGCTACCGCTACAGCTTCTACGACGAAGAGCTGCAGCAAAAGCTCCTGGAGGAGAAGGACCTGATGGGGATGGTGGAAGGCGCCGTCCGCAAGGGCGAATTCGTGGTGTATCTGCAGCCCAAGGTCCGGCTGGCGGATCAGCGCATCGTGGGGGCGGAGGCCCTCATCCGCTGGAACCATCCGGAGCGGGGATTGCTGGCGCCGGCCGACTTCATCCCTGCCGCAGAGCGGTACCGTCAGATCTGCCGCCTGGACCGGCTGGTGTTTGAGGAGATCTGCCGGATCCTGGCCCGCTGGAAGCAGGAGGGGAAGGAGCTGCCCGCCATTTCGGTGAACCTCTCCCGGCAGAATCTGGAGAGCCCCGCCTTTTTGCGGGATTACCGGGAGCTCTGCCTGCAATATGACGTTTCCCCCAGCCTCATTGAGTTCGAGCTGACGGAGACCATTCTCTTTGAAAATCCCAAGGGCGTCAGGACCTGCATCGACGAGATGCACGCCCTGGGCTTCCAGTGCTCCCTGGATGACTTCGGCGCCGGCTTTTCCTCTCTGGGACTGCTCAATGATCTGGAAGTGGATACCATCAAGCTGGATCGGAGCTTCTTCTGGAACAAGCGCAGCGGCCAGCGGGGCCTTCGGATCGTGGAGGCCATTTTGAAGCTGGCGGCCCAGCTGCACATCCGTACTGTGGCAGAGGGAATCGATGATGCGGGACAGGTAGCGTATCTGCGGCGGGCGGCCTGTGATCTGGTGCAGGGCTTTTTCTTCTTCAAGCCTATGCCGGTGGAGGAGTTTGAAACCACGGCATTTGAGGAGGGGCGGCTGCGATATATGCCGCCGCTGGACAAAATGCCCGCTCCCTCGGAGCGGGAAGGGCCGGAGGAACTGCTGCACATGGAGGAGCAGCCCAACAGCGGTCTGGTGGCCTTCTCTTATGATGCCAAGCGGGACCGCGCGGTCTTCTCCGCCGCCTTTTCACCCGTGATGGAGGGGCGATGCGATTTCCAAGCCGCCTCGGCGTTTTTTCGCAAGTCGGAGCTGATCCATGACAGCGACCGGGAGGATTTCTTCCGGGTGCTGGAGCGCTGCCGCCGGGAGGACATCTGGGTGGAGACCACGCTGCGATTCTATATGTCTCAGGGGCGCTATGAGTGGCTGGAGCTGTTTCTGCACAACGACGGCGACTCCGGCTTCCTGTCCGGTGTGCTCATCAATCTGGCCAACTGGCGCAGCGAGCTGGACCGCTGGCGGGAGAAAGCCAATCGGGATGCACTGACGGGCCTCTACAACCGGGAGTTTTTGGAGCAGTATGTCAAGGAGCAGCTGAAAGACGGCAGTTTGACCTCAGCGGCGCTGATTTTCATCGACATCGACGACTTCAAGCGTGCCAACGATACCCTGGGCCATGTGGTAGGCGACGATATTTTGTGCTGTGTGGCCAAGCGGGCGCTGGGCGTGTTCCGCCACAGCGACATCGTGGCGCGGTACGGCGGCGATGAGTTTTTGATCTTTGTGCCCTCGGTGGGGCGCGAGATCCTGCGGACCCGGCTGGAGCAGCTTTGCGGCGTGTTCCACTATCCCTACCGCAACGGTACGCTGCATTATCAGATCTCCGGCAGCATCGGTGCTGCCCTCTATCCCGAGGGCGGGACGGATTACGGTACGCTGCTGGAGCATGCCGACGCGGCGCTCTATGCCGCCAAAAGTGCCGGAAAGGACCGGTATGTGCTTTACGAACCGGAACAGCCCCCGCCGCAGGACGGGGAGTGAAAGAAGGGTATTCATGTTGGCGCTTTCTGTGGGAATTCTGGGGTTTGTGTGTCTCCTGATCTATGACGTCAACAGCTTTACCCTGCGCCGGAAGGTGCTGCACGCGTTTTTCGCGCTGGGGACGGGACTGGTGGCGGCGGCCACGCTGGCAGATCTGTGGGCGGCGGTGCGGCTGGGTGCCTTCTCCGGTGCGGGAGACGCCGTGCTGGCCGGGGTGGGAGTGCTGTGGCTGGGTGCATTGGTCTACAGCCTGTTTTTCGCGCTTCCCTTTACCGGGACATACTGCGCACAGCCGCAGATGCCCCGGGTATGCGACCGGGGCGTCTACGCTCTGTGCCGTCACCCGGGCGTGCTGTGCTTTCTGGGGATGTATGTGTTTCTGGGCGCGGCGGCGCTGCCGTCGCCGCTGCTGGCCCACGGAATGGTGTATTCCCTTTTGAATTTCTGTTACGTGATCTTTCAGGATCTGGTGACATTTCCCAAGACCTTTTGCGACTATGCGGCCTACCGAAAGCGAGTCCCCTTCCTCATTCCCACGAGAAGGAGCCTTGGCATGGCCCTGCAGACCTGGCGGCAGCCGACCGATGAGGAGGGACAGACGTGAGATTTCAGGAAAAACTTCGAAAATACTCCAAGCAGGAGCTTTGGGATGAGTACTGCGGATTTCTGGATCTGAGTCCGGCGGAATTCATGCGCATCCAAAGGCGCCTGCTGATGGAGCAGATCGAGCTGTGGTCCGCCAGCCCGCTGGGCCAGAGCATCCTGAAGGGAAAGCATCCCCGCACCATCGAGGAGTTCCGCGCCATGGTGCCGTTGACCACGTATGATGATTACGCGCCGATGCTGCTGAGCCGGCAGGCAAAGTCCCTTCCGGCGGAGCCGGTGCTCTGGATCCAGACCACCTGGGAAGGCGGCGTCCATCCCCTGAAGGTGGCGCCCTACACCAAGGGCATGCTGGATACCTACAAGCGCAACGTCATCGCGGTGCTGATGATGTGCACTGCCAAGCACAAGGGCGACTTCGATATCAGCGTCACGGATCACATGCTCTACGCCCTGGCGCCGCTGCCCTATGCCACCGGATTGCTGCCGCTGCTGTTCAAGGATGAGATCGACATCGAGTTCCTGCCGCCGGTGAAGGAGGCTGTGAAGATGTCCTTCCAGGAGCGCAATATCCAGGGTTTCAAAATGGGTATGAAGAAGGGCATCGAGTACTCCTTCGGCGTGGGAAGCGTGCTCTATTACGTCAGCCAGGCCCTCACATCCATGCAGGAGCGGCAGAAGGGCAAGAGCTTCCTCAGACGGATCAAGGGCATCTCTCCGTCCACCATGTGGCGGTATCTGCTGGCCCGGCGCAAGTGCCGGGAAGAGAACCGTGAGCTGCTGCCCAAGGATCTCTTCCAGCTCAAGTGCCTGATCGTGGGCGGCACGGACAACCGCTGCTACAAGGCGGATCTGGAGAAGATGTGGGGCGTGGCGCCGGTGGAGCTGTTCGCCGGCACGGAACCCACCCTGGTGGGCTGTGAGACGTGGACCCGGGACGGCGTCTATTTCTTCCCGGATGCCTGCTTCTACGAGTTCATTCCGGAACGGGAATTCGAGAAGAATGCGGCGGATCCCTCCTACCAGCCCAGCACCGTGCTGTGGGACGAGGTCACCGACGGCGGCGTATATGAGATCGTGCTGACGATCTTCAAGGGCGGCGCCTTTGTCCGCTACCGGGTGGGGGACGTGTTCCGCTGCGTGGGGGGCCATAACGAAGGCCTGCCCCGGTTCCAGTATATCGACCGGGTGCCCCAGGTCATCGACATCGCCGGATTTACCCGCATCACGGAGACGTCCATCCGGCAGGCCATCCAGCTGTCCCGGCTGTCCATCGCCGGGTGGACGGCGAAGAAGGAATTCACGGAGAACAACCGGCCGTTCATGCACCTGTATGTGGAGATGGAGCGCAGCGCGCTGACCACCAGCGCCGTCAGCACCCAGATCCTGCAGGAGCACTTAAGTGTCTATTTCAAATATATGGACCAGGACTACAAGGATCTCAAGCGGATCCTGGGACTGGATCCGCTGCGCATCACCGTGCTCAAGTGCGGGACCTTTGCGGAGTACCAGCGCCGGTTCGACAGGGAGATCCGCAGGATGAATCCGGAGAGCAGCGAGATCAACGATTTGCTTCAGTGCCACGAGGCCGGCAGCATGGAGAGGAGGGAGGTCAAATATGAGTGGATATAGTTGGATCTCCATCATATCGCTCTCCTGCTATCTGATTCTGTTTGTGACGTTCCTGGCGGCAAAAAAGACCCAGAAGGTGATGTACACCTTCATGGTGTTCCTGTTTGTGCTCATCTTCTGGAGCGGCGGCTCCTTTGCCATGCGCATCCAGCTGTGGCCGTCGGTGAACTTTTGGCATTATGTATCTCTTGCAGGCATTTTCCTGATCCCGGTGGTGTTCTACCACTTTGTGCTTGATTTTCTGGAGGAGCCCAGGGGCGGCGGGCGCTTTTTCTGGCTGGTGGTGTTCCTGGGGCTCATCATCTTCAACATGCTGACGGACAGCCTGATCCCCCGGCCGGAGGTGGTGCAGGAGGGCGGCGGCGTTCAGTTCATCTACCACTACTCCTGGCAGATCTACGTGGTCTTTTTGCTGGTGGTGCTGTGCTGGGGCCAGCTGGCCTTCCTGATCCGGCGCCACTGCAAGGGCAATGGTGCGGTGTTCCTCCAGCTCATCCCGGTGCTGTGCGGCATCGGGGCCATCTTCCTGGGCAATATCCTGGCGACACTGCCGTTTTTCCAGGGCTTTCCGCTGGACATCCTCTCCGGCGTGGTGAATGCGGGGCTGCTGTTCTATGCGCTGTACAAAAAGCAGCTGTTCCGTATGACCATGCTGATCTCCCGGCCCAACTGCTTCCTGCTCTCGTCCATCCTGGGCCTGCTGATCTCTTACAACTATTTGCTGCCCATCCAGAATTTCCTCGTGTATGTCATCGGGGTGGAGCACAACCATGCCCTGATCATCATGGCCATGTGCATGCTGGTGTTCATCGGACTTTTGTATCTGTTCATCAGCCTGCTGGTCAACGCCCTGTTTGTCCGCGGCGATCAGCAGCAGGGCGTGCTGATCGCCCGCTTCAGCCAGGAGGTTACCCGCCTGCTGGGGACCGGGGATATCCTGCGCAAGCTCTCTGACATCACCCAGGAGGCCCTGGGAGTGTACCGCATCTTTGCGCTGGTGCGGATGGAGGGAGAGGACTATAAGCTGCTCTTTACCTCCAGCCCGCTGGAGGAGAAAAACGTCTCCCTGCCTCCGGAGCATCCGCTGGTGCAATATTTCCGGGAAAACGGCGGCTGCGTGCTGCAGCGGGAGTTTTCCCGCACCACCATGTACCGGGGCATGTGGGAAAACGAGAAGCAGCTCTTCTCCTCTCTAGGCATCGAGTGCTTCTGCCCGCTGATCTGTGAGGACGAGCTGCTGGGGATTGTCATGCTGGCCAAGAAGGAGGAGGGCGGCGCCTACCGCGTCAGTGACCTGAGCTTCCTGCAGGCCATCTCCACCATCTGCGCCATTGCCCTGAAGAATGCCTGCATGTATGAAAAGGCGCTGAATGAGGCGCGGCAGGACGAGCTGACGGGCCTCATCAGCCGGAAGTATTTCTATGAGCTGCTGGACCAGGAGTTTGACCGGAATCGGGGCGGCTCTCTGGCACTGAGCGTCATCAACGTGGATGACTTCAGGCTCTACAACCAGCTCTACGGCACCCACGAGGGCGACCTGGCGCTGCAGCGGATCGCGGCCATCATGAAAGCCAGCGTGGAGCAAAGCTGTTATGCCGCCCGGATCAACGGCAAGGAATTCGCCCTGATCCTGCCGGGCTATGACATCTATTCGGCCAAGGTCCTGACAGAGACCATCGCCGCGCAGATCGGCGAGATCAACAGTCAGCGCAACAGCCATGTCCGCAGCCGCCTCACCGTCAGTGCCGGCATCTGCGCCGCGCCCTATATGGCCGCCTCCGCAAAGGAGCTGCTGAAAAATGCGGACAGCGCGGTGTACAGCGTCAAGCGGGCCGGCAAGAATGCTGTTTTGATGTATTCCGAGGAAGTCTACCGCAAGGAGATGGAACAGCAGTCTCAGCACAAGAGCGGTTACAGCGAGCACGCCAGCACCATCTATGCGCTGACGGCGGCCATCGATACCAAAGATCACTACACCTTCCAGCATTCCCAGAATGTGGCGTATTACGCCTCTGAGCTGGCAAAGGCTGCGGGGCTGGAGCACTATCTGGTGGAGATCGCCAAGGAGGCGGGGCTGCTCCACGACATCGGCAAGATTGGCATCCGGGAGGATATCCTCAACAAGACCGGGCGTCTGACGCCGGAGGAGTACGAGATCATGAAGAGCCACGTGGACAACGGCGTCAACATCATCCGATATCTGCCGTCTCTGGACTATGTGATCCCGGCTGTGCTGTCGCACCACGAGCGCTATGACGGCAGGGGCTATCCCCGGAAGCTGGCCGGAGAGGAGATCCCTCTGGCCGGCCGGATCCTGGCCGTCACGGACGCCTTTGACGCCATGATCTCCCGCCGTAGCTACCGGGAACCGCTGTCTGTGGAGCGGGCGCTGTCCATCCTGCGGGAAGAATGCGGCAAGCAGTTCGATCCCAACCTGGCGGCGCTGTTTGTGGAAATGGTGGAGAACGGGCGAATCGAACCCCAGATCCAAAAGAGCGTCACCTTGGAGAAGCTGGGCATGCCGCCGGTGGTGGTGCCTGACCGGCCGGTCTCTGCAGCTGCTGCAGTGCCGGCAGTGGTGCCTGTGGGCGTGCCGGTAGAGGGGACGCCGGGTCCCGGAGATGCACCGGCGTTCTGAATGGATCACGGACCATAAACAGCCAGCAGGCCCCCGGCTTGAAGCCGGGGGCCTGCTTTTTTGCGGTGCTGCGGGGATGGGATCGCTCAGATCCGGGCCACGCCGGAGTCCCGGGCGGCCTGGGCCACGGCGGAGGCCACCGCGTCCTTGACCCGGGGGTCGAAGGCGGCGGGGATGATGTAGTCGGCGGAGAGCTCCTCGTCGGAGATGAGCCCTGCCAGGGCCTGGGCGGCGGCGATCTTCATGGCGTCGTTGATGTCGCTGGCCCGGGCGTCCAGAGCGCCCCGGAAGATGCCGGGGAAGGCCAGGACGTTGTTGATCTGGTTGGGATAGTCGCTGCGGCCGGTGGCCACCACCGCTGCGCCGCCGGCGCGGGCCTCATCGGGGAAGATCTCAGGGACGGGGTTGGCGCAGGCGAAGATGACGGCGTCCTTGCGCATGGTACGCACCATGTCCGCGGTGACCACGCCGGGAGCAGAGACGCCGATAAACACGTCGGCGTCCGCCAGCACGTCCGCCAGGGAACCGGCGCGCTTGGCCGGGTTGGTGACCTGGGCCATCTCCTCCTTGATCCAGTTCATGCCCTCGGTGCGCCCGGCGTAGATGGCGCCCTTGCGGTCGCAGAGGGTGATGTCGGGATATCCGGCGGAGAGCAGGAGCTTCGTGATGGAGATGGCAGCGGCGCCGGCGCCGTTGATGACCACCCGGACCTCCTCCGGGCGCTTGCTCACTACCTTCAGTGCGTTGGTGAGGCCTGCCAGGGTAATGACGGCGGTGCCGTGCTGGTCGTCGTGGAAGATGGGGATGTCACAGCGCTCCTTGAGCTTCTGCTCGATTTCAAAGCACCGGGGGGCGGCGATGTCCTCCAGGTTCACGCCGCCGAAGGAGCCCGCCAGCAGCGCCACGGTGTTGACGATGTCGTCCACGTCCTTGCTGCGCACGCACAGCGGCACGGCGTCCACGCCGCCGAAGGCCTTGAACAGCACGCACTTGCCCTCCATCACCGGCATGCCCGCCTCGGGGCCGATGTCGCCCAGGCCCAGCACGGCAGTGCCGTCGGTGACCACCGCCACGGTGTTCCACCGGCGGGTGAGTTCGTAGCTCTTGTTCACGTCCTTCTGGATCTCCAGGCAGGGCTGGGCCACGCCGGGGGTGTAGGCCAGGGAGAGGGCCTCCTTGTTGTCTACGGCGGCCCGGGGGGTCATCTCCAGTTTGCCCTTCCATTCATAATGCAGCCGCAGGGATTCCTTTGCGTAATCCATGGTTCCATACTCCTTTCATTTCCCGAAAAGAAACTTCATTTTATGGAAATTGCTGTTGCTTCCATTATAATGCACCGCAGGCGGGGATGTCAATTCCCGACGGGAAAACCTTGAAATCCTAGTTTTCCTATGGCAAAATAGGGAGGAAGGGGGAGAACAGATTGAAGATCTCAACGAAGGGGCGCTATGCCCTGCGGCTGATGACGGATATCGCCGCCCACGAACAGGATGGCTTTGTCTCCTTGAAGGATGTGGCGGCCCGGCAGGAGATCTCCGTGAAGTACCTGGAGCAGATCGCCGGTGCATTGTCCCGGGCGGGCTTTCTGTACAGCGGCCGGGGCGCCCAGGGGGGCTACCGGCTGGCCCGGGAGCCGGAGTCCTACACCGTGGGCAGCATCCTGCGGCTGACAGAGGGAAATCTGGCGCCGGTAGCCTGTCTGGATGGAGAGGAAAACCGCTGCGCCCGCTGTGGGGAGTGTCCCACGCTGCCCTTCTGGGAAGGGCTGTACCGCACCGTCAACGAGTATATCGACCGCTACACCCTGGCGGATCTGATGGAGGAGACAGAAAAACGCACCCCGTGAGGGGTGCGTTTTCGTCTTTCAGGGATCCAGGGATGCGGCGATGTCCGCCAGGCTCCGCCCGCTTTTGCGGGCGATGTCCGCCAGATCCTCGTATTCGTACTTCCGCCGGGTGACGCCGTAGCCGGAGGCGGACTTCACCCGGACGCTGCCCCAGGGAGTCTCCCGGGTCGCCACGGACCGCTCCAGCACGTACCGGCGGCACAGGCTCTCCCGCACCCCCAGGGTGGTGGTGTGGCGGAAGAGCAGCTCCACCATCCGCTCCCGATCCTCCGGGCGGCACAGCAGCCGCAGCAGCGTGGCGGGCCGGGATTTCTTCATACCGATGGGGGCAGTGAACACATCCAATGCCCCGGCGGCCAGGAGCTGCTCCATGGCAAAGCCCAGGGCCTCGCCGGTCATGTCGTCCACGTTGCAGGCCAGCTCCGCCACCGTGTCCGCCGCGCCCTCCGTCTCACCCAGCATGGCCCGGACGCAGTTGGCGGCGGGGAAGTCCTTTTTGCCCATGCCGTAGCCCACCGCCTGGAGGCGCATGGCGGGCATATCGCCGAAGCGGGAGGCGAAGTGCATCAGCAGCGCCGCCCCGGTGGGGGTGCACAGTTCTCCCTGGATGGAACCGCCGTAGATGGGGGCGCCCCGGAGGATGTGGGCCGTGGCGGGTGCGGGCACCGGCAAAATGCCGTGGGCGCAGCGGACCTGGCCGCTGCCCACGTGAATGGGGGACACCACCACCTCGTCGGGGGAGAGCTTCTCCATCAGCAGGCACACCGCCGTGATGTCCGCCACGGCGTCCATGGACCCCACCTCGTGGAAATGGACCTGGGACACCGGCAGGCCGTGGGCATGGCTCTCCGCCTCCGCGATGCGGCCGTACACCGCCATCACGTCTGCCTTCACCTTGTCCGACAGCGGCAGGTGGTGTTCCACCAGGTGGGCAATGTCCGCCATGCTGCTGTGGGAGTGGTGACTGTGATCATGGGGATGCTCATGGTCGTGGGGGTGCTCGTGGTCGTGGGGGTGCTCGTGGTCGTGGGGGTGCTCATGGTCATGGGGGTGCTCATGGTCATGGGGATGCTCATGCATGTGGGAATGGTCATGGGCACAGGCATGGTCATGATGGTCGCAGCTCTCCTCCTCTTCTCCGTGGACCAGGATCCGCAGGTGGGAGCCGGTGATGCCGCACTTGGCGGCGGTTTCCAGCTCCGCCGTGACCCCCGGGATGCCCAGACCGTTCAGCTCCCGGATAAAAGCCGCCGGGTCCGGCAGGAGTTCTGCCAGGGCGGCGGCCAGCATATCGCCGGCGGCGCCCATGCCGCAGTCCAGATAGAGTGTTTTCATGCCTGTCCCTCCCTGTTTCCATCCATGTGATTGATCATGCTGGCCAGATACCCGGCGCCGAAGCCGTTGTCGATGTTCACCACCGACACGCCGCTGGCGCAGGAGTTGAGCATGGACAGCAGCGCGGACAATCCGCCGAAGGAGGCACCGTAGCCCACGCTGGTGGGCACCGCGATGACGGGACAGTCCGCAAGGCCGCCGATGACGCTGGCCAGGGCGCCCTCCATGCCGGCGATGGCCACGATGACGCTGGCGCTCATGATCTCGTCCAGATGGGCCAGCGTCCGGTGCAGGCCCGCCACGCCTACATCGTACAGCCGCACCACCCGGTTGCCCAGCACCTGGGCGGTGAGGGCCGCCTCCTCCGCCACGGGCTGGTCGCTGGTGCCGCCGGTGGCCACCACGATGGTGCCCAGGCCGCTGGGCTCTGGCGGAGTGCCCAGGATGCCCACCCGGGCGTCGGGATGGTAGTCCAGGGGATGGGTCCGGGACACGATCTCCGCCGCCTCCGGGGAGAGGCGGGTGATGAGCACCGTGTCCTGGCCGTTTTGTACCATGATCTCCAGGATGCCGGCGATCTGCTGTGGCGTCTTGCCGGCGCCATAGATCACCTCCGCCGCTCCCTGCCGGACCTTGCGGTGCAGGTCCACCTTGGCGTAGCCGATGTCCTGAAAGGGCTGCTCCTTGATCTTCAGCACGGCCTCCTCCACAGAGAGCGTGCCGTTATGCACCGCCTCCAGCGTGCGCTTGAGTTCACTGTTCATCTCGTACCTCCAGATCCAGCATGACGCCGTCGTACTGTTTGCCAAGGGCCTCCAGGATCTCTGTCCGCCGCTCCAGCGCCAGGGGCAGCTGGGAGAGGCGGACCTGGATCCGGGCGCAGCCGTGGAAGGTCCGCACCCGGAAATCCGAAAAGCCCATGGCCGTCAGGATCGTCTCCGCCGACTCGGTGCGGGCCAGGGCCTCCGGGGTAATGGGGGTCCCGGTGGGGATGCGGGTGGCCAGGCAGGCATAGGCGGGCTTGTTCCAGGTGAAAAGCCCCGCCTCGCGGGAGAGCCGCCGGATCTCCGGTTTGGTGAGGCCGCATTCCCGCAGGGGGGAGCGGACCTCCAGCTCCCGCAGGGCCCGCATGCCCGGGCGGTCCGAGGCGTCGTCGGAGGCGTTGGTGCCGTCCAGGATCAGGGAAAAGCCGTCGGCCCGGGCGGCGGCGAGGATGGCGGAGAAGATGGCCCGCTTGCAGTGGTAGCAGCGGTCCGGGGGGTTGTTTTGCACGTCGGGCAGGGCCAGCACGTCGGCATCCACCACCCGCAGCTCCGCCCCCAGCTCCCCGGCCAGACGCCTGGCGTCCTCCAGCTCAAAGGCAGGCTGGAAGGGGGAACGGACGAAGTAGGGCTGAAGGCGAGCGCCGCAGGCAAGGCCCGCGTGCAGCAGATACGCCGAGTCCACGCCGCCGGAAAAGGCCAGCGCGGCGGCGGGGTGGTCCCGGAAAAAGTCGTTGAGCGTCATGTGCACCTCACAGATGGAAGTTCTTTATACATGAAAGCGGTCATAGGGGACGAAGCAGTCCAGACACAGAGGCTTCCCGTCCTGCATGCGGATCATGCTCTCGGCGGTGGACTCTCCGCAGCAGCTGCACGTCACGGACCGGAACAGCCGGGCCGGCTCCGGCAGAGGGAAGCGCACCGGCATGGCGTCGAAGAGGTCGCAGGGCTTTTGGGACTGGTAGTAGGCAAAGGACTCCTCCCGGGTCATTTCACCGGGCCGGGGCCGCAGGCACAGCCGGACGGACCGGCCGGTAGTGCGGCTGTAAAAGGAGAAGGCCTGCTTGCCCCGCATGCGGAAGAGGAGGTTCCCTTTGCCCACGCTGCAGCCCAGGATCACCTGGATGGCGTCCACACCGCAGGCGTCGTTTTCCGACACGCACACCACCTGCTCGTCCGGGGAGAAGGTCAGTTCCAGCAGTTCGGCGGCATACAGCGCGGCTTTGAAGCCGATGGTCAGTCCGCCGCAGGCGTGGCCGTGGAAGGCCACACACCGTTCCCAAAGGGTATGTTCGTCCATCATCATATCACTCCTATGGTCGATTGTATAGAGGCGGGGACCTTCCAGTACAGGGTCACCACCTGGCTGGTGAGGGTCTCCTCCACGATCCCGTGTTCCGCCCGGGCTGACACCGCCCGGCGGATGGTCTGCGCCTGGGCGTCGGTGAGAGGCCCCCGGAGCCGGGCGCGATTCAGGCACCAGGCGGTCATGTCCGCTTCCGACTTGGTGTGGCGGGAGAGCAGGGGACGGACCTGCTCGTGGAAGGTGCAGCCCAGCAGGTCCAGGCAGGTCCTGGCGTACATGATCTCCCGGTCCTCCCGCGGGGCGATGCCCGCCTCCGAGAGCACCGCGTCCAGCACGGCGTCATGGCGCTGGGTGTGCTTTTCCAGCATGCACCAGCCGCGGCAGCAGCGCATCATCTGCAAGAAGGCGTCGCAGCCCGCCACGGCGGGGGTCATCCGGGCAAAGACCAGATCGAACCCGTCTTGATCCGGCCGGGCCTCGGCCCAGTTCCCGCACTGAAAGGACACACCGGCGGTCCCGGCTTCCCGCCGGCGGCGCTCCGCCAGGGCGATCATCTCCGGCGAAAGGTCCACACCCAGGCAGACGCGTCCCGCCCCGGCCAGAGCCAGGGCATAGCGCCCATCGCCGCAGCCGATGTCCAGGCACCGGTCCCCCGGGGCGGACAGCTCCAGCAGCAGGCGCAGGGAGGGGTCATCTTTGTCCGGCAGGGGGCGGTCCGCCCACTCCGGCGCCGTCCGATCCCAGATGGACCGCTGGATCTCCACATCGCCGGAGACGGTCCACGCCCGGCGCAGCTCCTCCAGCGTCATACCGCGCCCTCCTCTGTTTCAGCGGGGAGGGGCACCACGATGGGGACGCCGCCGTGGCGGATGATCTGCACCCGCATGCCGTAGACGGCCTGGATGGTCTCGGGGGTCATGACCTCCGGCCCGCCGCAGGCGTATACCCGGGAGCCCTGGAGGAAGAGGAAACGGTCGCAGTAGCGCACTGCCAGATTCAGGTCGTGGAGGATCACCACCACGCAGATCCGGCGGCTGCGGGCGATGTGCCGCACCAGCCGCAGTACCTCGTGCTGGTTTCGGGGGTCCAGACTGCTGGTGGGCTCATCCAGCAGCAGCAGCCGGGGCTCCTGGGCCAGGGCACGGGCCAGGGCCACCTTCTGGGCCTCTCCGCCGGAGAGCTCCGCCATGCTGCGCAGGGCGTAGGATTCCAGCCCCAGCTGCCGGAGGATGTCCTCCACCACACGGCGGTCCTGCTCCGTGGTGTCCCAGCGGATATAGGGCTTGCGGCCCAGCAGCACGGCGTCAAAAACGCTCATGGCGGCGGGGGCGATGCGCTGGGGGACGTAGGCGATGCGCCGGGCCAGTTCCCGGCCGCCCATGCGGAACACGTCCGCGCCGTCTACCGTCACAGACCCTGACTGGGCGCGGCAGATCCGGTCGATGCACTTGAGGAGGGTGCTCTTGCCCGCGCCGTTGTTGCCCAGCACGGCGATGCACTCTCCCTCCTCCACGGAGAAGCCCACCTCCCGGAGGACCTCCTTCCTGCCGCAGGGATAGACATAGGAGATGTTTTCAACGTGTACCATGAGACCGGCCTCCTTGGAACAGCAGAATAAGGAACATGGGTGCCCCCAGAAACGAGGTGATGGCGCCGATGGGCAGCACCACCGGGGAGACCACGGTGCGGGCGAAGGTGTCCGCCAGGATCAGCAGCAGCCCTCCCAGCACCGCCGACGAGGGGATGAGGTAGCGGTGGTCGCCGCCCACAAAGCGGCGCATGATGTGGGGCGCGATGAGCCCCACGAAGCTGATGATGCCCACGAAGGACACGGCCACCGCCGTGGCCAGGGAGCACACCAGCATACTGGAGAGCATGACCCGGCGGGTGGCCACGCCCAGGCTGGCGGCGGTGTCGGAGCCGCTTTCCAGGGCGTTGTAATTCCAGCGGTTGGCAAGGAAAAACAGCATGGAGGCCAGAAAGACCCCCAGCAAAATGGCGATCTCCCGCCAGGTGGTGCCGCTGAGACTGCCGAAGGTCCAAAAGACGATGGCGCCGATCTTCGTCTCGTCCGCGAAATACTGCAGCAGCGTACTGCCGCCGGAAAACAGGGAGCTCAGGGCCACGCCTGCCAGCACCAATCCCGCCGGACCGATGTCCCGCCGGAGACAGGAGATGGCGATGACCACCACGGTGGAGATGGAGCCGCCAATAAAGGCGCACAGCGTCACCAGAAAGGGACTGGTGATGGTGACGGCGGAGGAGGCGGAGGCGGAGTTGACGGACCCGCCGGCCAGGGCCACGATGCCCACTGCCGCGCCGAAGGCCGCTCCCTGGGATACGCCCAGGGTGGAGGCGGAGGCCAGGGGGTTTTGCAGTACGCACTGCATCACAGCGCCGGAGGCGGCCAGGATGCCGCCTACCAGGATACCGGAGGCCACCCGGGGCAGCCGGATACCCAGCAGCACGGCCCGGGACTGCTGGTCGCCTCCGCCGAAAAGTGTTCCCAGGATCTCCCCCAGAGAGAGGTGGATGGAACCCACCCCTGCGGCGTAGAGGGCGATGACCACGGTGGCGGCGGCAGCCGCCAGCAGAGCCAGGCGCTTTTTTCGGGTGTAGGCCCGGTAGGCCTCCAGCTGGAAGCGATCGTCCCGGTCCATACTCACGCTCCCAGTTCCACGGCCTGATAGCCGTATCCGGAGTCATTGAGAGTGTCCAGATAGTCCGCCTGCCCCAGGAAGAGGCCGAAGATCTCCGAGGCCTTCTCCTCGATGTCCACGTCCGCGAAGGCATCGGGATAGAGGAGCTGTCCCACCCAGTAGGCGCTCACCAGGGGGATCTCCACATTGGTGGAGTGCCAGGTGGAGTTGGGCCACTGGTAGAGCTGTCCGGTGTGCACGGCCTTGAGCTGCTGGAAGAAGGCAGGGTCGGCGGCGTAGTCGGTCTGCACCAGTTCCACGCTGCTGGCGTCGAAGAAGAGGATGTCCGGGTCCCAGGCCAGGATCTGTTCCCGGTCCACCAGCAGCCCGCCCACGGTGTCGGAGATGCCCAGGGCGGCATCACGGGCGGAGAGGACCTGAAACACGGGATAGTTGGCATACACGCCGTCGATGCTGTGGCTGCCCTTGAAGGTGGCGCCGGCGCCCAGCACCAGGGGTTTTTCTGCGTCGGGGATATCGGCGGTGCGGGCTTCCAGGTCCGCCAGGGAATCCTGGATACAGGCGATCAGCGCCTCTGCCCGCTCCTCCGCGCCGCACACCTGGGCCACCAGACGCAGCGCGTCGTTGTAGTCCTCGCTGAAAAGGGCGGGAGAGGCCACCGCCACCGTGGGGATGCCGGTCTGGCTCTGGATGTCGCCGGCGGTATCGGCGTCATAGGTGCAGATCACCACATCGGCGCCGGTGGCCAGAATCTCCTCGGCGTACCACTCTCCGGCGCCCAGAGAGTCGTTGCCCACGTTGGGCAGATCCTGCCAGAGCGCTCGGTTGACATAGGCGTAAGCCATGAGGGGGTTGTCGGTGTGCTCGCACTGGGGGACTGCCGCCACCTTGTCTGCAAGGCCAAGGTAGGCGACCAGGCGGGGGGCGTTGCCCAGGGGGACGATGCGCTCCACCTGGTCGGGGACAGTCACCGTGCGGCCGCAGCTGTCGGTGATGGTGCGGCTGGGGGATTCTTCGGAGGATTCGGTGCTCCCGCAGGCAGTGAGGATCAGACATAGTGCCAGAAGCACGGAGAGGAGCCGAAGGGTCCGTTTCATAATCAAGTACCTCGCTTTTCTGAATTGGAGCGGCGCAGCGGAAAAAGAAAAAGGCATATGGCAAAACGCCATATGCCTTGGACATACGATTACGAAACAAAAACGCCTGCGCCGGAGCTTGGGCGGCTTCGGCCCCCCGCGTCCGCATGGTGCGGACCATTGAGGAAAGTATATCCGATTTTGGGGATTTTGTCAAGCAAGCGCCTTTATGCCGGGTCCGGCGCGGCCAGGGCGCGGCAGATGTTGAGGATGTGGTCGCCGATGCGCTCGAAGTCCGTGAGCATCTCGGAGTAAAGGATACAGGTCTCACCCGAGCAGGTCCCCTGCTGGAGCCGGTCCAGCTGATGGCGGCGGAAGGAGACCGTCATATCGTCGATGCGCTGCTCCACGGCGGCGGCGGCCGTCAGCTGCTGGGCAGTGACAGGCTGGAAGCCGTCGGGGATCTCCATGGCCTGCAGCGCGGTGCTGCGCATCTCCCGGATCTCCCGGCTGGCGCTTTCGGAGAAGGTCAGCTGCTGCCGCTCCAGCATCTGGGTGTACTGGCAGATGTTCAGGGCGTGGTCGCCGATGCGCTCCAGGTCGCCGGAGATCTTCAGGTAAGCGCTGATGAGGGCGGAGTCCCGGGGGTTGGTCTCATAGGTGATGACCTGGGAGATGTGCTTGGTGATCTCGCGGTTCAAAAAGTCGATGTAGTCCTCTGTTTTTTCCACAGCGGGAAGGCGGGCAGAGCGCGCTTCCAGAACGGCCTGGAAGCTCTCGTCCACATTCTGCCGCACCATGGCGGACATGCGGTCCAGCTCCATGCGGATGCCGTTGAGGACGATGGCGGAATTGCCCATCTGGGACTCCGGCAGGACGCCCAGCGGCTTGATGTACTGAAGGGCCATGGCTCCGCCATTCTCAGAGGGCTTCTCCGGCAGGATCCGGGTGGCCGCCCGGGCCAGCTGCGTGCCGAAGGGCAGCAGGAGCAGGGTGGTGACGATGTTGAACAGGGTATGCATGTTGGCGATCTGGGCGGCGGGCTTGTCGGGCGTGAAACTCTCCACAAGGGCTACCAGAGGCGTGGTCATGCACAAAACAGTAAAGAGCGCGGTGCCGATGATGTTGAAGAGGAGATGGATGATGGTGGCCCGCTTGGCGCTGCGGCTGGTGCCGATGGAGGCCAGCACCGCGGTGATGCAGGTGCCGATATTCTGGCCGAAGAGCACGTACACGGCGCTGGAAAGGCCGATGAGGCCGCTGCCCGCCAGTGCCTGCAGGATGCCCACAGAGGCGGAGGAGGACTGGATGATGGCGGTGAAGATCATGCCGGCCAGAATGCCCAGCACGGGATTGCTGAAGCGCGTCATCAGGTCGATGAAGGCCTGCGACTCCCGCAGAGGCAGCATGGCGGCGCTCATCATCTCCATGCCCAGAAAGAGGACGCCCAGGCCGGCGATGATCTGGCCGTAGTGATGGAATACCGCCCGTTTCAAAAAGACCACCATGGTGACGCCCACGAAGGCGAACAGCGGCGCCATGGCGCCTACCTCCAGAGCGATGAGCTGGCCGGTGATGGTGGTGCCGATGTTGGCGCCCATGATGATCCACACCGCCTGCTGCAGCGTCATCATACCGGAGTTGACGAAGCCCACCACCATCACCGTGGTGGCGGAGGAGGATTGGATGACGGCGGTGATGCCCGCGCCTACGGCCACACCCAGAATGCGGTTGGCGGTGAGCCGTTCCAGGATGCGCTTCATGCGGTTGCCGGCGGCACTCTCCAGGCCGCTGCTCATCATCTGCATGCCGTAGAGGAACAGGGCCAGTCCGCCCAGAAGGCTCAAAACAGATTCCAGATTCATGGTAAGATCCTCTCTTCTCTAACATGGCGGCAAAAATATGCCGCGCAAAAAAGGAACGACCCCCAGTCTGCTGCGGCCGTGAGTCCTTCCTATAAAAATATTGTAGAAAAAAGAAAGGAGCGTGTCAAGGCAGCAGGCGCTGCCTGCGCTGTTCTTGACGAGATTTTAATGCCCCGGGCGGCAAAAGGAGAGAGCGGCCAAAGGCCGCCCTCTCCTTTTGAAACGGGATCGTTACAGGGACTTCTCGTAGGACTCGATCATCTTCTTGACCATCTGGCCGCCCACAGAGCCGGCCTCCCGGGAGGTCAGGTCGCCGTTGTAGCCTTCCTTCAGGTTCACGCCCACCTCAGAAGCCGCTTCCATCTTGAACTTATCCATGGCGCTGCGGGCCTCGGGAATGTTGAGCTTGTTGTTGTTCTTGCTAGACATAATGGTGTTCTCCTTCTCATCGAATCAGATTTGTTTGCGGGGATTGGGTATCGCGAGCATAGTTTGACTCGAAAAGAGGGGAATATGCCGCTTTTTTGCCGGAAAATTTTGCGCGCCTTTTTTGAAAGTCAACGCCGGGGTTCTGTATCCCGCGTAAGGCGGGGCGATGGCTGCGGCGTTTCACGAGGCGGCTTGCGCGCCTTGTGCTTCGTCCGGAGTCTGCGGACCGTTTTGCGGACGTTCGGGACGTGCGCCGCCCTCCTGGGGAGGATCGCCGGCAGAACTGCCGCCCGGCGCATGGCCGGCGGGATCGTCCGCGCCGCCCGGCTGTCCGCCGCGGCCGCCCATTCCGCCGCCCATCTGGCCGGGATTGGCCTCGGAGCCGTCGTTGGTGGTGACATCGCCGCCGTTGTTGGCGTAGGTGCCGTCACAGTCCAGAGCGGTGTTGCCGCTGCTGTTGCAGGTGAGGTCCAGTGTGCCGCCGTTGATGGTCAGATCGCCGTTGGAGTCGATGCTGTCGCCGCCGGATACGATGGTGAAGGTGCCGCCGTTGATGGTGATGAAGCTGTCGGAGCTGGCAGAGAACTGGTCCTGCCGCCGTCCGCCGAAGCCGGAGCTGTCCGCGCCGCCGGCGGCGTTGAGGCCGTCGTCGTGGGAGGTGATGTCATAGACGCCGTCTTCGATGGTGACAGACAATCCCTCGATGCCCTCATAGCAGTACGGGATGGTGAAGGTGCCGCTCTGGATGGTGAGGGCGTCGTCGCAGTGGATGGCGTCGTCCCCGCTGCGGAGGGCGAAGGTTCCGGCGGCGATGGTCAGTATGCCTCCGGCATGGAGACAGTCGTCGGCGGTGTCCATGGTAAAGGTTCCGCCGTTGATGGTGCAGGTGCTTTCACCCTTGATGCCCTTCTGGCTGACGGAGTCCTCCTCCGCCTGTGCATCAGTAGCAGTTTCCTGATCCGTCCGGCCGCCCCGCTGCCCGCCGCCCATGGGGCCGAAGTCGCCGCCGCTGGGCATCGCCACGCTCTCGCTGCCCTCTCCGGTGGTGAGGTCGAAGGTGCCTCCGTCGATCTGGAGCGTTCCCTGGGCGCTGACGGCATCCCCCTGGGCAGCGATGGTGAAGCTGCCGTCCCGGATATAGAGCCAGCCCAGAGAGGTATCATCGCTGTTTTCAGCCTGGATGCCGTCCTTGCCGGAGGTAATGGAGAAGGCGCCTCCGGCAATGGCCACGCTGTCCTTTCCGGACAGGCCGTGGTCGGCGGCTGTGATGGTATAGCTCCCGCCGGTGATGGTCAGTTCATCCTTGGACACCACGCCGTGGCCGGCCTGGGCGTGGATGGTCAGGCTGCCGGAGCCATTGAGGGTCAGGTTGGTCTTGGCGAAGATCACCGCATCAATGTTGTTGTCGTCAATGGCGATGTACTCCCCGCCGTTGGTCAGGGTGTTCTCCGTGCCCTCTGCCAGGGTGACGAACACCTTGTCGGCTTCCAGGGCATAGATGGCGGCGGAGGTGCTGCTGGTGATGTCCGCCCCCGCCAGCACCAGCTGTACCTTGTCGGTGTCGCCGGCGTCCACGACGATCCGGCCGTCGGTGAGCGTGCCGGAGAGAAGATAGATCCCCTCGGCGGCGATGGTGACGGTGCTGCCGTCGATGACGACGGAAGCGGAATCGCAGGAGGCGCTGTTCCCATTCAGCTGGATGGCGACGGCCTCGCTTTCGTCATAAGTCCCCGCCAGGTCCCGGTCGCTGAACGCCCCGGCGGTGTCGATGGCGGACAGGACGGTGACGGCTGTGCCTTGGGAGGAGGCGTCCTCCGCGCCGGAAGATCCTCCGGCAGCGGCCTGCGTTCCGCAGCCGCCGAGTGTCAACAGGACACACAGCAAAACCGCCGTCAGTCTGCGCTTGGTGTGTTTCATGGCATGATCTCCTTTTACAAAATGGCCGCGGCATTGTCCTGGTGCCCCAGGGAAATCTCCAGGTTGCCGTTGCGCAGCCGCAGCTGATCGATCAGTTTCTTTTCCAGACCGGCATCCTTCATGGTCACATCATAGGTCAGCTTGAAAAGGCTTCCCATGTTGGTGGTTTTCACCTGGGTGAGGCTGTAATGCCGGGTGAATTCATCCAGAATCGGCTCGAACACGCCGATATAGTCCAGATCCTCGGGAATGGTGATATGCAGGGTGCGGCAGAGGGGACTTCCATTCCGGGAGCGGAGGGTAAAGGCGGTATATGCCATGGTGGCTGTTCCCAGGATCAGGGCAAACAGAACGGCATAGGCCAGATATCCCATGCCGGTGATGAGCCCGGTGCCCATGGCCACAAAGATCGCCGAGATTTCCCGGGCGGTGCCGGGGGCGGAGCGGAAGCGCACCAGACTGAAGGCGCCGGCCACCGCCACGCCTGTGCCGACGTTTCCGTTGACCATCATAATGACCACGCAGACCACTGCCGGCAGCAGGGCCAGGGTAATGGTCAGACTGTGGCTGCTGTGTGACCGCCAGCCGGTCATGGCGCAGAGCAGAAGTCCCAGAACCAGGGAGACGCCCACGCACAAAAGGAAGTCGCCGGGGGCGATGGTATCGGTCAATGCGGTGTCAAACAACCCGCGAAACAAGGTGTCAGGCATATTTTCGTTCTCCTCTCTGTCTGGAAAGCAGGATGCTTTGATAGGCGGCGCCGTATTTGGAAAAAGAGGTTTTGAAGATGCCCTGTTCCGACAGAACATGGGCCATCCACAAGGGCAGACCTCCGGCCACTTTCAGTTCCATGAGGACCTGACCGGACGGCAGGATGGGGACGCCCCAGGGATCGGAATCCAGCGTCAGTTCCTTCTGCCGGTATCGGATCTCGCGGTCAAAGGTCACCCGGAGTCCTTCATCCTCCGTCCCGCGGAAGGAGTCCCGCTCGTAGGAGAGAAACACCGCCGGACGGAGGGAGGAATAAAAGTCCACGGCGTAGGCCAGCTCCCGGCCGATTTGGCTGTCCGGCCAGGACTGTGTCCCGTTCAGGCATGCCATTGCCGCGTTTTGCGGCATGGAGATGCGGCGCTTGTATACCACCGCGCGGTATTTCTTCTTCAGTTCCACAAATACCGGTTCGCATTCTCCCGCGCGGCCGTAGCTGCGGACCCGGAGCTTTTCCTTATAGACGGGTTTTTCCAGGCTGCGGCGGATCAGACGGTAATCCGGAGTGTCCAGATACAGATTGCGGATGGAACTGTGGCTGTACGCATCCGGTACCATATACGGCGCCATAGCGGTCAGCACGGCCTGCATCTGGCGCAGATCCATCAGATATTTGAATTCGTATCGCTGAAAAGTCATCTGGTTCTTCACAAACAGAGCCTCCTTGATTGGGGATTGCAGCGCCAGTGTAAGGGGTGAACCATAACTGGAGTTTAACGGGAAAAAACTTTTTGTGTGCTTTTCCGGACCGGCGCATTTTTCAAAACACAGGCCTGACAGCCGGAATGCAGTGTGCTATGATTTAAATTAAGATTAAGGCAGCGGAAGTATGCTGGTTTCAGAAGATGACGAGAAAGGAACGATCGCATGCGCATACTATTGGCCGAGGATGAGCGCTCGCTGTCACGGGCGGTGACGGCTCTGCTGGAAAAGAACAATTACTCCGTGGACCCGGTGTATGACGGGGAGGAAGCGCTGGCTTACCTGGAGGCCGGGAACTATGATGCCCTGGTGCTGGATATCATGATGCCGAAGCTGGACGGGCTGGAGGTGCTGCGCCGGCTGCGGCAGGCGGGCAGCCCCATTCCGGTCCTGATGCTCACCGCAAAGTCGGAGGTGGAGGACAAGGTCAACGGTCTGGACATGGGGGCCAACGACTACCTGACAAAGCCCTTTTCCACCGCTGAACTCATGGCCCGCATCCGGGCCATGACCCGCAGCCGGACCGGAGGCCAGGTGACCAGCCGCCTCACCCTGGGCAACATCACGCTGGATCAGACCACCTTCGAACTCTCTTCGCCTTACGGCAGCTTCCGCCTGGCCAACAAGGAATTCCAGATGATGGAGCTGCTGCTGCGCAATCCCCGGCAGCTGATTCCCACGGAGCGGTTTGTGGAGCGGATCTGGGGCTATGACAGCGATGTGGAGCTGAACGTGGTGTGGGTCTACATCTCCTACCTGCGCAAGAAGCTGGCCGCCCTGAAGGCCGATATTCAGATCAAAGCCACCCGGAATGCCGGCTACTCGCTGGAGGAACGGTCATGATCCGGAAGCTGCGCCGCAAGCTCATTGCCGCCTGCATGATCTCCCTGACCATCGTTCTTGCTGTGATCCTGGGCGGCGTCAATCTCATGGGCTATCAGAAAGTCGTTGCCGATGCCGACACGGTGCTTGCCCTGCTGGGGAGCAACGACGGAGCGTTTCCCAAAAGTCACGGCGGACCGGGAGGTCTGCCGGACGGGGGAATTCCCATAGACAAGGGAGCGGAAAGACGGGATTTTCTGGGGCCGAAGGAATTATCCCCGGAGACCCCCTATGAGTCCCGCTTTTTTTCGGTTGTCCTGAATGGGGACAATGAGATCGTACAGACGGATACCGTCCAGATCGCCGCTGTGGATGATGAGACGGCCGGAGCGTATGCCCAGACGGTGGCGGAGTCTGGCCACACGGCCGGATTTCTGGATGATTACCGCTATCTCGTGCTGGCAGAAGAAGAAAATACCCGCGCTACTTTGCTGGCCAGCGCGATGCTGTCTTTGCTGGGACTGACGGCGGTGCTGCTACTGCTGCTCATTTTGTCCCACCGCATCGTCCATCCTGTGGCCGAGAGCTATGAAAAGCAAAAGCGATTCATCACCGACGCGGGCCACGAACTGAAAACGCCCATGACCATCATCAGTGCCGATGCGGATCTTCTGGAGATGGAGTGCGGAGAAAATCAGTGGCTCACGGATATCCGCCGGCAGGCCCAGCGTCTGACGGGACTGACCAACGATCTCATTTACCTCTCCCGCATGGAGGAGGAGCAGCCCAGGCTCTCCTTCATTGAGTTTCCCCTCTCCGACGTGGCCGAGGAGATGGCGCTGCCGTTCCAGGCTCCCGCCAGGAGCCAGGGGAAGGAATTTACCGTGCAGATCCAGCCCATGCTCTCGTGTACCGGGGATGAAAAGTCCATCCGGCAGCTCCTCTCCATTCTGCTGGACAATGCGCTCAAGTACTCTCCCGCCGGGGGAGAGCTGGAACTGCGGCTGGAAAAACTGGGGCGGAACATCCTGCTGACGGTGACGAATACGACGGAATACCCTGTGGATGAGGAGAAACTGTCCCATCTTTTCGACCGGTTTTACCGTTCCGATCAGTCCCGGAACAGCCAGACGGGGGGATACGGTTTGGGGCTGTCCATTGCCAGGAGCATCGTGCTGGCCCACAAGGGAAAAATTCGGGCGGAGAAGAGTCCCGATGGGAGATCTCTGTCGATTGTCGTTGCGCTTCCTGCCTGAAATTGCCGTGCTTTCACGCCAATGGCGGATGGTTCCGGATTTCCGCGGCGATCAGAAACCGCCGGCCGCGGCGCGCTGATGTCCGTGTACCTGCTGGCATCAACGCCGCAAAGCCACTGTGGCGGAGCAGATTGTGCGGCTTATGGTCAGGAAATCGCGCTGTTGTGGAACAGGGTGGTTATGTACGGACATCGCCCTTGGCATTCTGACCGGTTCATCAGCGTTTTCTACCTGGTTCCGGTTTTGACTTATGAAAGGAACTTCCCTGGGTCTGTGGAAAGGCCGGCAGAGAGAGCCTGGGGAGGATTTCTGCATGCTGGTTGATTTTCAGGGCACGGCTGTTCAGGGGACTGCTCCTGCGTACTACAGATTTTCACGATCTATTCCGTGCGAATAATAGAGCTTGTATAAAGAAAACGGATATATTATTTTGACCAGATTACTATTATGGAAAAGACCTGCTGAAAATGTTATATTGGATCAACAGCCACAGAAAGCCTGCCGGGCTCCATTATGGAGCCCGGCAGGCTTTCTGTTCGGGGACATCGCTGAGATTCCAAGGCGGAGATCGTGTGGTCTGCTGTCGATCCGTTATTTTAAAGGAGTATTTTGAGAGAATGGAAACGCCGCATATCGGAGATTACCGTTCCAACAACCACAAGGCCTCCGAAAGCGTGCCTGCGGAGAGAATGGAAACGTTTTTGCATGGGGTACAGCAAAATGAATATATATTCGCACCTATCAAAAATACAGCCTTTCGAAGACGGAAACGGAGACGTCAGATATGCCGATTGATACTGCAGCGGGAACCGGATCAAACCATGATTTTGACAAGAAATTAACATGATTTTAAAAGAGGACAGGAAATAAAAGAAACAAAGACACCATTCGGGGAGGCTATGAGAGCAGCAGGGAAAATCTTATGCGCAAGGGCTGGATAAATTTCCTTCCAGGTATTAACATTTGTTAATGCCTGGAAGGAACGGCTCCTGTATAATATGAAGAAATTGTAAGAATGCGGCGAGGGATGCGCATATATGGATCTGCGAATATTTGTAGAGCAAGGATTATCAATACACAATCCGGAAATCGCAGAAGCTGTCATGGAGAACTTCCGGCGGGAGCTTGTCCGGAAAGGAGATTTTTTGATTGTGTCCGGTGAGCGTCATCAGGCGATTTCTTTTTTGATAAAAGGGGTGGCGCGCGGATATTTGATTGATGCTGATGGGCGGGAAATCACGGATTGCTTTGCTTTTCATACCGGAGATGTGTTGATGGGATGCAGTCAGCTGGATGAGGTTTCGCAGATCAATATCGAGGCAGTGACGGAATGTGAGGTATACCAGATTCCGGTCGCTGTAGTAAAGGGATTGATTCAGAAATATCCAGAGCTGCTGCTGACCTATAATCAGTTTTTGCTGCGGGGAATCAGCCGTCACTGGGAAATTAAAATGAGTCTGTGCCGGTATCGTGCAGCGGAGCGGTATCAATGGTTTCTGGATGCTTATCCGGGGTTGATCGATATCGTGAGCAACAAAGACGTGGCGTCATTCTTGGGAATCACGCCGGTCACGCTGAGCCGCTTGCGCCGCAGACTTCGGGAGGACGGGCGACCTGCTTTAGAACGGGCCGACCCATGATTGCAGTGGCAAGGAGAGGTGGTATGAAAATGAAACAGATCCGGATTGCTGTCGCAGATGAGGACACATATTCCCTCAGGCAGCTTACCAATTACCTGGTAAAGAATACACAGGCTTTTGAGGTATACTCCTTTGCCAAAAAGGAGAGTTTTGTACGGTTCCTACAGGAGGAGCAGATGGATATCCTCCTTTTGACGGAGGAAATGCGCAGCGAGGCCACAGATGCCGCGCAAGCCGTGGTCAAGTGCCTGCTGTGCGAGGAAAAAAACGATGATGTGACGGGATATGAGGTAATACGCAAGTATCAGAAGACGGCGGCGTTGGTGGGTGACATCATGCTGCTTTACAGCAAACAATCTGGGAAAGCGGACGTATTGGCTCGGGGAGAACGGAAAACACAGCTGATCGGAGTTTATTCTCCGGTGGGCGGCAGCGGAAAGACAGCCATTGCACTGTTGCTGGCGCAGCAGCTGGTTCGGGACAGAAAGAAGGTTTTCTACCAGAATTGGGAGGGAATCGACTCCACCCAGGGAGTGCTGGCGCCGGAAGCACAAGTATGTCTTTCCGACTTGCTGGTGTCCATCCGGGCAGGTGAACACGGCGTAGGTGTTGCGGTACTCTCAAAAATGTGTACGCCGGTCCATTCGGGATTTTCATATATCAACCCCAGGGAAAGCTCACTGGAATTGAGTGAGGTTTCTCTGACAGAACAGACAGCCCTGATCCGGGAAATTGTACAGCTTGGACAGTTCGATTATGTGCTGCTGGATTTTGACAGCGAGATGAACGAGAGCAAGCTGGCGCTGCTTGCGCTATGCGATCGCATTGTGGTTCCGTTTTTGCCGGATCCTGTCAGCCTGAATAAATTTTTGCGTTTTTTGCAGGAGATGACGTTGCGGGAGCAGCTGCGTCAGTTGTCGGACCGCATGGTGTATGTGGGGAACCGGATGGGGAAGGATGCGATACCCTATCTGGAGCAGAAAGGCGTTTATCAGAAATGCACACCGGCTGTACTGTTGCCGGTTTCCCAAACGATGGCGAATCCGGGATTGGTTCTGGCCAATGGGAGTGCCGGAGAACCTGGTATTCAGAGCGTGGCTGCTCAGTTGCTGCGCTGAGGAGGGCAGACATGGAAGCTACCGCAGACTATATCGCACAGATCCAGCGCATGGTATCCAACCGGCTGGATTTGACGCACGACGTAACGGATCAGGAAATTCGGGAGATGATCGATGCTGTACTGGCAGAGTGTGCGCGGCAGCAGTATCTGAGCGTTCAGGAGAAGGCTGAGATCAAAAGCGGCGTATTCAACGCCATGCGAGGTCTGGATGTGCTGCAGCCTCTGGTGGACGATCCGACGGTTACGGAAATCATGATCAACGGTCCGGATGACGTGTTTATTGAGCAGAATGGGCGGCTGTTCCGCAAGAATATCAGCTTCGGAAGTCAGGAGAGGCTGGAAAATGTTATCCAGAACATCGTTTCAAAAGTCAACCGGATTGTCAATGAGTCCAGCCCCATCGTGGATGCGCGGCTGCAGGACGGCTCCCGTGTAAATGTGGTGCTGCCGCCCATTGCACTCAACGGTCCTACCGTCACGATCCGGAAGTTCCCGGAAAATCCGTTTACTATGGAGCAATTGATTCAGGTGGGCTCTGTTACCGAGGAGGTTGCGGATCTTCTGCGGCGTATGGTGCGGGCCAAATACAACATTTTTATCAGCGGAGGAACGGGTTCCGGCAAGACCACTTTTTTGAATGCACTGTCCAACTTCATTCCCCATGATGAGCGGATCATTACCATTGAGGATTCTGCAGAACTGCAGATCCGCGGAGTAGACAATCTGGTACGAATGGAGACGCGCAATGCCAATATGGAAGGAAAGGGTGCCATCACCATCCGGGATCTCATACGGTCCTCCCTTCGGATGCGTCCGGAGCGGATTGTAGTGGGAGAGGTCCGCGGTGCGGAAGCACTGGATATGCTGCAGGCAATGAACACCGGCCACGACGGCTCATTGTCTACCGGTCACGCGAACTCCACGAAGGATATGCTCAGCCGCCTGGAAACCATGGTGCTGACGGGAGCGGATATTCCGCTGGAAGCGATCCGGCAGCAGATTGCCTCGGCAGTGGACATCATCATTCAGCTCTCGCGGCTGCGGGACCATTCCCGCAGAACCGTGGAGATCACCGAGGTTCTGGGATATGAAAACGGGGAGATCCAGCTCAATCCGCTGTATCGGTTTATGGAGGAAGGGGAGAGCGATGATGGCAAGATCATCGGCCGCTTGGTCCGTACGGAGAATCCAATGAGGAACACGCAGAAATTCCGGATTGCAGGCGAACCCGGAGAGGTTTAGGAGGCCGGCCATGGGATTGTTTCGAAAAAAGCCAGATGTGTATGAAGAGTACGACGAGTATGAGGCAGAGGATGTCGGCGAAGAAGAATACGACGAGGAAGCGGAAGCATACGCGCAGAACCTCACGGATTATGACTGCTACATCATGAGCACAAGAGAGCGGCTGCTTTATATCTTGGCGGCTGCGGTCGTTGTGTTTGTCGTGGGGATGATTTTTTATCAGAAGCCGTTGTTGGCCGGAATTCTGTCTCTGGTATCGTTGTTCTATCCCAAAATCCGGACACAGCAGATTATCCGAAACCGCAAGCGGGCGCTGGGTATACAGTTCAAGGATCTGCTCTACGGCCTTTCCTCATCCATGTCCGCCGGACGATCCCTGGAGTCAGCGTTCCGGGATGCCATGCGGGATATGGAGATCCTCTATCCGGACCCGGAGACCCCGATCATGCAGGAGACTGCCTATATGATCCGCTGCATTGAGATGAATACCACCGTGGAAGACGCCATCAGTCAGTTTGCAGCGCGGGCGCACATCGAGGACGTTGAAAATTTCGCGGATGTGATCCGGGTGTGCAAGCGTTCCGGCGGAAATCTCATTGAGGTGATCCGGTCCTCTTCCCAGATGATATCGGACAAAATCGAGACGAAGAACGAGATCGAGACGGTGATTACCGCCAAGAAATTCGAGAGCCGGATCCTTACCTGCACGCCCATCGGCATGGTCGCAGTACTCAGCGCCACATCCCCGGATTATATGGAGCCGGTTTTCCACACATGGCTGGGCGCCGTGGTAATGACGGTTTCCATTGTGATGTTTGTGGCGGCGTTCTTCCTGGGGGAAAAAATTATGGATATCGAGGTGTGACATGGACATTGCTGCCATTGCCATAGCCGCCGTGCTGTTGATTCTTACCGGCGGGACGATGCTCGTCTCTTATGTTCAGGGGCGGGGGCCATACGCCGAGGAGGTTGAACCGCTGGATGAAAAGGAGTTCAAGACCAAGGGATTGCTGTGTATCGGCCTTTTCCTGGGAGACCGGCTGACTCCGGGGCGCTGGCTGCCCGGGGCTTTGCGGGAATTGCTGCGCCGGTATGGAGTCCGCGTGACGGCGCAGATCACAGAACTGTACGGAGCCAAAGAACGGGATTTTTACCTTCGCATCCACAACGCAAACAAGTGGGTGCTGTCATTGCTGGTGGGGATGCTTTTGGCGCTGCTTGCGATGATTTCCTGTTCCAACGGTGATCCGGAGACAGCGCTGATCTTCTGTGCGGGAGGGGTTGCCGCGCTGTTCGGCATGCCCTTTTTGGCTGACCGGGAGCTGGAAGGAAAAATTGAGCAGCGGCGGGAGAGCCTGCAGCTGGAATTTCCCGAGTTTGCCAATAAGTTGATCCTGCTGGTGAATGCCGGCACCACGATTTCCAAGGCATGGGAGCGGGTGGTTTCCGGTGAGGAGCGCAACTCGCCCCTTTATCGGGAGCTGCGGATCTGCGCCGCCGAGATCCAGGCGGGAAAGCCGGAAGCTGTGGCGTATGAGGAGTTTGCCAGACGCTGCAAGATCAAGGAGATCATCAAATTTGTTTCCGTTATCGTGTTGAACCTGCGCAAGGGCGGAAGCGAAGTGGTCCCCACGCTGCGCGCCCAGGCGGATGAGTGCTGGGAGGCCCGGAAGGCCACCGCCCGCAGGCTGGGCGAAAAAGCCTCCAGCAAGCTGTTGGTTCCCATGTCCATCATGCTGCTGGGAATTATCATGATCGTTGCGCTGCCTGCCGTATTGGCACTGGTGGGTATGTGATGCGAAATAAGAAGAAGGGAGGATTTGGGAGATGAAAGAGCTGCTGAAGCGTTTTTGGACCGAGGAGGACGGAATGGGCACGGTGGAAGTGATCATCATCATCGCTGTGCTGATGGCCGTCGCGCTGATCTTCAAAGACGGCATCACGAAATTTGTCACGAATCTGATGGATACATTGTTTGTACCTCCTGAGGTTTAAAATCCCTGCGTTGGAGGGAAGGTGCTTATGCAAAGCGCTGCCAACTGACATGTGCAGAACTGCAGCAGGTCAAAATTCGGACCAGGCGCGCAGGCGGAGCTGCCTGTGCGTCTGTTCGGAATTTTGAACATCCGCGAAAGAGAGGACACGGTCATGAAAAAGCGGAAGGGTTCTTATACGGTGGAAGCGGTCATCGTCATGAGTACGCTGATTTTCATCATTTTTGCGATCATCTCCGCCTTTTTGCTGCTCTACCAGAACGCGGTGATGTACTACGTGGCCACGCAGGCGGCACAGGAGGGCGCTGTGATGTGGACCGACACAGCGCAGGATCTGGAAGGCGGGATCCAGGGGACGGATGACCAGGGCCTGTACTACCGGATTGGTGAGCTGTTCGGCGGAGGGAGCGAAAAAGAGAAGGAGATCCAGACCTGGGCAGAACAGAAGCTGCGGGAACTGACCCCGAATACGCTGATCGGCAGTGGCAAGGAGACCGTAAGTGTGTCGTTCCACAATTATGTGGTGCAGCAGGTGGTGGAGGTCAGCATCACCAAGGAGATCGACATCCCCTTCGGGGAGATTGCGCGGTATTTCGATCAGGATCTGGATATGCATGTAACGGCAAAGGCCGCTGTAGCCCAGCCGGCGGAGTTTATCCGGAATGTGGATTACGGCATTGAACTGGCCAAGACCGTCTGGAAGCAGATCTCCGGGGCGCTGGACGGCCTGCTGAAGTCGAAGAAATAGAGATAACGGAAAGTGTGTGGGATATGAAGAAGGAGAAGGCGGCCATCACGGTTTTTCTGATCATTGTCTTGTTTACGACCACGCTGCTGGGAGGTCTGTTCATTGACGCCGGCCGGATCCTGTTGGCCAAGCGGGCCGTGCGGAACGCTGCGGACTCGGCGGCGCGCTCTGCCCTCTCCTATTACGATGTTCATTTGGCCAGTGAATACGGCCTGTTTGCCGTGGACCAGACAGAGGCACAGGAGGCATTTTCCCGGTATTTTCAAGCCAATTTGAAGCTCTCTCAGAATGACGGATTCAACATCCTGCAGATGCGGATCCCGGAAAACGGGATTTCTGTTTCAGCCAGCAGCCCGATCACCGATAACGGAGTGTTGCTGGATTCCATGGAGGAGTATTCCAAATATCGGGTGGTGGTCAATACCTCCATCGGCGTGGTGGAAAAAATCAAGAACATCTTCGGCTCAGGAGGCGCTTCCCAAAAGACGTTCAACGCTGCAGATACCGGAAAAAGCGCGATGGAGCAGCTGAAGTCGGATGCGGAGGAATTGTATAACTCCGCACGGGATCTGATTTCCAGCACAATGAAAACACAGACAGACCGCATCAAAGGAACGGTTCAAAACATGTTTTCCACCGGACGTACGGAACCGCCGACGGATGCGGAACTGGGCTTTGATGAGATCGACGCGCAGTTTGACAATGCGCAAAATGAGAGCAACCAGATTGCAGACAGCTGTAAAGAATATGAGGATATCAGCAAAGCGCAGAGCGATTCCCTGGAGGGCACGACCACTTCGTCCAAATACTGGGATGAGGAGAGCGGCTCCTGGAAAACGGAGAACGGCAGCGCGGCCAATTCCGGCGAGGACGACGGGCAGCGCAGCGACATCCCCACGATTTCCGAGGAAGCCATGGACGCGAAAAATGAGATCGACCAGGAGATCTCTGCGGCCCGCGCACATTACGAGGAAGTCAAAAACCAGATCCGCAGCAAAAGTGCAAAAGCTGCGGAATACAACCTGGAGATTGAGAAGCTGACCGCGACCCTGGACATACAGGAGGCGGCTGTCAAGGACCTGCAGCAGGCGTACAACCAGTTGGAGGAGAAGAAAAAAGCAGATCCATACAATTACATCTTTACAAATACGACGCCCCCCGGACTGCAGGTGTTGAAGGACAACTATGACGATCTGGCCGCACAGCTCCAGCAGCTGCGCAAAGACGAAGCCCCGCAGATACAGATCCAGGCAAAGCAGCAGGAACTGGAGCGGGCTGCGGAGGCGTTGGAAGCTTATGTCAGCGGGATGGAGGAAAAGCCGAAAACGATCTACGACGATGAGCTGAAAAAGAAGAAAGACGAGTTGGACACGGCAAAAAAAGCAGTGGAAACCACTAAGGCAGCGCTGGAGAAGGCCAAAAAGGAGCGGGATCGGCTGGTACAGGAGATACAGGCGCTCTATGACACGATTGCTGTGGAAAGTAAGGGGGATAAGGAACTGACGGTCCCGGATTCCATTTCCGGGGAGGACAAGGAAAAGGTTTCCAGCAACGCGGTTTCTTTTATCAGCGATATGGTGAGTACCTACAACAAGCTGGAAAGAGAGCTTGGAAAGACTGCGTCGGATGTGGACAGCAGCAATGGGTTTGAGGCGTTTGCATTTAGTCTGGAGTCCGCGCTGGACGATGTCTGGAAGACCATTGAGGATATGGGGCAGATGGGGGAAGGCTTGGTCACTTTGGTGACAGATCCCGCCCAGGCAGGGCCGGCGATGCTGTTTACGGATTATGTCTTTGGAAACTTTACGTTTCTGACAACCCAGACGATGCGTGATAACCGCCATTTTCAGGTTGCGGAAATCGAGTATATTCTCCAGGGAAGCGATTCTCAGGCCAAATGCGTTACCGACACGATTTTCGATATCGCGATGCTGCGGCTGCTGATCAATTGGGTGGACTATATGACCACCACGCACAGTCCGGAGATCATCAGCCGCATGCTGATCGCACTGGGACGGGCCGGAATCCGCACGGTAAAGGATATGGCATCCATGGTGTTTACCATCGACAAGGACGAAACGGCCACCTGTGCGCTGAGCCCGTCATTTTCCAAGGCGCGTCTGAGCTATTCGGATCACCTGCGGCTTGCCATGATGCTGCGCGCAATTGGTTCCAGTGGCCGGAGCGAAATGCTCGGCCGCGTCAAGACTATGATGGAGGATACTTATGAGGTGCAGAATTGGGGCGCCATGAGCAGCCGGATGACACGGGTGAAAGCAGATGTCACCGTGGAAGTAGATCTGCTGATGGTGACGCTCCCCATGTTTGAGGCGGTTTTGCCGGAGGACAACCAGATCCTGCAGGACGGAAAATTCCTGGTCCACGAAACTGTGGAGATGGGATATTGAGGAGGCGAGTTCATGAGGTCAAGACGCGGTTCTCTTTCTGTAGAGGCCGTCATTTCTGCCACAGTGTTCATCAGCGTGATGTTTTTGCTTCTGAACATTGTCAAGCTGGTGCTGTTCATGACGATCCTCAACAATGCGACGACGGAAACTGCGAAGGTCATTGCCACCTCTGCATACCCCATTTCGATTCTGAACGAAAAACAGGCGGGTATCGAAAAGAGCGTGGAGGCGTATGAGCCGGGCAACCTCAAAGAGAGCCTGCTGGGGACGGTGAGTACCGGGTTCGTGACGCAGTTTTTTGGTGGTGACGGCCTCAAAGCCATGGAAAGCGGTGGGACGGCTTCTATCAAGAAGTTGATCGAGGGCGCGGCAGTGGAGTTGGCCAAGGACGCGGTATATGAGCTGAAAGGAAAGGCAGTCAACGCCTTGTGCGCCAACGTGGTGAAAGGGTATGTGGAAAACTGCGGGATCGAATTGGATCAGGAGCGGTTGATGCTGCGGGCGGTCAAGATCCCACAGACGGATATGGAATACAAAACGCTGTATACTTCTGCGCTGAATCTCTCGGAGGAGGGAACCCTTTCGGCGCAGCCGGCTTCCTCGCCCAGCGGCAGTGACGGCGATTTCAATGCGGAGGATGTGCTGATTTGCCTGGAATATCCCTATGAATTCGCCCTGCCGTTCTTGCCGTCAGTTTCGCTGACGCTGCGCAGCACGGCGGTGGAGCACGCATGGCTCCACGGGACCAGCGCGGGGCCGAAACGGACGGAGGGGATCAATGTGTCCGATATCCTTTTTGGAAAGGACACCGTGGTCTATGTTGCCACGGGTGGGCATGGAAAGCGCTACCACAAGGAAAACTGTTCCACGCTTTGGACCAGCAACGCGCCTATGTCTCTTTCCGCGGCAAAGAGTCAGGGATATACGGCCTGCAAAGTCTGTAATCCCCCGGAGAAATAGAGGAAAGACCATGATCTGGACAATCATTTTCGCAGCGCTCTTTTTTGGCGCGGCGGCGGTGCTGAGTTCGCGCGTACCGCTGTCACTGACAGGAGTGGCGAAAAAACGCTTTTTGGCAGCAGCGGCGATTCTGGCTGCGGTATCGCCGGCTGCACTGTATGTGGGCGGAAACTCTGCCGGACAGATGGCCTGCGGGACATTCCTGGTGTTGGGAATGCTGCTGATGAGTACCACTGATCTGCTGGAGCGGCATGTGTATGACCTGCATTTCTATGCGCTGACCGCGGTGGGAATCCTCAGCGCCATTCTGCGGGGAACAGGGTTCCCGGTGCATATCCTTGCGTTCTTGCTGTTGTTGGGTGTGATGTTTCTGATTTCCCGCCGCAATCCCGGACTGGGGATGGGAGACGGACGGATGATTGCCTGCCTGGCCCTGTATTTTACCGCTTCCGCATGGATGGAGGTCATTTTACTGGCTTTGGCCTGCGCACTGATATATGGAGTATGGGGGATGCTGCGCAAACGCAGCACGCTGAAAACGGAACTTCCGTTTGCTCCGTTTTTGCTGGCGGCCATAATGATGGAATTTTTATTTCGTATATAAAGGAGATTACCATGGAGCAGTTGTGTACCTTTCATTATGAAACGGAGGCCAATGCCAGTTATTTGGTGGCGGTGCTGCCGCAAAATGAGACATTCATTTCGTATCAGATGAAGATGCTGGAAAACAACCAGATCCTGCATCTGCTGGAGGCGCGAAAGTATCAGCAGGATGAGAGTATCCACATTTGCTACAATGTGACCTCCCGCATGTCCCTGGAACAGGTACTGACCCGCCAGCGCATGCGCAAGGAGGAATTTCTGGCGCTGCTGAAAGGGCTGGCGGAGGCGTATCGGGAACTGCCGGAGTATCAGCTGTCCCATCGGGGACTTGTGCTGGATGAAGCGCAGATCTTTGTGCGTTCCGGCAGTTTTGAGCCAAGTTTTGTGTACCTGCCGGTATATGAAGAGGATGGCGGCCTGGAAGGACTGCGGGAATTTGTCCGGAAGATGATCCTGGAGAGCCGGATTGCCAACACGGGCGATAATTTTATCCAGCAGATCCTGGAACTGGTCAATGACCCTGCATTGACGCTGGAGCGCCTTTTGGAGGAAGTGAGCGCAATGGGCCGCCCGTCTGCTGCCCAGCAGCCGGCGCCGCAGCCGGTACTGCAGCCGGCAGTGCAGGATATTCCCGTGCCCAGAGAACCGGAAGCACCCAAGCCGCCAGCATTTGCAAATAAACCGTTGGAACAGGCTGACCGGATACCGGGGGCCGTTCGGGAATCGGAATCGGTTCCGGGGAAAGCACGAAAAAAAGATGCGAAGGCGGAAAAAAAGCCGCGTCCGACCAAAGAGAAATCCTCCAAAGCTTCCACGGTCTTCCTGGCGGTTCAGGGAGTCGTGGTGATTGCACTGGCACTGGCCGTAAAAACGGGCTTTTTCCTGACAGACGGGGCTTTGAATATTTCTTACATAGCCGGATTCCTCATTGCTGTGGGAGGCCTTGATGTGGTACTGTATCGGGAGCTTTTCCTGAACCGGAAGAGCGGCCACGGCTCCGGGGAGAAAAAACAGGCCGGGAAGAAGCCGGGGAAGGGCGGCAAGCAGGAAAGATGCGCTGCAGGAGTGAAGGGCCGCAAGATCCCTCGGGAAGAAGGAAAGGCTGCGGTGCGCGCTCAGGAAACCGCAGCACAGCAGGCCCCAGCTATGCAGCAGCCGTATCAGCCGGCATCGGCACCGGTGTATTATCAGCCTGCGCCGGCAATGCAGTATGGCGTGTCCCCGGAACGGCCGGTTTCGCAGGAAGCCTATGCTGGGGGAGCGGAGGATCGTACGGTTGTCATCGAAGAGGAGTTCAGCGACGGTTATCTGGAGTATTTTGAAAACGGACTGGTTATGCGGATTCATCTGAATGAGGGGGTCACCCGGGTGGGTTCCAGGGCGCAGAGTGTGGATCATGTGCTGGCCAGTCATAAAGTCAGCAAGGTCCATGCCGAGTTTATCCGGCAGGGAGAGCGGTATTTTGTGCGGGATATCAACTCCACCAATGGTACGTTCCTCAATGGAAGCCGCCAGCGCATCGTCAGCAACCAGGACATCGAACTTCATCCGGGAGATCAGGTCCGTCTTGCAGATATTGACCTGACCTTTAAATGCTGAGGCGCAGGTACCGCACTGCCGTCAGCACTTGTTGCCAGACAGGAGATCACCGCAAAGTGAATCAGGATCGGATTCTGGCACGTCAGGGAGAGACGGGAGGGCACTGGGCCGGTCTCTTTCTGGTGGCAGACGGATGCGGCGGAATGGCCTATGGAGAGAAAATCAGTCAGTTGTTGGCGGACAGTTTTGCGGCGATATGGGAATCCGAACTGCCAGAGGCACTCAGGGAGGGCAAAGCGGTTCCGGAACTCGTTGTTGGTTGGACGGAGCAGATCAACGCGGTAGCGTTCTCTTTCGGAAAACAGGTGCAGCAGCAGGTGGGGTCCACACTGTCCCTGCTCGTGCTGGTGGACAGTGATTACTACATCTTTAACACGGGAGACAGCCGGGTCTATCTGCGGCGGAACGGCAGGGTTCTCCGGATGACAGAGGATCAGACGCTGATTGCGGATAAGCTCCGCAATCAGGAGATTACTCCGGAAGAAGCGGCGCAGATAGAAGGGCAGAACGCCTTGACAATGTGTGTTGGCTACTTTCCGCAGGTGCGGATTTTCCGCAGATGGGGACGTCTGCACAGGGGGGATGTGTTGCTTTTGTGCAGTGACGGACTTTACCGCGGATTGGGAGAGGCAGAGTTGCTGGTCAGGATTCCGCACAGAGTCTTGCCGGACAGTGCCTTGCGGCTGCGGGAAAGCATTTCCCCGGGAGCGGCTGCCGATAATGTGTCGGCTGTATTGGTGGAGATTCTTTGAATGATGGATCTGGATTTGTTCAGACTGGTGCTGTGCATGGTGTTTTCACTGTGGGGGAATGTATGCGATTGGAAAGCATACCGGCTGCCAAATTACCTGACCGTGGTTTTTTTTGCGGTGGGGGTATGCCTTGGCGGTATGTCGGGCGGTGTTTGGGGGTTCCTTACCTCACTGGCTGGGGCAGCGGTGATGCTGTGCCTTTTTCCGCTGTTTGCTCTGCGTATGCTGGGGGCGGGGGATATCAAGGCGCTGATGGCCATCGGGGCCATGCTGGGGCTGGCGGCCGCACCCCGGGCGTTGGTATACAGTATACTGGGAGCGGGAGCTGTGGCTTTCCTGGTGGTACTGTTTCGAAAAAACGGTGTGGCAAGGCTGCGGACATTTGCTGCATATTGCATCGGTATATGCCGTGGCACCGGAATTCGACCGTATGCCGGTGCGCTGGATGCAGGAGGACGGTTCCGTTTTTCCTTTGGCATCACGCTGGGCATTGCGGCCATGCTGGTACAGAAACTGATGTAGCAGCACGGGAATTGTAGAGAGGATGTTTGCCGGATGAATGGGAGTGAATTGCTTTTTTATGCGGGTGTTGCGGTGATGGCGGCAGCGGCAGGGGGAGCTCTGGTGATGCTGCTTGTTTTGCGGGCTACCAGGAAGCGGCTGCGCAAACAGTTGGAAGATGAGTTCGGACCGAGACGGCATTGATATAAAGGAGCTGCCATGTCACAAATCATTGCGTCCACCTATGAGATCCTACAGGAGATTGGAGCCGGCGGCGGTGGTATCGTATATCTGGGGCGTCATCTGCGGCTGGGGAAATGGGTGGTCTTAAAAGCGGACAAGCGGATGCTGACTGCAAAGCCGGAAGTGCTGCGCAGAGAAGTGGACGCGCTGAAAAATCTGAATCATACCTATCTGCCCCAGGTCTACGACTTCCTGGTGGAAGACGGCATCGTCTATACGGTGATGGATTACATCGAAGGAGAAAGCCTGGATAAGCCGCTCAAGCGCGGGGAACGGTTTTCACAGCCGCAGATTGTGGAATGGTCCTGCCAACTGCTGGAGGCACTGTGTTATCTCCATAGCCGTCCGCCCCACGGAGTACTGCATGCAGACATTAAACCAGCCAATATTATGGTTACGCCGCAGGGAGATATCCGGCTGATTGACTTTAACATCGCATTGATCCTTGGAGAAGAAGGCGCGGTGCGTGTGGGGTACAGCCAGGGCTATGCGTCTCCAGAGCATTATGGAGCGGATTTCCGCAGCTTCGGATCGGAAGACGACCCTACTGCTCGCTACAGCGAAGAGATCCGGACGGTGCGCATGCGGGGTGCGGAGTCTTGCCCCCAATACAGCCGGTCCGGGCACAAAGGAATCTTGCTGGATGTGAGGTCCGATATTTATAGCTTGGGAGCGACGCTGTACCACCTGATCACCGGAGAGCGGCCGGCCCGGGATGCCAGACTGGTTCATCCCATCCCAGCAGGGACGTGCGCACCTGCGGTGGCTGCCATTGTGGAAAAGGCGATGCAGGTCGATCCGGATGATCGGTGGCAGAGTGCGGCCGAGATGCTTCAGGCATTTGAGCATCTGCATGACACAGATCCGCGTATGGTGCGGCACAAACGTCGCTGCGCCGTGACTGCTGCAGTGCTGGCGGTATTGTTTTTGGCGGGCGGTTTTTCCACATTTGTCGGACTCAAGCAAATGGAACGGCTGCAGAACGCCTATGTGCAGGCGGAATATTCAGCGAATGCGCTGGCTGCTGGTGATGTTCCGTCAGCAGTTGCACAGGCAATGGAGGTACTTCCGGGAGAACGAGGACTCTTTGATCCGCCATATACGGCACAGGCGCAAAGGGCTCTTGCCAATGCTTTGGGTGTCTACGATCTTTCAGATGGATTCAAAGCGCATCTGGCCGTTCCGCTGGACAGCGCGCCGCTGAAAGTGGTGCTTTCACCCAAAGGGACTCGGGCGGCTGTACTCACCGACGGGAGTTTTCACATTTTTGATACGGATAGTGGACAGGAAGTGGCAGAGCTGCCGGCAGAGCGTTCTGCACTTTCTGATGCAGTATTTCTGAGCGAATCCCGGATCCTCTACGCGGGAGCGGATGGGATTCAGGCATATGACATTTCCTCTGGTAAGGCTGTGTGGTCCGGAAAAGCCGCTACCGGAATCACGCTTTCTGCGGATAGAAGTACCGCGGCTGCGGTCTACAAGGATGAGAATGTGGCAGCTATATATGACACTGCTACCGGAGAGGCCGAAGAGGCGGTGACGTTCCATGAAAAGCGGCAGAGCGTGACGGTGAATGATACCTTTGCCGATCCGGAGGATGCGCTGTTTGCGTTGAACGGTGATGGGACCTGGCTGGCCGCCAGCTTTTCCGACGGCGGACTGCGCCTTTTCAACCTGCTGGACAGCGAGGACGATCTGATCCTGTACGATAACTCTGCCTATACGCATTTCGAAGGCGGTTTTTTCGGCGACTATTTCGCATTTTCTGCCACCGGCGGCGGAGAGTCCGTATTTGCGGTCATCGACCTGGTCAATTCGGCGCAGACCGGCGGGTTCGCCGCGCAGACGCCGTTCCATGTGTTTGCCGATGAGAGCGGGATCTACCTGTCCAGCGACAACATCCTCGTGCAGCTGGATCCGGTCACGGGAGAGCAGCGGGAGGTAGGCTATACCGGCGCCGATATCACGGTATTTTCCCTGGATGCAGATTACACCATGGCTGCAGCGGATGACGGGACCTTCAGCCTGTTTGACCGGGACGCCCGGCTGATGGATACCCATGCCCGGCAGAGCGACTTTGTGGCTTTGGCAGGAGAATACGCCGTCTCGGCAAACCGGGATATACCGGTGCTGCAGATCCTCCGCCTGGAGACCCATCCGGAGGCACAGGCGGCAGTGTATGATGCGGATTATCTGCACAGTGAGGCACGGTTCAGTGCCGACGGCGAGACAGTAATGCTCTTCCGCTACGATGCGTTCCGGATCTGCACACCGGATGGGAGCGTGGTGGCGGATGTGGAGATCCCTGATGCGGAGCAGGTATATGATCAGCAATTCCGTCGGGAAAACGGAGGCAGCTACCTGGAGGTCATCTATAACGACGGCCGGGTCCTGTGTTATTCTGCTGCGGACGGCACGCTCCTGTCCGAGACGAAAGGGGAAGCCCCGGATCCGGAGATGTTTGAGGTGTTCTTTACCGACAATCTGCGGATCACGTCTCCGCTCCACGGAACGCCGGCGGCGTATGATCGGGAGAGCGGGGAGCTGGTGCGGGAGCTGGAGCCAGATGCCTATTTGACCTACGTTACCCAGGTGGGAGACTATGTGATCACGGAATACGTTTCCGCCCAGGGGCAGCGGTTCGCGCTGCTGCTGGACGGACAGTGCCGGACGCTGGCGGATCTGCCGGACCTGTGCGATATCACGGCGGACGGACTGCTGGTGTTTGACGATATGCGTGGGAATCTGCGGCAGAGCCGCATTTATTCCATCCAGGAGCTGCAGGCTCTTGGAGATACACAACAAGGAGGGAACCAAGCATGAGGAAGATCAAGCGCGGACTGGCAGCCATACTGGCGGTATGGATGCTGGTGTCGCTTCTGCCGGCGGCAGCACTGGCGGCGGAAGAGACAGAAGAAGAACCCACTGCGGTGGAAGAAGAGGAGCCCGTTGCGGTGGAAGAACAGGAGGAGTCCGCCGCGGCAGATGAGGTGATCTATAACCTGGGGAACCTGGAAGTCACGGTGGGCACGGATACCCAGCGGGCCGCCTCCGGCGAGGAGCCGTATGTACTCTTTGCAGAGGACGGGAGCTATGAGATCCAACTGGAGGAAAATGCCTTTTTCCCCTATGAAGTGCAGTTCACCTACGAGGGCGACACCTGGGAAGCGTGGTTCATGGACCCAAACGACACCGTGACGGTGGGAGGCCATGTGTTCTCCGTGTTCTCGGAGCAGACGGATCCGTCCGTTCTGACGCAGATCGGCGTGATGGTAGGCGGCGAGTACATCCCTGCCTACCCGGAGGAAAAGACCTTCACCAATATGCCGGCCGCCAGCCCAAACAGCCTGCTGCCCCTAGATGAAGAGTATGTTTCCTTGAACATGACAGGCTATTTTGCTGAAGAGCTGGAGCGAGTAGCGGTCACCACTGTCCTGGCAGGTGAAGCCGAGCTGGGTGAGGGCGACCTGGTGGTCTGGGCCAGGGAGGATGCCGGCGATGATTTTACCATTATAGACCGAAACGGCACCTTGGACCTCTCGCCCACCAGCGGAAGTCTCTATGGCTACTTTGATCTGATCGTGGGTAACGCAGACCAGCTGGATATGGTGCATAATACCCTGTACAATGTGACGGTGGAGGTTTCCCGGGAGGATGATCTTGTGACCGGCAGCGCCTATACCGCTGATGGACAGGCGATCCCCCTGCTGGGCGATGTCTCTTATACTACCAATTGGCTGACCTATGCCGACGGCCGGAAAATTGCCAAACTGCGGATGGAAGCGGATGCGGACGGCAATATCTGGGACGGGTGGAGCGAAGCCAAAGTCAAGCTGGCAAATGGGGCAGCAGATTTCGACGCCTTGACAATGGAGGTCTACACCGGCCATTACTTTACCCGGGAAGAGCTGGACGCTGCCATCGCCGCCGGGACGACCCGGAACGTGACGGCTGAGATTGTGGACGGCACGGGCTATCTGGCTGACTACACGAACCATAACGGCTGCGAGCTGACTACCCGCTGGCTGCGGGACGGGGAAGCAGTAGCGGTTCGGCCGCTGTATGTGGACTTGTATATACCTGGAGACAGCTGGGGCTACTTCTACCTGGAAAACGCCGAGGGAACGCGGGTCTCCGACTGGGGAGACAGCTATGAAGATGAGACCCAGGGTGTCCGCGTCCACGAATATACAGCCCTGGCGGAATACGCCGTGGATGGCGCCTATTTCTTCTCTATGAGGTACTACCCGAATGGCACGCGGACGGAAGATGCTGCCCAGTATTTGGAATCCTATGTGGGCTATTACCAGACCCCCGAGGAGGCGGCCGGACAGCCGGACATCACCGCAGAGCTGTTCGGGGACGGATACCAGGCTGATTACAGCGGTGGTGTCACCTTCTCCGTATTCAAGAAGGACGGCACCCTGCTTACCCACGATAAGGTCATCCTGCTGCCCTATGAGCCAGAGGAGCCGGTACCCGATCAAGTGGATACCTATTTCCATGTGGACGGTGCCTCCGGACAGGGCGGGGACGGCTATGATTCCGGGGAATACCGGGCGTGGGTCATGCCTGCCGACGTGGACGGCTACTATTACGGCTATCCGGATGGGGAGCTGAACTTCGGCTGCCAAACGGTGTTCCTGACGGATGGGATGAGAGATCCTGTAACAGACACGGAGATCTATCCGGAGTTTACGGTGGGTCCCGGCGTCAAGGCCTATGCCGGGCATAATGGCGTCAGCGGTACAGAGCAGACCAGCAGAGTCAGTGCGGTTCCCTTTACCAGCGGCGAGGCGGTGCAGTATTCCGCCGTCGCTGGAGAAAAGGCCGTGAAAAACTATTGGGTGACCTTTGTCACGCCCCAGGATGGCGCGCAGCTGTATGTCAACGCCGCTAATGTGAAGGCCACCTGGGACCCGGATACCAATGAACCGGTTCGGGAGGTGTACCTGGACAGCTTCCATGATTATCACCACGACGTGTTCTTTGCCAACATCGGCGATGAGGCACTCAAGGGCCTGTCCGTCAAGTTGGAGGATGCTCAGAATGTGAAGCTGGACGAGTACTGGACCATCCGGGAGGATTCTGTGGCTGAACTGGCTGCCTTTGACAGCACCTCTTCCTATTCCATGGACAATATTGCCAAGATCCGTCTGGAGCCGATCCGGGACGCAAACGGCGAGGTGCAGGCAGGCACAGTCAGCGGTACGCTGGTCATCAAGGCTGACATGGGGACACCGGATGATCCCGGTGACGATCAGGAGGTCCGCATCAAGCTGATCGGTACTGCCGGCGCTGAAAAGATCACCACCGAGGACTTCGTGCCCGGCGTCAAATATGTGCCGTATAACAGCATGATCCAGACCAGTGTGATGGGAAGTTCTAACGGTGTGCAGATCCGTCGGGTGTCCGGTCAGCTTCCGGAGGGCGTGGATCTCTCTGAGAACGGAAAGCTCTATGGCGTGCCCAAGGAATATGGCAGCTTCACCTTTACGGTGGAGGCAACGTTCCTGGCCAGCGGACGGACAGAGCGCAAGACCTTTACATTGGAGATCCTGCAGAACACGGACACAAACGTGGAGAATGCCACAGATCCGGGCTATGAGCTGTCCGAGCGTCTGCCCGACAGCATCGACACGTCGGAAGAGGAGCTGGATCAGGACCGCCTCATGGTGTCTGAGGGTGAGCATGATCAGTTCATGTATGTGTTCCTGGACGGCGAGAAACTGAGAGAAGGCGTGGACTATCTGCACGAGGAAGGCAGCACCCGGATCACCATCCAGGCCCAGACCTTCAAGAACCTCCGCTCCGGCAGCCATACCATCGCCGCCGAGTTCCGTACCGATGCCAGCGATACCAATACTGTCAAGCGTGCGGCGCAGAACTTTACGGTTTACACGGGATCTTCCTCCGGATCCTCCGGCTCCGGCGGTGGAAACAGCAAGCCTTCCATCAATGCTCCTGCAACGACTCCGGGTACTGCTTCTGGCCAGACCACGGCGGATATCTTCGTGGATGTTTCCGCCAGCGACTGGTACTATCCCGATGTGGACTGGGTGTATCAGCGCAAACTGATGGTGGGCGTTACTTCTGACCGCTTCGCGCCCTATGGCTACACGTCTCCGGCAATCATGGTGACGGTGCTGGCCCGCATGGGCCAAGTGGATCTCGCCCCATATGGTGAGCTTTCCTATCCGGAGATCCCCGCCGGCCAGTGGTATACCGCTGCCGGGAACTGGGCGATGTCCAATGATCTGCTGCCTCGGAGAGCAGAGATCGCCTTCCAGGAGCCCATGGCCCGCGGAGCGTTTGCAGTGATGCTGGTAAAATACCTGCAGACCTTGAAGGTGGATTGTACGCTGCCTGCAGAGCCGATCGCTTTCACGGATGCGCAGGATATGACCCAGGCAGAGAATGATGCCTTCCAGGTGTTGTATCAGTTCGGCATTTTCAAAGGCATCGGCAATTACACCATGGACGCCACGGGAATCACCACCCGTGCACAGTTGGCGGTGCTGCTGCATCGGCTGTCTGTGTTTGTGGAAAATCGGGTATAACACGCCTTGAGAAAAGACGCCGGCATTTGCCGGCGTCTTTTCTGTGTATGTCAATTGTAGTTCATGCGATATGCGACTTCCATTGAGAGTTTAGCCGTATGCACATCTGCTAGGTGAAAATACGTCCGGGAAACATCACGGGTCTGCCCGGATACTACTGGTTTCGGGATGCTGAGTGCCGGAAGGGTGATCGTTTGTTTTCTTGATCAGATCAGATGCGGTGCCCAGTATCTGCCGGCAGGCTTGCGGATGTTCAAAGCCCGCTGCCCTGCTCCAGATCGTCCCGCAGGAAGGCTGCGCGGATGGCATTCAGCACCCGCTTCTTGTCGCCGCTCCAGAGGGGGGCCAGCAGGTCCCGCTTGGCGCCGTCCCCGGTGAGACGGTGGACCACCATTTCCCGTGGGATGACCCGCAGGCACGCTTCCAGGGCGGCGATGTAGGCGTCCGGGTCCATACAGGAGAATTTTCCCGCCGCCCAGTCGTCGGCCAGGTCCGTGCCCCGGAGGACGTGGAGCAGGTGGAACTTGACGCCGTCGGCCCCGGAAGCGCCGATGTAGCGGGCAGTGGCGGCCATCATGTCCTCCGTCTCCCCGGGCAGGCCCAGGATCTGGTGGACCACCACGCCGAGTCCTGCGGTCTTCAGCCGCTCCACGGCGTCGTCAAATATCGGAAGACCATAGCCCCGGCGGATATAGGCGGCGCTTTGCGGGTGGATGGTCTGGAGGCCCAGTTCCACCCACACCGGCTTGCTGCGGTTCAGCTCCGCCAGCAGGGACACCACCGGCTCCGGCAGACAGTCCGGCCGGGTGGCCACGGAGAGGATTACCACCTCCGGCGGGGCCATGGCGGCGGTATAGAGGGCACGGAGGCGCTCCGGCGGGGCGTAGGTGTTGGTGAAGGACTGGAAATAGGCGATGTAGAGCGGATGGGGGCCGGCCTTGGCCGCCACCCGGGTCTTGGCGGATTCGATCTGCTGCGGGATGTCCCCCGCCTCCGCGAAGGCGCCCGCCCCGTCGCAGAAGATGCAGCCCCGGCTGCCCAGTGTGCCGTCCCGATTGGGACAGGAGCAGCCGGAGGAGAGGGCCAGTTTGTACACCTTCCGCCCATACCGGCCGCGGAGAAACGCATTGAGGCTGTTCCAGTACACAGGAGGGCTCCTTTCTCTGCCGGAGTTTTTTCGAAAATCCCCTTTTTCACCGGCGGTATCTGCGGTATAATGGGACATCCCACCGGCCCTGCTCTGCGGGGCGGGGACTGGAGATCGTTCATACAGGAGGTTTTTCCATGATCACCATGGCACAGCGGATCGAAGCCCTCCGCACAGAGAAAGGGCTGAGCCGCCCGGCACTGTCCGCGGCGCTGGGACTGCCCAAAAGCGCGGCAGAAAAGTTTGAGACCGGCCGCCAGACGCCTACTCAGGAGCAGCAGCAGAAGCTGGCGTCCTTTTTTGGAGTATCGCTCTTTTACCTGAGAGGGGAGAGCGACGACCGCACGCAGATGGAGAACTGGCTCAACTCGTCCTTTGCCGACGAGACGCCGCAGCCCCAGGCGCCGGTCCGGCCGCAGGCCCCGGCGCGGCAGGTGGCCGCCTCCGCAGGCGGCGCGGGGGAGAGCGCTGTGTTCTCGGCGCTTCTGAAGAGCAAGTCCTTCCAGGATATGGTACGTTCCTCGGTGCTGGAGGTGCTGCGCTCTCCGGAGGGGCAGGCTCTCATCGCCAAGGCGGTGCGCAAGGAGTTGGGGCGCGGCTGATGCTGCCCCACGGCACGGTCCCAAGGGCCGTGCCGTATTTTGTTCCATTGTACGGCAGATGCGCCTGTTTCACAAGCGGAGCATCTCCGCTCCCGGCAAAAAAAGGCGGCCGTCCCTTCCTTCGGGAAGGGACGGCCGCCTTTTCAAAGAGGGGGCTCAGTTCAATACGATGGCGTACACTGCCTCGGTGAGGTCCGCCGCACCAGAGCGGGAGACCAGGGAGACGGGGGTGCCGTCCACCACGGCCAGGCAGTGGGCACCGTCATAGCGGTACAGGACGATCTCCACCTGGGAGACGTTTTCATTGTCCAGATGCAGGGTCATGGCGATCTCCTGCTGCTGATCCGGCGTCTCGTCGGTGAAGCTGTCGGCGCTGAGGGCCAGCAGGGCGCTTTCCAGATCGCTGCCGTCCACGGTTTCGTCCCCATAGGTAAAGGTGAGGCCGTCATCGGTGCTCTGGGCGGGGAGGACATAGTCCGTGCCGTCCAGGGTGATGTCCAGCTGGGTGAGCTGGGCAGTGTCGCCCCAGAACACCTGGGAGTGGCGCAGATCGTCCCGGGAGGCTGCCGCCAGATCCTCATAGTCCTCCTGGGTCAGGCGGTAGATGATGGGGGAATCGCCCACCCTGGCGTAGGCGGTGATGGTCTCCTCCTCGTCCTCGGAATCGTCCGCGCTGGCGTCCTGGGCGGCCAGCTCCGCGGGGTCCCGGCTGATGGCCAGGACATAGGTGTCCGAGTAGGACTCCCCGTCCTCACCCTCGGCAGTATAGTCCACGGAAACCGTCAGCTCCGGATCATCCAGACCATAAGAGGCAATGGCTTCTTCCGTGGCATTGTAGGTGACATAGTCCGTCAGATCCACGGTACACAGGGCGCTGAGGTAGTCCCGGACCTTGGAGGTGTCCAGCGCCAGGGTATTTCCGCCCTGCTGGGTGAAATAGACGTCGTCTTCGCTGTAGGTGAGGGCGTTGTCCTCTTCGTGGCGGATGGTATAGGAGTCCTCGCCGGAGAAGCGAAGCTCCGTCACCTGGCTTTCCGGCAGCGGTGCGTCGTTGAGGATCATGTCGCTGAGCTGGGCGTCGAAGGCGTTCATGGGGTCTTCCGTCACCAGGTAGACATTGCCGTCTCCAATGGAGACATACCGCTGGGAGTCCATGGCGCTGAAATCTCCCAGCAGGATCTCATAGGCCGTGTCCGCCGTGTTCACGGAGATGGTGCAGATGGGGTCGTCCAGACCATACTGCCCCAGATCCTCCGCCCCTTCGATGACGAAGGCCGCCTGCAGGGGCTGGAACTGGGCCAGCAGCGACTCCACCGCCTCGGTATCCACCGGGAAGGCCGCATCGTCGTCATAGACCCAGCTGCTGTCCGGGTGGAAGGAGAGAGTCTGGCCTTCATAGGTCCAGGCCAGCGCGTCCACATCCTCTGTGGGGATCTCCAGAATGGTCTCGCCGCTGGTTTTGATCTGTTCCTGCCGCTTCTCCAGGTGGAGGACTCCGAAGGTGGCCGCACAGGCCACCGCCAGGACGCCCAGCAGGATGAGCATGCGTTTAGACCGTTTCATGCTGCTGCCTCCTTCTCCACACCACCACGGCGATGCCGATGCCCAGATAGGCCAGCGGGAATACGCCCACCATGACCGTTTTCAGCAGGGAGGCAGTGGAATCGCTGATGGTGAGATAGTCGAAATTCAGGGACTTGCTGCGGATAGCCATGGCCTCGCTCTCTCCGATGAGGGAAGCCAGCGCATTCATGGCCATGTCTGTGTTGGCACCGGAGGAGTAGGCATTGTAAACGTCCTCCAGAAAGACCGAGGAGGTGAACCAGATCATCTCTCCGCCGCCGGCGCTCTCCACGGATACCGCCACCGTGAAGGGACCGTCGACGTCGCCCTCCTCCTTTTCATAGGAGGTCAGGTCGTATCCGGCGATCTTGCTGAAGGCACTTTCCGAGGTGGTGAGCAGCTCCGTCACGGTGCCGTTGTCCGTTTCCGTGACCCGCAGGCCGGTGGCGATGGGCATCAGGGCGTAGTAGCGCTCCTTGATGAGGGAGTCCGTAATGTCGCTGCTGGACATATCGGGCATCAGCACATAGGGCAGCTGGAAGGCATAGTGATCCCGGTCCGTGTCCACCACGATGCCGTCCACAGCCTCCACGCCGTAGTCCGAGAGCAGACTGTAGAGATTTTCCAGGATGCCGTCCTCAGTGGGGCCGGCCGACACCATCAGCTTGCCGCCGCCGGCCACATAATCGGAGAGCATGGCCTGCTCCTCTGCGGAGATGTCGCTGGCAGGCGCATAGATCAAAATGCAGTCTGCGTCCTCGGGGATGGCGTCCTCCGTCAGCAGGGAGAAGCTGATCACTTCCATATTCTCCTTTTCCATCTGCTCGCTGAGAGAGGCGGGGAGCTCGGCTTCGCCGTGGCCCTCCAGGACGTAGACCCGGGGCTGGTCCTCGTTGACCACGTAGTCGATGGCGGAGGTGATGGCGCCCTCGCCGTCGAAGGAGCTGTCGGTGGAGTAGGTGACCAGATCCGTCTCCTCCACGTAGATGTCGTCGTAGCCGATGTAGCGGCTGCGGGTGCCGGATTCCACCACAAGGCTGTTGTTGGCCACCTCTTCATCGGTGTACTGCTGGGCGAAGGTGGGGAACACGTCCGGATTCTTCTTCTCCACGTGGATGTGGTCGGAGAGGGTCTCGTACTTGCTCAGCAGGTTCTCGATGACGCTGTCCTCCTTGCCGTCCTGGACGATCCAGTAGATGGTGACGTCCTGGTCCAGGGCGCTGACCACCACCTTGGTGTTGCTGGTGATGGAGTAGAGCTTGGAGGCGCTGATATCGTATTGCGTCAGTGCCGGCGGCAGGGCGGAGACGAAGATGTTCACCACGATCAAGATGGCCAGCACCACGGCGGTGAGCATCAGGGAGTATGTGCCGCCCCGGAAGGCCAGGCGGCTGCCGGCATTCTGTGCCGACGCTTTCCATTCATTGAACTTTTTCATCAGTTGTACCGCCTTTTCTCCAGAGACTGCACGGACAAGAACAGGAAGAACACGATGACCGTGAGGTAATATACGATGGCGGTCATATCAAACGCGCCGTTGACGAAGCTGGTGAACCGGTCGAAGAGGGAGAGCTGGGCCATGAGGGAGGGCAGCAGGCCCTCCAGCTTGGAGCTGTCCAGCAGGCACACCACGGTCACGGCGATGAGGATCACCAGGCTCACGCCCCAGGCCAGCGTCTCGTTTTTCGTCAGGAAGCGGATGATGGCGCCCAGGGCAAAGGCCAGCACGCAGATGCCGATGACGGAGCCGGTCACCGTGGTGGAGATGGACTCCGACAGGGTGACGCTGTAATAGTTCAGCAGGATCACCGCCACGCCGATGCCGGCGGCAAAGCCCTGATTTTCCGTCAGGGAGGAGATAAACACGCCCACGGCGATGAGAGCGGCGCCCAGAATAAAGAAGGCCAGGATGGAGCCGTAGGCGGTGAGCAGATACACGTCGCCGAACTGCGCGAAGATCAGGGGATACAGCGACACGATGCAAAGCGGGATCAGATACACTGCCAGCAGCGCCAGATATTTGCCCAGCACCACCTGGGTGGTGGTGATGGGCAGGGAGTAGAGCAGCTGGTCCGTTTTCTGCCGCCGCTCCTCGGCGATGACCCGCATGGTGAGGATGGGCACGATCACCACGAAGATCAGCGTGCTGAAGCTCAGCACCAGCTCGAAGCTGCTCACCGCCGCCTGGATGTTGTAGAGCATGGAGCCGAAGCCGATGAAGGCCAGCAGGAACGCGCCGAACACATAGGCCGTCAGGGAGTGAAAGTAGCTCTTGAGCTCATGCTTCCATACTGCTGTCATTTCTCCGATCCCTCACTTTCCGTACCGCCCGGGGCGTCATCCGTCAGCTCCAGGAACAGCTCCTCCAGATTCGCCTTTTTCACCGACAGCTCCAGAAGGGCTGTCTCCCGCCGGGCGAAGGCGAAAAACACCGCCCGGGCGATCTGGCGGATATCGCCGCCGTCAGTCTTTAGCCGGGCGGCGCAGAGACCGTCCTCCTGAGGCTGGACGGAGATATCTGCCAGGTGTTCCACGCCGGAGAGGATCTCCCGCATGGCGTCGGGGGACGTCTCGGCGGCAAGGGAGATCTCGTCGGGCGCCAGCAGCCGGCGCTCCAGCTCCTCCGGCGCACCGAAGGCCACCAGCTTGCCCTTGGAGATGATGAGGATCTGATCACAGATGGCCTGCACCTCGGAGAGGATGTGGGAGCTGAACACCACGGTGTGGGTCTTCCCCAGCTCTTTGATGAGATCCCGGATCTCGATGATCTGGATGGGATCCAGGCCCACGGTGGGCTCGTCCAAAATGATGACCTTGGGGTTGCCCAGCAGCGCCTGGGCGATGCCCACCCGCTGCCGGTAGCCTTTGGAGAGGGCGGAGATCCGGCGGTGGCGGACGGCGGCGATGCCGGTCTGGCGGACCACCTCGTCGATCTGGCGCCGCAGCTCCTCGCCCCGCAGGCCCTTGGCCTGCCCCACGAACTGGAGGTACTCCTGAGGAGTCTCGCTGACGTACAGCGGGGGCTGCTCGGGCAGGTAGCCGATGCGGCGCTTTGCCTCATTGGCGTCCTCGAAGATGTCGCAGCCGTCGATCTTCACCTGTCCCGCCGTAGCGGACAGGCACCCGGTCATGATGTTCATGGTGGTGGATTTCCCGGCGCCGTTGGGCCCCAGGAAGCCATAGACATGGCCCTCTCCGATCTCAAAGGAGAGATCATCCACCGCTGTGAACGTCCCGTAGCACTTGGTCAAGTGGGAAACGGATATCATAGTCGGCCTCCTTGTGCGGTAGTTGATGGAATGCATGGTAGCACCCATTTCTGAAAACATGCTGAAAATCCCGCTGTGCTCACGGCGGTGCCTCCAGGTGATAGCCCAGACGGCGCACGGCCGTGATGCGCACGTTGGACCCGATGCGCAGCAGCTTTTTGCGCAGAAAGCCGATGTAGACCTCCACGTGGTTCTCCATGGCGGAAGAGCCGCTCCCCCAGACCCAGGCCAGGATGTGTTCCTTGGAGACGTTCTGCTCTCCCGCCTGGAACAGCGTCCGCATGACTCCCAATTCCCTGGCGGAGAGTCCCACCCGGCAGGCTCCGCAGCGCAGCACGGCGGCACTGAGGTCCAGCGTGGTATTGCCGAAAGAGAGCAGGTTCTGCTCCGTGCTCTGCCGGCGCAGCAGCGCGTTGACACAAGCCAGCAGCTCCCGGGTGTCGAAGGGCTTTGGGAGATAGCAGTCCGCCCCGGCGTTGAGGCCGGCGATGCGGTCCTCCAGCTCAGAACGGGCGGTGAGCATCAATATGGGCACCTCCAGACGGCGGGCGCGGAGCTGCCGGGCCAGGGTGCAGCCGTCCAGACGAGGGAGCATGACATCCAGGATCAAAAGAGCGTAGGAACCCGTTTCTGCGCAGGCCCGGCCGGTCTCGCCGTCGTAGACCGCGTCGCACTGAAAGCCGTTTTCCTCCAGCAGTTCCCGCAGGGAGTCCGCCAGCCGGTGCTCATCCTCCACCACCAGGATCTTCAAAAGCCATCACCTCCGGATGCATTTGCGGCCATGGTAGACTGCTTCTCTGAATTGAATCTGAAAAAGGAAGGGGGGTTGCACCCATGGGGGCAAAGATCCCTGTCCGCGGGGGTATTTATGAGGGCGCGCGGTGCGGCGCTGTTTTCCGTGGGAAAGTGCGGAGAAATCCGGAGGCTCTTTCTGTGGAAAATCCCTATGGACAACCGCTGTGGATTTTGGCAAAATATTGCCTTGTGCGCGGCCTCCGCCGGAACGGCGCGCATTTTTGGGATTCGTGGCAAATACCACTTGCGGCACTATATCTTGTGCGCTATAATGCCGAAGAAACAACATCTGTGATGCGGCTCGCCGCTGGGAAACAATATGGAGGGAAACGGTATGAAAGTCATCAAACGCAACGGGACCGAAGTGGTGTTCGACCTTGAAAAGATCATCGCCGCCATCACCAAGGCCAATGACAGCGTGGACGAGAGCGCCCGCATGACGCCCATGCAGATCCGGCGCATCGCGGAGTTCGTGGAGCTCAGCTGCCTGAAAATGAACCGCTCCCCCTCCGTGGAGGAGATCCAGGACCTGGTGGAATATCAGATCATGGCCCACGGCGCCTACGAGGTGGCCAAGAACTATGTCACCTACCGCTATACCCGCTCCCTGGTCCGCCGCAGCAATACCACTGACGAGAAGATCCTCAGCCTTATCGAGTGCTGCAACGAGGAGGCCAAGCAGGAAAACTCCAACAAAAACCCGGTGGTGAACTCCACCCAGCGGGACTATATGGCCGGCGAGGTCTCCCGGGACCTCAGCGAGCGGCTGCTGCTGCCCCCCGATATCGTGGAGGCCCACAAGGAGGGCATCATCCACTTCCATGACTCCGATTATTACGCCCAGCACATGCATAACTGCGACCTGGTGAATCTGGAGGACATGCTGCAAAACGGCACCGTCATCACCGGTACCCTCATCGAGCGGCCCCACAGCTTCTCCACCGCCTGTAACATCGCTACCCAGATCATTGCCCAGGTGGCCTCCAATCAGTACGGCGGGCAGTCCATCTCCCTGGCCCATCTGGCGCCCTTCGTGGATGTGAGCCGGCAGAAGATCCGCAAGGTGGTGGAGCAGGAGATGGCCGCCATCGGGGTGGATCCCGGCGAGGAGAAGATGCACCAGCTGGTGGAGGCCCGGCTCCGGGACGAGGTGCGCCGGGGCGTGCAGACCATTCAGTATCAGGTGCTGACGCTGCTGACCACCAACGGACAGGCCCCCTTCGTCACGGTGTTCATGTATCTGGGGGAGGCCAAGAACGACCAGGAGCGCCGGGACCTGGCCCTCATCATCGAGGAGACCCTGGAGCAGCGCTACCAGGGCGTGAAGAATGAGGACGGCGTGTGGATCACCCCCGCCTTCCCCAAGCTCATCTATGTCCTGGAGGAGGACAACATCACCGAGGACGCTCCTTATTATTATCTGACCAAGCTGGCTGCCAAGTGCACCGCCCGGCGGATGGTGCCCGACTACATCTCCGCCAAGAAGATGCTGGAGCTCAAGGGCGACGTATATACCTGCATGGGCTGCCGGTCCTTCCTGACGCCGGACCGCTTCACCGACGCGGGCGTGGGCAACATCGCCAATGCGGGCAACTACGAGCCCGGCAAGCACAAGTACTACGGCCGCTTCAATCAGGGCGTGGTGACCATCAACCTCCCCGATGTGGCCCTGTCCTCCGGCGGAGACAAGGAGAAGTTCTGGTCCATCTTCGACGAGCGGCTGGAGCTGTGTCACCGGGCGCTGCTGTGCCGCCATGAGCGGCTCAAGGGGACCCTCTCCGACGTGGCCCCCATCCTGTGGCAGTACGGCGCCTGTGCCCGGCTGAAGAAGGGCGAGACCATCGACAAGCTGCTCTACCACGGCTACTCCACCATCTCCCTGGGCTACGCCGGCCTCTATGAGTGCGTGAAGTACATGACCGGCAAGAGCCACACGGATCCGGAGGCCACCCCCTTCGCCCTGGAGGTCATGGAGCACATGAACGATGCCTGCCGGAAGTGGAAGGCGGAGAGCGACATCGACTTCTCCCTCTACGGCACGCCCCTGGAGTCCACCACCTACAAATTCGCCAAGTGCCTCCAGCGCCGCTTCGGCGTCATCCCCGGCATCACCGACAAGGGCTATATCACCAACAGCTACCATGTCCATGTCACCGAGGAGATCAATGCCTTCGACAAGCTCAAGTTCGAGGCCCAGTTCCAGCATCTCTCTCCCGGCGGCGCCATCAGCTACGTGGAGGTGCCGGACATGCAGAACAACCTGGAAGCGGTGCTGGCGGTGATGCGGTTCATCTACGACAACATTATCTACGCCGAGCTGAACACCAAGAGCGATTACTGCCAGGTGTGCGGCTGGGACGGCGAGATCCAGATCGCTGAGGAAAACGGCAAGCTCATCTGGAAGTGCCCCAAGTGCGGCAACACCGACCAGGACAAAATGAACGTTGCCCGGCGGACCTGCGGCTATATCGGGACCCAGTTCTGGAACCAGGGCCGCACTCAGGAGATCCGGGACCGGGTGCTGCACCTTTGATGCATCGCTCAAAAGGCTCTGTCTTTTGAGCGAGTCAAACGGTCTGCCGCGCGCACTCGCTGCGCTCGCACACTTGCAGACCGAGCGGTGTTTTTTCCGAGGCGCAGGTCCCCGGAAAAAACAAATTTCAAGTGCGGGCAGGCAGCGGTGTGCCGGGTAGGCGCATGTCCTGCCCGGCACGGATTCGACTTCGATGACAGCGGAAGGAGCGTGAAGCCCGATGTACTACGGTGAGATCAAAAACTGCGACATCGCCAACGGCGAGGGTGTCCGGGTGACGCTGTTCGTCTCCGGCTGTACCAACCGCTGCAAGGGCTGCTTCCAGCCCCAGACCTGGGACTTTGCCTACGGCCAGCCCTTCACCGCCGAAACGGAAGAGCAGCTCCTGGCCATGCTGGCCCCCGACTACATCAGCGGACTGACGCTGCTGGGAGGCGAGCCCTTCGAGCCAGAGAACCAGCGATCGCTGGTGCCGTTTCTCCGGCGGGTCCGGGCAGCGTATCCCGCGAAGAATATCTGGGGCTTCAGCGGCTTCACCTATGAAGAGCTGACCACGGAGGGGAGCCATCCCCGCTGCGAGGTGACGGACGAGATGCTGTCCTTGCTGGATGTGCTGGTGGACGGACGGTTCGTGGAAGAACGCAAGGATATCTCCCTGCGGTTCCGGGGCAGCTCCAATCAGCGTCTCATCGACCTCAACGCCACCCGGTCAGCAGGGGAGGTCCGCTGTCTGCCGGACCGGAAAAGAGGATAAGAAAAGGCCCGCGAACCGTATGGTCCGCGGGCCTTTTGACTGTGGGGTCAGACCAGGGAGTAAAGGACGATGCCGGCGGCGCCGGAGCCCAGCAGGATCAAAATGGGATCCGGCTTCCACTTCCGCAGCACCAAGAAACCGGCTGCGAAGATGGCCACAGAGGGCCACTGGACCTGCTGGGGATCCGTCAGGGAGGTGACATCCTCGCCCCACAGCGCCAGCACCAGCAGGGAGATCCCCGCCGAGGCGATCATGGCCACCACCGCCGGCCGCAGCCCCCCCAGGATGCCCTGGACCAGGCTCAGCCCCCGGTAGCGCTCATAGAGGAACGCCAGGGCCATGACGATGATGCAGGAGGGCAGCACGCAGCCCAGGGTGGCCACGACGGCGCCGGGCAGGCCCGCCACCCGGATGCCCACGAAGGTGGCGGAGTTGATGGCGATGGGGCCCGGGGTCATCTGGGAGATGGTGACGATGTCGGAGAATTGGGTCATGGTCAGCCAGCCCCGAAGCTCCACCACCTGGTGCTGGATCAGCGGCATGGCGGCGTAACCGCCGCCGAAGCTGAACAGGCCGATCTGGAAAAAGCTCCAAAGGAGCTGTAAGTATACCATTATGCCTTTCCCTCCTTCCGCAGCTGCCGTCCCCGGCGGCAGGTGTCCGCGGCGCCGATGCAGCCGCACACCAGGATGACCAGGATCATGTTCACGTCCAGGAACTGGGTTGCTGCAAAGGCGCCCGCCAGTACCAGCACCGGCAGCAGGCGGTGCTGCTTCCAGATGTTCAGCGCCATGGAGATCACCACGTCGCAGATGATGGCCGCCACGCCGGCCTGCATGCCGATCATGGCCAGATTCACGAAGTAGTTGTCCCGGAAGGCCGCGTAAAAAAGGGAGATGACGGAGATGATGATCAGCGGCGGCATCACCGTGCCCAGCATGGTCAGCAGGGCGCCCAGGACGCCTGCCACGTGGTAGCCCACCAGGATGGAGGCGTTGACGGCGATGGGGCCGGGGGCGGACTGGGCGATGGCGGTGAGGTCCAGCATCTCCTGCTCCTCCAGCCAGTGGAGCTGGTCCACGAATTTTTTGCGCATCAGCGGTACGATGACGTATCCGCCGCCGAAGGTGAAGGCGCTGAGCTGGAACGTGGACAGAAACAGCGCCCGGTAGGGTCTTTTCTCCATTTTGGGATCTCCTCCTTTTCTCTGGACCTATCATACACCTTGCAATTCAATATGAAAAATAATATTATAAAATAAAATCCATAAGTAAAATGAAATGAGGCGAGGCATATGACGCTGCGGCACATCCGGATCTTCCTCACGGTCTGCCAGGAGGGGTTCCACGTCACCCGGGCGGCGGAGGCGCTGCATATGACCCAGCCGGCGGTGAGTCTGGCCATCCGGGAGCTGGAGGACTATTATGGTGTGCGGCTCTTTGACCGCATCGGACGGCGGCTGCAGATCACGGAGGCAGGTGTGCGGCTGCGGGAGTCGGGAAGCCACATCGTGGCGATGTTCGACCGGATGGAGAAAGGGCTTCGGAACTGGGACGCCTTCGGCGTGCTGCGGGTGGGGGCCAGCCTCACCATCGGCTCCCAGCTGATGCCGGGCTATGTCCGCGCGTTCCGGGAGTCCCATCCTGACACAGAGGTGCAGGTGACGGTGGCCACCTCCGCGCTGCTGGAGCAGAAGCTGTTGGACAACGCCCTGGATTTTGCCCTGATGGAGGGTGCGGTGCATGTGCCCTCCATCGTCTCCGAGGCGTATATGGAGGACCATCTGGCGGTGGTGTGTCCCGCCGACGGACGGTTCCGCCAGGGGCAGGTGCTCTCCCAGGTGGAATTCCGCAGTCAGCCGCTGCTGCTGCGGGAGCACGGCAGCGGTACCCGGGAGACCTTTGAGCGGGCGGTGGGGCAGGCGGGCTTTTCCGTCACGCCCGCCTGGGAGGCCATGAGCAACCGGGCGCTGCTCAACGCGGTGGCCAGCGGTCTGGGGATCTCCGTGCTCTCGGCCCGCATCGCCGCTGAGGAGGTGGAGCGGGGCCGGGTGGTGAGCGTGGAGGTAGAGGGGCTGGATTTCCGCCGCCAGTTCCATATCATCTACCACCAGGACAAGTTCCTCACCGCTTCGGCTCTGGACTTTATGGAGCTCTGCCGCCGGAGCGAGGGATGAGTCCCCGATGGATTTTTTTCCCGGGACGTGCTACAATACCACATTGCCGGCAGAGCCGGCGGAAGGGACGTGCGATATGGAATACAATAAGCCCATTGCCCGATTCCAGGCGGGAGACGCCGTGGAGGGGTTCTACATTTTGAAAAGCGCCGCTGTCAAGACCAGCGCCAACGGCAAGCCGTTTCTCAGCGCGGTGCTGGCGGATAAGGATGCATCCATTGAGGCCCGGGCCTGGGATTACGCCGGACCGGTGTCCACGCCCCAGGAGGGGCGGGTGGTGAAGATCCGGGGCACGGTGTCGGAGTACCGGGGCGCTTTGCAGGTGGTCATTGACCGCATCCGTCTGGCGGAGCCCCAGGACCCGGTGGACGAGAGCGCCCTGGTGCCCACCGCGCCCATCGACCGGGAGAAGGCCTGGCAGGCGGTGGAGGCGCTGGTGGACTCCATCCAGGACCGGGACTACCGGGCGGTGTGCCGGTATATGCTGGAGCGCCGCGGAGAGGCCCTGCGGACCATCCCCGCCGCCAAAAGCGTTCACCACGGTTTCGTGGGGGGCCTTCTGATGCACACGCTGGCCATGCTGCGCCTGGCGGACCATCTGGCGGGGGCGTACGGGGACGTGGTGGACCGGAGCCTGCTGCTGGCGGGGACGCTGCTCCACGACGTCGCCAAGGAAGAGGAGTTCACCCGCTCGGAGCTGGGGCTGGTGACGGACTACTCCGTCAAGGGGCAGCTGCTGGGCCATCTGGTGATGGGCGCCCAGGAGGCGGCCCGGGCAGCGGAGGCCTGCGGCATGCCGGAGGAGAAGTCCGTGCTGCTCCAGCACATGATCCTCTCCCACCACGGGGAGCCGGAGTTCGGCGCGGCGGTGCGGCCCATGTGCGCCGAAAGCGAGCTGCTCTCCTGTATCGACATCATCGACAGCCGCATGGAGATCTACCGGGAGGCTCTGGCCCAGGTGCCTGTGGGGGAATTCAGCCCCCGGATCTTCGCCCTGGAGAAGAAGATCTATCACCATCCGTAAGGAATGCCGCCCGGCGGGCGGAGAAAGGACACACAACATGGAAGAGAATCAGGCTCAGGCGCTGCTGGACTTTCTGGACGCCAGCCCCAGCTGCTACCACGCGGTGGAGCAGATCAGGATCATGCTGGAGGCGGCGGGGTTCCGGCGCCTTCAGGAGCATCAGCCCTGGACGCTGACGCCGGGGCAGGGGTATTTCGTCATCCGGGGGGATTCCTCCCTGGCAGCCTTCCGGGTGCCGGAGGGGGCGTGGCATGGCTTCCTCCTGGCCGCCGGCCATACGGACAGCCCCACTTTCAAGATCCGGGAGGAGGCGGAGGTCCCCTCCGCCGGCGGGACGCTGCGGCTCTCCGTGGAGCCGTACGGCGGCGGTATCTTCCGCGCCTGGTTGGACAGGCCCCTCTCCGTGGCGGGCCGGGTGCTGGTGCGGACGGCGGAGGGACTGGCGGTGCGTCTGGTGGACGTGGACCGGGACCTGCTGGTGATCCCCAGCGTGGCCATCCACATGGACCGCAGCGTCAACAAGGGCACTAATCTGGACCCGGCGTCGGATCTGTTGCCGCTGTTCGGGACGGGGGAGAAGGGGGCTTTCCGCCGCCTCATCGCCGGTGAAGCCGGCGTGCCAGAAGAAGATCTTGTTACCACGGACCTCTTCCTGTATCCCCGGACCCGGGGGACTTGCGTGGGAGCGGAGGGAGAGTTCCTCTGCGCGCCCCGGCTGGACGACCTCCAGTGCGTGTATGCCTGCCTGCGGGGGTTCCTGGCGGCAGAGCCGAAGGGGAGCCTCCCGGTGCTGTGCGTGTTCAATCATGAGGAGGTGGGCAGCGGCACCCGGCAGGGAGCGGACTCCACCTTCCTCTCCGATGTGCTGGAGCGGGCGGCCGCCGCCCTGGGCCGGACAGGGGAGGGGTACCGCACCGCCCTGGCGGAGAGCTTCCTCATCTCCGCGGACAACGCCCACGCGGTGCATCCGGCCCATCCGGAATACGCCGACAAGCAGGAGTTCCCGGTGCTCAACGGCGGCGTGGTGGTCAAGTACAGTGCCAACCAGCGCTATACCACCGACGCCCTCTCTGACGCCGTGTTCCGTGAGGTGTGCCGCCGGGCGGAGGTGCCGGTGCAGCGATTCAGCAACCGTGCGGACCTGCCCGGCGGGTCCACTCTGGGCAACATCGCCAGCGCCCACGTCTCCGTCCCGTCGGTGGACATCGGACTGCCTCAGCTGGCCATGCACAGCTGCTGCGAGGTGGCGGGGGCCCGGGACACCGAGGCCCTGATCCGGGCCATGAAAGTGTATTTCTCCAGCACACTGCATCATCTGCCGGACGGCAGCCTGGCGCTGGATTGAACAGAACGCGCTCCGGACCGGAAGAGGTCCGGGGCGCGTTTTCCCTTGACAAATGGAGAGAAGCTGGTATAATACGAAGCATCCTTCATGTGAAGGATGCTTCGTATTTTGCGCGGGACGGAAAAGGGAGGGGGAGGCGCTGTGCGGAACCGGATACGGGAACTGCGTACGGCGGCGGGATGGACCCAGCAGCAGCTGGCAGAGGCGGTGCACGTCTCCTCCCGGACCATCATCTCTTTGGAGAAGGGACAGTACAACCCCTCGCTGCTGCTGGCCTATCGGATGGCTCTGGCGCTGCACACCACCATGGAAGAGCTGTACTGCCTGGCGGAGAACAAGGAATTGGAGGATCGGGCGTATGAAGAAGATCTATGACCGGAAGGCGCTGGCCTGGGGGCTGGTGTGCCTGGTGCTGGCGGCGACATGCGGGGCGACCATGGCGGTGCGGGGCGTGTCGGTGAAACTGGCAGTCAGCGCGGTGCTGATGCTGGCACTGGGCTGGGCGGATCTGGTCCGCGCCGCGGACCGGCAGATGCATCTGGCTGCGATGCCGGACGAGCGGGACCGGGCGGTGAGCCGGGAGAGCGCCTGGCGGTCTTATCAGCTGCTGGTGAATGGATGTCTGCTGGGGGCGGTGGTGCTGATGATCGCCTACGGCGTGTGGCGCTCACCGCTGGTGGGGGCGGCGTTTTTGACGCTTTGCCTGGTACTGCTGGCGGCCTTCGTGATCCTGCTGGGGACCAATCTCTACTACGAAAAACGGATGTAAGCAGCGGCCCGGTCTCTTTTCAAGAGACCGGGCCGCTTGGCTTCACTCCGCAGGATGGCTTTTTTTATAGGTGAGGTAGCCCTCCAGGATCAGCGACGCCGCCACGGCGTCCACCACCTTTTTGCGCTTTTTGGCGTTCTTGCCGGCGCTGAATAGGATCTGATGAGCGTCCACGGTGGTGCGCCGCTCGTCCCAGAGCACCACAGGCAGCCCTGTGGCCTCCCGCAGCAGTGACGCCATGGCCTCCGCCTTCTCCGCCCGGGGGCCCCGGGTGCCGTCCATGTTCAGGGGATGGCCCAGCACCAGCTCCTCGGCGCCGTGCTCCGCCGCCAGGGCGGCGATCCGCTCCGCCACCACCTCGGGGCGGTAGGCGGTGATGGTGGCGGTATAGCCGGCCAGCAGGCCGGTGGGGTCGGAGACGGCGATGCCGGTATGGGCGTCTCCGTAGTCGATGGCCATGATGCGCATATGGATGTATCCTCTCTCGTCGTTTTGCCCATCATATCATACGGTGTCCAGCTGCGCAAGGGCAGGGTGCGGGACCGCTGAAAATCCGGGATTTTTTGCAAAAAAACAGTTGACCTTCCGAACAGAATGTGGTAAACTCTTCATTACCTGTGAAAAGGGCTTTGTTGTCGTGCGCGTTTTTCGCTTTTCAGCCGCGGCGGCAAGGCCACGAAACCATGCAGGGAGGCAGTCGGTATCCCCGGCAAGCCGGGAACGATACCAATAATAAGGAGGTGCCGTTAGATGCGCGTTAAAGTCACTTTGAGATGCAACGAGTGCAAGCAGAGAAACTACAATACCATGAAGAACAAGAAGAACACCCCGGACAAGCTTGAGCTGAACAAGTATTGCCCCTTCTGCAAGAAGCACACGCTCCACAGCGAAACCAAGTAATGGCGACGAATTTGAGAAAGGGCGTGTAACCGACAATGGCAGAAGAAGCGAAGAAGAAAAAGGATCGCGGACTCTGGTTCCGCGAGATGAAAAGCGAACTGAAAAAGGTCGTCTGGCCCAGCAAAAAGACCGTGGTGAAGAACACCGGCACGGTGCTGCTTTGCTCCCTGCTCATCGGCGCCTGCATCTGGATCTTCGACGGCGTGACCTACTCCGCCGTGCAGATGATCCTCAGCGTGTTCGGCGCTTAAGGAGAAGCGTATGTCAGACAGCGCGAAGTGGTATGTGGTTCATACCTATTCCGGCTATGAAAACGCCGTCAAGACCAGCATCGAGAAGTTCGTCACCGGACGGAACATGGAGGATAAGATCCTGCGGATCGAGATCCCCCTGGAGACCGTGACGGAGGTCACGGAATCCGGCGCCACCAAAGAGGTGGAGCGCAAGGTGTTCCCCGGCTACGTGCTCATCAAGATGGTCATGACCGACGACGCCTGGCATCTGGTGCGGAATGTCCGCGGCGTCACCGGCTTTGTCGGTTCCGCCAACAAGCCCATCCCCCTCACCGAGGAGGAGGTGCTGGCCATGGGCATGGAGAAGCACGAGATCGTGGTCAGGTATCAGGTGGGCGACCACGTGAAGATCGTGGACGGCCCGCTGGCCAGCTTCACCGGCGTGGTGGAGGAGATCGAGCCCGAGAAGAACCGGGTGAGCGTGATGGTCTCCATGTTCGGCCGCGAGACCCCTGTGGAGCTGGAGCTGGACCAGGTCGAGGTCCAGAGCTGAAGCAACCGCGCCTTGGGCGCGTCCGGCCGGAGTGATCCGGCGCAAGTGGGAGGGGCTTTCCGCCCCGCCAGATCCGGACCCAGGCGGTCCGTCACCACATTTCTATTTTAGGAGGTGCTACTCCGTGGCACAGAAGATTACTGGTTATGTAAAGCTGCAGATCCCCGCAGGCAAGGCAACCCCCGCGCCCCCCGTTGGTCCCGCTCTGGGCCAGCACGGCGTGAACATCGCCGCCTTCACCAAGGAGTTCAACGAGCGTACCAAGAACGACATGGGCATGATCATCCCCGTGGTCATCACCGTGTACGCCGACCGCTCCTTCTCCTTCATCACCAAGACGCCCCCCGCGGCCGTCCTGATCAAGAAGGAGTGCAACATCGAGTCCGGCTCCGGTGTGCCCAACAAGAACAAGGTTGCCACCATCTCCAAGGCTTCCGTCCAGAAGATCGCCGAGATCAAGATGCGCGACCTGAACGCCGCCAGCCTGGAGGCTGCCATGAGCATGATCGCCGGCACCTGCCGCTCCATGGGCGTTGTCGTCGGCGACTGACATCCAACAACCATCAGCCGAGCGGCTGTGAGGCCGCTCCATACAGTGGGAGGATTTGATTCCGAAGAACCACTATGAGGAGGAAGTAACATTGTTTAGAGGCAAGAAATATCAGGAAAGTGCCAAGCAGATCGACAAGAGCGTTCAGTACGATGCTGCTGAGGGCATGGCTCTTATCTGCAAGACCGCCAGCGCCAAGTTCGATGAGACCGTCGAGCTGCATGTGAAGCTGGGCGTTGACTCCCGGCACGCCGACCAGCAGGTCCGCGGCGCCATCGTGCTGCCCCACGGCACCGGCAAGACCGTCCGCGTGCTGGTGTTCGCCAAGGGCGACAAGGCCGACGCTGCCCGTGAGGCCGGCGCCGACTATGTGGGCGATATGGATCTGGTGGAGAAGATCCAGAAGGAAAACTGGTTTGAGTTCGACGTGGTGGTGGCCAGCCCCGACATGATGGGTCTGGTGGGCCGCCTGGGTAAGGTCCTGGGCCCCAAGGGCCTGATGCCCTCCCCCAAGGCCGGCACCGTCACCCCCGACGTGGCCAAGGCCGTGCAGGAGGTCAAGGCCGGTAAGATCGAGTACCGCCTGGACAAGACCAACATCATCCACTGCCCCATCGGCAAGGTGTCCTTCGGCGCCGAGAAGCTGACCGAGAACTACAACGCCCTCATGGGCGCCATCGTCAAGGCCAAGCCCGCTGCTGCCAAGGGTCAGTATATCCGCAGCTGCGTGGCCGCGTCCACCATGGGCCCCGGCGTGAAGATGAACACTGCGAAGCTCGTCTGAGTTTCCGATGCGATATTGAACCGCGGGAAAAGTTTTTCTTGACTTTTCCCGCCGGTTTGATATAATACCAGATGCGTTCCAAAGACAGCAGGTGGCGTCAGCCGTAAATCCTGCCGAGGGCGGCAAATGTGATTTGCTATCCGTCCTTGTGTCTTTGCGGCACAGGGACGGTTCCTTTTTTGAACGCACCTACAATTTTCCTGGAGGTGAAAACAAGAATGCCTAACGCAAAGGTCTTATCCGAAAAGCAGGCCATCGTCGCCGAGCTGACCGAAAAGATCCAGAAGGCCACCGCGGGCGTGATTGTCGACTACAAGGGTATCACCGTTGAAGAAGACACCGCTCTGCGCCGTGAGTGCCGCGAGAGCAACGTGGACTATGCAGTTGTGAAGAACACCCTGCTCCGCTTTGCTTTCAACAACACCGGTCTCAGCGAGCTGGACGGCCTGCTCAACGGCACCACGTCTCTGGCGCTGTGCGAGGATCCCGTGGCTCCCGCCCGGGTCATGGCCAACTACGCCAAGAAGCTGGACGGCAAGTTTACCATCAAGGGCGGTTTCATGGACGGCAAGCCCGTGGACCTGGCCACCATCAACTCCCTGGCTTCCATCCCCGCGCTGCCCGTCCTGCAGGCGCAGGTCCTGGGCACCATGCTGGCCCCCATCACCGGCCTGGCTGTGGTCCTGAAGCAGATCGCCGAGAAGAACGGCGCTCCCGCCGAGGAGGCCCCCGCTGCCGAAGAGGCTCCCGCCGCCGAATAATCCGGCGAGCATTTACGAAATTTACAATTAGGAGGCAAATACAATGTCTGAGAAAGTTACCGCTATGATCGAAGAGATCAAGGCCCTGACCGTTCTGGAGCTGAGCGAGCTGGTGCACGCTCTGGAGGAAGAGTTCGGCGTGTCCGCCGCCGCCATGGCTGCTCCCGCTGCCGGCGCTGCTGCTCCCGCTGCTGAGGAGAAGACCGAGTTCGACGTGGTCCTGGCTGGCTTCGACGCCGCTGCCAAGATCAAGGTCATCAAGGCTGTCCGCGAGATCACCGGCCAGGGTCTGGCCGAGGCCAAGGCTACCGTCGAGGGTGCCCCTTCCACTCTGAAGGAGGGTGTGTCCAAGGACGACGCCGAGGCTCTGAAGAAGCAGCTGGAAGAGGCCGGCGCCAAGGTCGAGCTGAAGTAATTTTTGCTTCTGCCGCATTGAAAAATTCCCTGTCCTGCGGGACAGGGAATTTTTTTTAGTTTGTGGGATTTTTCGGCCCGCTCCTCCGTATTCTGAGTGAAAAGCTTTTCAAGGAGAGAAGATCATGACGGAACAGGAATTTGACCGGGCTGCGGTGCGGTACCTGGATATGGTGTACCGGATCGCCCTCAACGCCCTGCGCCGCCCCGCGGACGCCGAGGACGCCGCCCAGACGGTGATGCTGCGGCTCTGGCAGTCCGGAGAGGGCTTCCAGGGGGAGGACCACCTGCGGCACTGGCTGGCGCGGGTGACGGTGAACGTGTGCCGGGACATGGCGCGCAGCGCCTGGCATCGCCGGGTGGTGTCGTTGGAGCGTACGACGGAGGCGTCCTTTTCCACACGGGAGCAGGGAGATCTGTTCCGGGCCGTCATGGATCTGCCGGGCAAATACCGCCTGCCGCTGTACCTCTATTATTACGAGGGCTACGCGGTGGCGGAGGTGGGGGAGCTGCTGGGCCTGAAGCCCTCCACCGTGCAGACCCGTCTGGCCCGGGGGCGGGAGAAGCTCAAGACGATGCTGGAGGAGGAATGAGCCATGGATGAAAATTACAAAGCGATGTTTGACCAGGTACATGCCTCCGACAGGCTGCGGGAGGAGGTATCCCAGATGAAGATGCAGAAACAGACGCCGCGCCGCCGTTTTCCCAAAGCGGCGCTGATCGCCGCTGTGCTGTTGGTGGTACTGGCAGGCTCCGCTATTGCCTCCGTGGGCATGCCGGGGACGCTGCGGGGCTGGTTTGCCCGGGAGTGGGAGGAGACCACTGGTGCGCCTATGACGGAGGAGCAGCTGGCCATCATCGACGACTTGACCCAGCCGGTGGGCGTCAGTGACACCCAGGAAGGGGTTACAGTGACGGTGGATTCCATCACCGTGGGCAACAGCACGGTGTGGCTGTTGCTGAAGTTCAGCGGGGAGTATCCGGTGGAGAAGTCGCTCCGATACCATTTCCGGGGCATCGATATGACGCTGGAGCCGGACCCCGACCAGGTGGACACCCCCGGCGGCTATGGGTTCGATTTCCCCTATGCCGCCGTGGCGGAGGACGGCGTTTTGACCATGCTGGTCCGGTTCACCATCGACCTGGCCGGGCAGACCTCGCTGCTGGATAGTTCCCGGCAAGCCACACTGCTTCTGGAGGACTTGGTGTGCAACGATCTGGAGAAACGGGGAGACGAGGATGTGACGCTTGCCGAAGGCAGCTGGACCCTGACCTTCCCGGTGGAGCCTGGGGCGGAGCAGGCCGTGCGGTCCCTGGGGGAGATCCAGGCGCCGGCCATGGACCTGAGCACGCGGGAGACAAAGACCATCGCGCTGTATGATGTGCAGATCTCCGCCACGGACATCACCTATGTCCGTTCTGCAGAGGACCAGGCGTGGGAGCCGCTGCGGTGCGCCCTGGTGCTCTCGGACGGGACGGCGGTGGAGCAGGGCAGCGGCACCAGCCGCTTCTGGGATGAGGCCCAGACGCAGTGGGGCAGCACCTGGTACTGGCAGGTGCCGGTGGACCTGGAGCAGGTGACGGCGGTGCGTTTCGGGGATACAGAGATCCCGCTGTCCGACGGATGAAAAAACGAGCCGCAGATGCGGCTCGTTTTTTTACATCACCAGGCACAAGAGGATGGGCAGAAAGATGGCCGGGACCAGATTCATCACCTTGATCTTGGTGAGGCCCAGCATGTTCAGCGACAGCGCCACGATGAGCAGCGACCCCACACAGGTCATCTCCGCGATCACCGCGTCCCCCAGATAGGGCTGGAGGAAGGAGGCCGCCAGGGCGATGGCGCCTTGGTAGAGCAAAATGGCTACGGCGGCGAAGGCTACGCCCAGGCCCAGAGAGGCGCCGAAGACGATGGAGCTGATGCCGTCCAGCAGGGACTTGGCAAAGAGGGTGGAATGGTCGCCGGTGAGGCCGTCCTGGAGAGCGCCCACGATGGCCATGGCTCCCACGCAGAAGAGGAGGCTGGCGGTGACGAAGCCCTCGGAGATGGAGGCCTGTCCGCCGTCTGCTACCAGCCGCTCCGTGCGCTTTTGCACCCAGAGCCCCAGAGTCTGCATCCGCCGGTCCAGATCCAGCAGCTCGCCGATGAGCGCCCCGATGACCATGGACAAAATGGCGATGAGAGAGTTGTTGCCCTCCAGACAGCCGCTGATGCCCAGATACATGACGCACAGGGCCACGCCCTGCATGATGATGGTCTTGAGCCGCTCCCCCAGGGCCACACTGCCCACCGGCAGCAGAGCGGAAAAGCGGTTGGCCAGCCACGTGAGCAGCATGCCCAGAAGGGAGCCAGCCAGGATGGCGGCGGCGTTAACGATGGTACCTGTGAGCATTATGCCTCACGCTCCTTTTGAATAAGATCCCGGACAACGGCGCTGCCCAGCAACAGCCCCGCCGCAGCGGGTACCCAAGGGTTGCTGGCAGGGACGCTGCGGCGTCCCGGGGGCGGCGTCTCCAGCGCCAGGGGAGTGACGGCCTCCTCCGGGCTGAATACCACCTTCTGACGGAGGAGGCCCCGGCTGCGCAGCTCCTTGCGCATCACCCGGGCCAGGGGACAGCCGTAGGTCTCGGAAATGTCCGCCAGACGCAGCTGGCTGGGGTCCAGCTTGTTGCCGGTGCCCAGAGCCATGATGAGGGGGATATCCAGACGCCGGGCTGTCTCTGCCAGATCCAGCTTGCAGCTGACCAGGTCGATGGCATCCACGATGTAGTCGTACCGGCAGCCCTCCGGGAAGAAGTTTGCCCGGTGGGCGGCGTCGTAGAGGGCGTGGAGGGGATGAAGGACAGCCTGGGGGTTGATGTCCCGGATCCGCCGGGCCACAGCCTCCGCCTTGGGAAGACCCACGGTGGAGGTCAGCGCCTCCAGCTGGCGGTTGATGTTGCTGACGGAAACGGTGTCGCTGTCCACCAGCGTCAGCTCGCCGATGCCGCTGCGGGCCAGACACTCAGCGGCATAGCTGCCCACGCCGCCCAGGCCGAAGAGGATCACATGGGCCCGGGAAAGCCGGGCCTGGGCCTCCGGCCCCCAGAGCATCTCGTTTCGTAAAAACCGCTGGTCCATATCAGGCCTCCTGCGCATGAAATGACGGGGGAGGGAGCCGGTCCTCTTCAGGACAGGTCCCCTCCCGCTTTGTTTGGAATGGTTCAGCCCACCATCTTCATGGCGAAGCCGTGCTGCTCGGGCAGATACTTGCCGCCCAGGTCCGCGATCCAGGCGGTGTAAGCGTTGGTCTGCAGCGTGGTGGTCACCTGAGACTGCCAGCGGGGCAGGTCGGTGCCTACGAAGTACATCACATGCGCGCCGTACTGGGTCTCCACAATGCCGGTGTCGCCGCTCTGACGGGCGGGATCGAAGCACCAGTCGTTGAAGGTCTCCACCATTTCGTCGTGGTAGACCTGGGTGTAGAGGCCGCCTTCATAGCGGGAACCGTCGGCGGAGTGCTCCATGGCCAGGGTGGCGAAGGAATCCTCAGTGGCCTCACCGGATTTCCACTGGGCCAGCAGCTCCTCTGCCTGAGCTTTGGCGTCGGCCTGGAGCTGCGCCTGCTCTTCCTCATAGCCTTCGTCGCCGGAGGAGAGGGTGGCGGTGCCCAGGGGGATCAGGATGTGGCGCACGTCCACGGTGTCATAGGTCTCCCGGAAACGGTCGTGGAATACCACCACATAGTAGGTGGAGCCGCCGTTGTTCAGCACGGCAGCGTCGCCGTCCTGGCGGGCGGCGTCGAAGAGCCACTCGGTGACGGTGTCGCCCAGATAGGTGCCGTTGTCGCCGCTGGTATAGCTGGCCTTCTCGTTGGCTTCGGCCAGAGCCTCCAGATCCCCGCCGGATTCATAGGCGGCCAGCATCTCGTTGGCAGCTTCTTCCGCGGCGGCCTTGGCGGCGTCGCTTTCCTCCTGGGTGGGGGAGACGGTGTTGCCGTCCTCGTCGGTGGTGTTGTCGGCGATGCCGCTGATGCTCACGGATTCGTAGGAGACGAGGTCGTAGCTGTTGGGATCTTCCTCATAGGCAGCCTGCAGCTCATCCTCCGTATAGGTGAGGGCGGCGGTGTAGGCATTGGAGTAAGCAGTGAACTGGAGCATCCGCAGGACCTGGGCGTTATAGACCTCCTCGGTCATGGTGCCGCCCAGAACGCTTTGCAGATATTCGGTCGTGGAGAGGCTGCTCTCCGCAGCGGCGCTCTCCAGAGAGGCCACGGACTCCTCGTACTGGGTCTGGACGCTGTCGGGATAGACAAAGCCCTCGGCCTCAGCGGCATCCAGGCCGGCCTGAACGGTGGCCATCTGCTTGAGGGCCTGGTCCAGGAAGTATTCATGCCAGGTGGTGCCGGCTTCCACGCCCATGGTCTCGGCGGCCACCTCGTCGATGGTCTGGCCGCGCAGGGACTCGTTGACGTTCAGGCCCAGATAGCTGGCATAGTAAGAGTTCTGGGACAGGAAGCTCTGGTAGACGTTCTGATAGTAGAACGTGACCTCGGCGGCGGTGTAGTTTTCACCGTTGATGGTGACGGCGGGCAGGACCCGGCTGAGGACGTTGCTCCGCCAGACCAGGGATGCCGCGGCGACCAGCACGAACACCACAGCGATAGTGGCGTACAGGATGTTGCTGCGCTTTTCCGCCTTGCGCTGCTGGGCCTCCCGGGCGGTCTTGGGATCGCTCCAGCCGGAGGGCTGTTGTTCTTTTGCGCTCATTTGTGTTCATTCCTCTCAAGTATTCAAGATGCGAAATGTGCGTGCCCTGTGCTCAATCAACACGCTTTTCAATTATACCGGATTCTGCACGATAGTGCAAGCCAAAATTCAGAGGACAGGAGACGCCGCAGACCGTTTCATGCCGCGATACGGCACGGATTGACAAAAGCAAGCCTGAAAGATAAAATAGATTTATACAATATTCACAACTGAACGCCGCCATCGGGGGCGAACATCCAGTGCATGACAGCGCAGCGGGATGCAGCGGCTGTGCGGCGTGCACATGGTTGTGCAAGGTGGAGCACTTTGGAAGGAGCGCATCATGGATAAGAAACGAAAGCGGTGTATCTGCGCGGGGCTGGCCTGTATCCTGTCCGTCACTGCCGCCTGTTCTCCGGCGCAGATCCCATGCCGGGATGCGGATCTGGGTCCCATAACGGAGGCCATCGCCGCTTCCGTTACCCCGGACGGGAAAGTCGTCCCTCCCCGCTATGCTGCTTCCATCTGGCTGTATTTCCAGATGCAGGATACCGGGTATTCCTGCATGACCGCAGGCGTGACCGACCCACAGAAAGAGCAGCTTCCCTATGAGCAGATCCGCGCCCGCTTCCGCACGCTGACAAGGGAGGATCTGATCTCCGACGGGAACCAGGCGCTGGAGTCCGTCTATTTTTATTGGGAGGCCGCGGACTGGATCGGGTTCGGAATAGAACCGGAGCTGCGGGAGGAGCTGTTGACCTATGTCCGGGATCTTTACTGTGAAGATGGGTATTTTTATCCGTCCCGCGGTGAAAAATACGGATCCTATGAAGTGGACCTGCTTTCGACGGAAGCACAGCAGTGCGTGCTGTATGCCACCGCCATCCTGGGCGATGCACTGGGCGAGGCAGAACAGACGGCCATCCTGCAGGCATTTTATGGCGCCATGGACCGCCTTGGCGGTCTTGCGTATTCCGTCCAGGATGCGGCGGCGGTCACCACCTATCTGGAGCTGTCCCGGCGGTTCGGCGGATCTCCGGCCAATCATGACACAGCGGCGCTTCTGGACTACTGCCGGGAATATCTTTCATTGATCCTGCAGGGCGAGACGAAAGAGGTGGACATTGCCACTCTCAATCAACTTGTAAAAGGTCTGGGGGCCGCTGATGTGGATGCGCAGACCCGGCAGCTGCTGGCGGACAAGATAGAGGAGTACCGGGATCCTGGCGAAGACGGGGGATATGGGATCTTCCCTCATGAGGAGGGGACCGCCATCGTGTCCACCTGGTTTGCCCTGGAACTGCTGACCCTGCTGGAACTTCCGGTTCCCCAGGAGACCTGCCGGCAGATCAACTGCTACATGTCACGCTATCTGCTGTATACGGGCCTGTTTCTGTACAGCGATTTCCAGCCGGATCTGTCAGAGACGGTATTTTCCTGGAAGATCCTGAATGAATACGGGGACGACCGGGAGACCCAGCAGCGCCTGGAAGAGGCTCTGGACCGGGCGTATCAGGACATGGACCGGGAGAACCGCGATCTGAGCACGCTGCATCTGATCTGGTACGGGGTGGACCGGGGGCTGCCCGCGGAGCTGGCATGGCCGCTGTGGGATTCCTTTTTTGAAACCAAGAGCGCGGCGTCGGACTATTCCGATCTTGGATGGGAAGTGCTCTACTACATTCTGCATTTGATCAACGAGACGGGATATGAGATCCCGGCGAAGCAGCGGGAACTGCTCTGCGCGTATCACATGGAACGGGCAGACGCGCTTTCCCGGGAAAGCACTGGCGATACACAGAGCGTCTCCGCGGCGGTGTTTGCCCGGACGTTTCTGTACCTGAACCTGCTGGAGCTGGGGTTCCCGGCGGAGCAGACAGAGGTGTGCGGGCTGGTGGATCTCTTTGCGGCGGAGTATCCAAATCTGACGCAGCGTCTATCCCAGACCTGGTGGATCGTGACACTGATGCAGGCCTATGGGGTGAGCCGGGACCGGATCGAAGCAGTCCGTTCCAGCATCGATGCGGACATCGAGGGATCCGCATATTTCGGGGTGTCCTTTTTTTCCGAAGGATGGCCTTCCTTCGAAGCCACATACGACGTGCTCCGCATCCAGGCATATCTTTGTCCGGAGGGCTGAGCGGCAGGAGCTGCCGGGAACGGAGGCCCCTGGCAGAAAAAACATACGGGCTGAGGACCTGCGTCCTCAGCCCGTATGTTTTGCCGGAAAGCCGCCGTCTGCCGGCGGGATCCATTTTACAAAAAAGAACCCCGCAGTGGCCGTGTAGACCTCGTTATAACCTGCACCTTCACGGCCAGGTGGGTTGCCTCCAGCACGCTTCATCACTTCCAACTTCCAGCCGCAGACGGCAGCCGGGAGGCCTGCGAACCACGTACTGATCCGGCGTCCCTTATAACGAAATGTGGGTTAAAAAAAGATCTATCACGAACCCCGCAGGGTTTTGCAGTTTTGCTTGTCAGGACTCTTCGTCTTCCTCACTGAACAGCGCTTCCATGAAGCGCTCATACACGGCGTCCAGCTCTTCGTCGGAGTCCAGCGTGGAGAGCAGGTCCTCGCCGTCCTCGTGGATCACCTTCAGGATCACCAGCCCGGCTTCATCCTCATCGGGCTCTTCGCCTTCCGTCTCGGCGGGGAAGAAAGCCTGGTACATCTGCCCGTTGTATTCCAGGGCGTCGATAAACTCCAGGACCAGTTCTTTTCCGTCCTCATCTGTGACGGTAATAAAGGTAGGGCCGAATTCTTCGCTCATGCAGGGGGTCCTCCTTCCTCTTCTGTGCCCCCATTGTACCTGAATTCCCAACGGATTGCAAGGGAGAAAGAGGTGGAAAAGACGCGGAGATCGGCAGGTTGTCTGGGGCTATCTTGGGCAAAAAAACAAAAAATATGTAGAAGGGGGAACTTTTTTTCGAAAAAATACGACATTTTCAGTGTTGACAGGGGATGGTACAATGGTACATATTATGGCGTATTGCAGGTTCCGGCGGGATTCGGTCCCGTGGACCTTGGCCAGAAATCCGATTTATCAGAAAAGGAGGTGCCTCCGCTTTGGAACACGAGAGAAAGCGCCAGCCGGCGGAGCAGGCATCCCAGCATCGGGAGACGAAAAAGCGCCGCCGTTCCGGCAGCGTCGCGGGCAGGATTTTTTTTGCCCTCTTTACGCTGCTGTTGGTGGGCGCCTGTTCCGGTGCGATGCTGCTGGGGATCTTCATGAAGTATGTGGATACCACCCTGACGCCCACCCTGCAGGTCCGGGCTGAAGACTACACCATGTCCCTGAGCTCTGTGATCTACTATCAGGACAAGACCAGCGGCGAGTGGGTGGAATATCAGAATCTCTACGGCGTGGAAAACCGCATCTGGGTGGATTTTGACCAGATCCCGGATTCCCTGTGGCAGGCGGCGGTGGCCATTGAGGACGAGCGGTTCTTCGAGCACCACGGCGTGGACTGGATCCGTACTGCCCATGCCACAGTCAACATGTTCACCGGTGACAAGGCCACCTTCGGCGGCTCCACCATCACCCAGCAGGTGCTTAAAAACATGACCGGCGACGACAAGGGCACCGTCAACCGCAAGGTCCGGGAGATCTTCCGGGCGCTGGAATTCGAGAAAAATTACACCAAGTGGGAGATTCTGGAGCTGTATCTGAACTTCATTGCCCTGGGCAAGGGCTGCTACGGTGTGCAGACGGCATCGGAGTATTACTTCGGCAAGGATGTCTCCCAGCTGTCCACGGCGGAGTGTGCCAGCCTCATCGCCATTACCAACAATCCCTCCATGTATGGTCCAATGTCCACCGTAGTCATCACCAACCCGGAGACGGGTTCCCAGAAGACGGCCCGGGAGATGAATAAGATCCGCCAGGAGCTGATCCTGGACAAGATGTACGAGCTGGGCTATATCGAGACGGAGGAGGAGTTGGCGGCCATCAAGGCTGAGGAGCTCCACTTCACCGACGGTACCACCTCCGCCGAGGATCTGGCCACGGCGGCGGCCGGTGAGAACCGGATCAACTCCTGGTTCGTGGATCAGGTGTTCCTGGAGGTGCGGGACGATCTGGCCGAATCCATGGATGTCTCGCAGGATGCGGCGGCGACCCTGCTCTACAACGGCGGCTACCAGATCTATACCACGCTGGACCCGGAGATCCAGGAGATCGCCGAGTCTGTCTACGAGGAGCGGAGCAATCTGGACGTCACCTCTGCCAAGGGCCAGAAGCTCCAGTCTGCCATCACCATCATCGATCCCTCCACGGGGAATATCGTGGCCATGGTGGGCGCCGTGGGAGAGAAGGAAGGCAACATCCTCTGGAACTACGCCGTGGGACGGCGGCAGGTGGGCTCGTCCATGAAGCCTCTGACGGCATACGCTCCGGCCATCGATGCCGGAGTCATCAGCCCTGCCACCGTGTTTGACAACTATCCCGTCCGGCTGCTCAACGGCAGCCCCTGGCCGAAAAACTCTCCCAACAGCTATACCGGCTTCACCTCCGTGCGGACGGGCGTCCAGAATTCCATCAACACCATCGCCGTCCAGGCGCTGGAGTCGGTGGGCGTCACGGAAGCCTTCGCCTTTGCCACGGAGAAGCTGCACCTGAACCTGACGGCGGATGATATGAACCTCTCCGCTCTGGGCCTGGGCGGCCTTACCTATGGTTTGACCACCGTGGAGATGGCTGCGGCTTATTCTACCTTCGCCAACGGCGGCATGTACAATGAACCGAAGATGTATGTGAAGGTGACGGACGCCAACGGCAATGTGGTACTGGAGAACAATACCGAGAGTGAGAAGGCTATGGAGGAGACTACCGCCTATCTCATGACGGATATGCTCCAAAACGCAGTGAACTCCGGTACCGGTTATTCTGCCAAGTTTGCCGGTATGTCCATCGCCGGCAAGACCGGTACCACCAACGACAACTACGACCGCTATTTCGTAGGCTACACGCCCTATTACTGCGCCGCAGTGTGGACGGGTTACGATACGCCTGAACGCATCAGCTACAGCGGCAACCCCGCCATCACCATGTGGAAAAAGGTGATGCAGAAGATCCATGAGACGCTGCCCAACAAGGAGTTCAGCAGGCCGTCCAGCGGCTTGGAGCAGGTGACGGTGTGCGCCGACAGCGGGCTGCTGTGCACTGAGGCCTGTCATGCCGACGTTCGGGGCGACCGGGCGAGGACCTTCTGGGTGGCTGCGGGCACCGGCCCCACTGAGAGCTGCACCATCCACACCATGCGGGATTACTGCACCGAGGGAGCGTGCCTGGCCGGTGAGTTCTGCCCGGAGGAGTCTGTGGTGCAGAAGGCTTTCCTGGACTACACCCGGGAGGATTATGGCCCCAGCATCAAGGCTGAGGATGACGCATATCTCATCTCCAACATGGAAAAAGCCCTGGAGGAGAGCGGCGGCTGCAGCGTTCATACTGCTGAAACAGTGGTACCGCCCACAGATGTGGAGGGACCTGGCGAGTCCCTGACGCCGGAGCTGGATCCCAGCGACCCCAATTACCAGCCGCCCATCCCGCCGGAGGCGGGCGATACGGAGAGCGGGGGACAGACGACGCCTCCCACAACAGGGGAGAACACCGGAGGGTCCGGCGACTGGTGGAATGAGTTCTGGGAGGAACCGGCCACCTGAGCAACGCATAAACGTATATGAAAAAGCACGCCTTCGGGCGTGCTTTTTTACAGGATACGGCGCGGAACATTTTGGTGCAAAAAGCGGCCTGTTATGGTACAATTTACGATCATGGCCGGAACCTCTGTCCCAGGGCGCCTGCGGCAGAAGGGTTTGGTGTATGGGAAAGGGAGATGGAAGAGATGATTAAGATCCTGTTTGTATGCCACGGCAACATCTGCCGCAGCCCGATGGCGGAATTTTATATGAAGGACCTGGTGGAGAGATCCGGACGCGCAGATGCATGCTCCATTGCCTCCGCAGCCACCAGCGCCGAGGAGATCGGCAATCCGGTGTATCCGCCTGCCCGGCGGGAACTGGCCCGCCACGGCATCGGCTGCGCCGGAAAGACGGCCCGCCGCCTGGAGGCGGCGGACTACCTCCATTGGGATTATCTGGTGGGGATGGACGAGGCCAACCTGCGGAACATGCGCCGCCTGTTCGGCGGTGATCCGGAGGGGAAATGCCTGCGGCTGCTGGACCTGACGGACGATCCCAGGGATGTGGCAGACCCCTGGTACACCGGAGATTTTGACCAGACCTACCGGGACGTGGAGAAGGGCTGCCGGGCCCTGCTGGCGAGACTGAAGGCCCGCGGCGAGATTTAACGGATTTTAACCAGGGTGTGACTTGCAAAACCCCAGGACGGGTACTATACTGATGTAGACAACAGCTTGCGGGAGGGAGGAGGAAGCGCATGACGTGGCGGCAGATCAGGCTCAACGCGGTGCAGACCTTGGCGCTGGGCTTTGCGGGATTGATCCTGCTGGGAGGCATTCTGCTGGCTTTGCCCATCTCATCCCGGGACGGCCAGTCCATCCCCTTCCTGAATGCCCTGTTCACCTCCGCATCAGCCTGCTGTGTAACAGGTCTGGTGCTCTATGATACCTGGACCCAGTTCACCATTTTCGGCCAGGCGGTGATCATGCTGCTGATCCAGGTGGGTGGTCTGGGCTTTATGACGGTGTCCATCCTGGTGTCCATCATGGTGGGCCGCCGGATCGGGCTCCACCGCCGGTATGTGCTGATGGACACCCTGGGCGCGCTGCAGGTGGGCGGCGTGGTGCGCCTGACCCGCCGGGCTCTGGCGGTGACCGCTGTGTGCGAGGGTATCGGCGCGGCGGTGCTGGCGGTTTGGTTCCTGCCGCGGTACGGACTGGCCAGAAGTCTCTGGATGGGTCTTTTCCACGCGGTGTCCGCCTTCTGCAACGCCGGCTTCGATCTGCTGGGCACCGGTACGTCTCTGACCTCTGTGGCCGGGGAGGCAGTGCCCAATGCGGTGATCATGAGCCTCATCATCTGCGGCGGTCTGGGCTTTCTGGTGTGGGACGATGTGCTGACTCATAAACTCCGGTTCCGGCAGTGGCGGCTGCACAGCAAGATCGTGGTGACCACCACGGCGGTGCTGCTCATCGCCGGTACAGCGGCGTTCTACCTTCTGGAACGCGGGAATGCCTTTGCCGGGCTGCCCCTGGGACAGCAGCTGCTGATGGCGGCCTTTCAGTCGGTGACGCCCCGCACCGCGGGCTTCAACACCGTGGACCTCATGTCCCTGACGGAGAGCAGTACCCTGCTGACCATGATCCTTATGTTCGTGGGTGCGGGCTCCGGGTCCACCGGCGGCGGCATCAAGGTCAATACGTTCGCAGTGCTGCTGCTGGCCATGCTGGCCCAGGTCCGGCGGCGGGACGATGTGGACGTGTTCCGGCGGCGGCTGGACGCCGAGACACTGCGCAAGGCCTATTCCTCCGTCAGCATGTACACCCTGGTTTGCCTGACGGGCTGCATGATCCTGTGCGTCCAGGGCATCGCCCTGGAGGATGCCCTCTATGAGGCCGTTTCCGCCATCGGTACCGTGGGCCTGACCCGCGGAGTGACGCCGGTGCTGCCGGACATCTCCAAGGCGGCCGTGCTGCTGATGATGTTCATCGGGCGGGTGGGCAGCATGTCCGTGGCCATGGCCATGACCCGGGACCGCCCAACGCCCCGTGTGCGCAATATTCCGGAGAAGATCCTCATCGGATAGGAAGGGAGCAGAGGTATGAAATCCTTTTTGGTCATTGGACTGGGCCGCTTCGGGCGGCATTTGGCACAGAAGCTGGTGGAACTTGGAAACGAGGTCATGGTCATTGATCGGGACGAGGAGCGGGTGGCCCGCCTTTCCCGCATCGCCACCGCCGCCTGCGTGGGAGACTGCCGGGATGAACATGTGCTGGCTTCTCTGGGTGTCCGGAATTTTGATGCGTGCTTCGTATGTGTGCGGGACGATTTCCAGTGCTCCCTGGAGGCTACGGCCAACCTCAAGGATCTGGGGGCCCGGTTGGTGGTGGCCAGGGCGGACCAGGAAAAGCAGATCAAGTTCCTTCGGAAGATCGGAGCGGACTATGTGGTCCACACGGAGATGGATATGGCCTTCCGGGTGGCCATCCGGTTCTCTGCCAAGAACGTGTTCGATTACTTCGAACTCACGCCCCGCTATGCCGTCTTTGAGCTAGAGACGCCCGGAGACTGGGCGGGCCGCACGGTGGCCCAAGTGGATGTCCGCCGCCGCTATAATGTGAATATCCTGGGGATCCGCCAGGGGGAGGAGATCGTTCCCTTGTTGGATCCGGGGTACGTTTTTGAACAGGATACCCATCTCATCATTGCCGGAGACAAGGAAGCCAGCTTCCGGCTGATGAACGGACGCTGAACATCAGGCGCCGGGACCGGCAAAACTGCCGGCCCCGGCGCCTTGTCACTGGATATGCTCTTCACAGCAGTTGTCCAGCACCCGCACGCCCATCTCCTCCGGTTCCGCTACGGGGAACTCGGCAATGGAGACCGGGTCGAACAGCGGGCACAGCCGCTTTTCCGGCTCGATGCGCAGCGCGGGCATCCGGGAACGTCTGGTCATTTGCATCACCTCCGCCGTCAGTTTGCGTCGAACGAGGGAAAGTATGCTGACGGCGGTTTGCCAAACGGGCCGGGGTATGGTACACTGAAAAAATGAGAAAAGGAGGAGAGAACGTGAAGCGCTGCTTTATCTTTGCCGCCGGTACCTTTTACGGTCTGCGGGAGCGTCCGGCGGAGGAGGATCTGGTCATTGCCGCCGATGCGGGCTACCGTGCCTGTCAGGAGGCCGGTGTGACGCCGTTGCTGCTGATGGGGGATTTCGACTCCATGGATCAGCCGGCGGATTTCGCCAATGTGCATCGGGTGCCGGTGGAGAAGGATGATACGGACACCATGCTGGCGGTCAAGGCTGGTCTGGAGCAGGGGTGCACGGAATTCCATCTCTACGGCGGTACCGGCGGGCGGCGGCTGGACCATACCCTGGCCAACCTCCAGACGCTGCTCTATCTCCGCCGCCGGGGCGCCCGTGGCTTCCTCTATGACCTGGATTTTGTCTGGACCGTTCTGGAAAACGAATCCATTACGGTGCCCCGCAGCGTGCCATGGGGGCTGCTGTCTGTATTCTGCATCGGAGACCGGGCTGAGGGCGTGGAGGAGCAAGGGGTACAGTATCCGCTGTCCGACGCCTGCCTGACGCCGGAGTTTCCCCTGGGGGTCAGCAACCATATCCTGGAGGACACCGCCTGCGTGGCTGTCCGCCAGGGCGTCCTGGCCGTGGGTTGGGAGCTGGAGCCGTTATCCGGAAGATAGTATCACGAACTCTACAGGGCACCATTGCGAAACGGGGCCTGATATTGTATAATAAAACAAATAGGAAAGGTCGACCTTTCTGACAGCGAGACCGTGGGACCAGGGTTGGGCACGGCGGAGGAGGTAGCATTCATGGCAACTTTTACTGTGAACGGCCAGTCCGTCACCGTGGAGCACAATCAAAAACTGCTGCGGTTCCTGAGGGACAGCCTGCACCTGACCAGCGTCAAGGACGGATGCAGCGAGGGCGCCTGCGGTACCTGTACGGTACTCATCGACGGCAAGCCTACCAAGGCCTGCGTCCCCCAGACAGACAAGCTGGAGGGCAAGACGGTCCTGACGGTAGAGGGATTGTCGGAGTTTGAAAAGGACGTGTATACCTATGCTTTCGGTGCGGCGGGTGCGGTGCAGTGCGGCTTCTGCATCCCGGGGATGGTGATGTGCGCCAAGGGATTGCTGGACAAGAATCCTGCTCCCACCCGGGAGGAGGCGGCCTTTGCCATCCGCAACAACATCTGCCGCTGCACCGGCTATGTGAAGATCATCGACGCCATTTTGCTGGCGGCGGAGGTGCTCCGGGCAGGGGAGATCCCCCCGCCGCCGGAGGACTATACCCTGGGCAGCCGGGTCCCCCGGGTGGATGTCCGGGAGAAGGTCACCGGCACCGGCATCTACCCCGACGATATCTATCTGGACGGCATGATCTATGCCAGCGCCGTCCGCAGCGCCTATCCCCGGGCCCGGGTCCTGGCCATCCATACGGAGGAGGCCCGGGCGCTGCCCGGTGTGGTGGGGGTGTTCACCGCCGCTGACATCCCGGGGCAGAACAAGGTGGGCCATTTAAAAAAGGACTGGGACACCATGATCGCCGTGGGAGACATCACCCACTATCTGGGGGATGCCATCTGCATCGTGGCCGCCGAGACGGCGGAGATCCTCGCCCAGGCCAAGGCTCTGGTGCGGGTGGACTATGAGGAGCTGCCCATGGTCCGCAGTCCCCGGGAGGCCATGCTGCCGGATGCGCCGCTGGTCCACCGGGAGGGAAACCTCATGGCCCACAAGCACATCCAGCGGGGCAATCCCGCCGAGGCCATCGCCAAGTCCAAGTATGTCCTCACCCAGCACTTCTCCACTCCCTGGACGGAACATGCCTTCCTGGAGCCGGAGTGTGCCGTGGCCTATCCCGACGGGGACGGGGTCATGATCCTCTCCACGGACCAGGGCGCCTACGACACCCAGCACGAGACCATGGGCATGCTGGGGCTCCCGGCGGAAAAGGTGAAGGTGCGCAACTGCCTGGTGGGCGGAGGCTTCGGCGGCAAGGAGGACGTGACGGTGCAGCATCACGCCGCGCTGGTGGCGTACCTGACGAAGCGGCCGGTGAAGGTGAAGCTCACCCGGGCCGAGAGCATCCTGATTCACCCCAAGCGCCACCCCATGGAGATGGAGTTCTCTCTGGGCTGCGACGAAAACGGCATCATCCAGGGCGTGGCGGCGGAGGTCATCGCCGACACCGGCGCTTATGCGTCCCTGGGCGGACCGGTGCTGGAGCGGGCCTGCACCCACGCCGCTGGGCCGTACAACTACCAGAACTTCGAGATCGACGGTTGGGCCTACTACACCAACAATCCCCCTGCCGGTGCCTTCCGGGGTTTTGGTGTCACCCAGACGTGCTTCTGCATTGAAAGTCTCCTGAACCAGATGGCGGACCTGGTGGGCATCACCCCCTGGGAGATCCGCTACCGCAACGCCATCCGCCCCGGGCAGGAGCTGCCCAACGGCCAGATCGTGGACGAATCCACCGGTCTGGTGGAGACGCTGGAGGCGGTGAAGCCCTATTATGATTCCGCGCGGTATGTGGGTCTGGCCTGCGCTATGAAAAATGCCGGTGTGGGCGTGGGCATCCCGGACACCGGTCGGGTGCGGCTGGTGGTGGAGGACGGAAAGATCCACATCTTTGCCGGCGCCTCCTGTATCGGCCAGGGCCTGGGCACGGTGCTCACCCAGATGGTGTGCACCCAGACGGGCGTGGGGCCGGATCAGGTGGTCTACGAGCGGTCCAACACGTACTTTGCCCCGGATTCCGGCACGACCTCCGGCTCCCGGCAGACCCTCTTCACCGGCGAGGCTTGCCGCCGGGCCTGTCAGGACCTTCGGGAGGCATTGAAGGAGAAATCCTTGACAGAGCTTGGCGGACAGGAGTTTTATGGAGAATACCTGGGCAAAACGGACCCCTTGGGGGCTCCGGTGCCCAATCCGGTGAGCCACATCGCCTATGGCTATGCCACCCAGCTGTGCATCCTGGACGAGGAGGGCCGCATCCGCCAGATGGTGGCCGCCCACGACGTGGGCAAGGCAGTGAATCCCCTGTCCGTGGAGGGGCAGATCGAGGGCGGCGTGGTGATGAGCATGGGCTTTGCTCTGACGGAGCGGTATCCGCTGGAGGACTGCCGCCCCACCGCTAAGTTCGGCACGCTGGGATTGTTCCGGGCCAACCAGATCCCGGAGATCACCCCCATCATCGTGGAGAAGGAGGGGCTGAACGTGGCCTGCGGCGCCATCGGCATCGGTGAGATCACCGCCATCCCCACGGCCCCTGCCATTGCGGACGCCTATTTCCGCTACGACGGCCGTTTCCGCACGTCGCTGCCCCTGGCGGACACGCCGTACAGCAAAAAATAAAAAGAGCGGGGCATTCCGCCCCGCCTCTTACGGCGTTTCCCGGGAAAGAGCCTCCAGCGCCGCCGCGGTGTCTACGTCCAGGAGCTCCTGTTCGGGGACTTCCAGCAGTGTCAGCTCCGAGGGATGACGCCGGATCACGGCGCTGCCCCCCTGATCTCCGGTAAGTGCCATCAGCTCCGGAAAGAGATGCTGCGGGAAAAGGCACGGGTTGCCCCGCACGCCCCGATGTCCCAAAGCCGCGATGCCCCGGGGCCGGGACTGCCACAGCCGTACCAGCTCCGCCACGCTTTCCCGGCGCAGCAGCGGCTGGTCCGCCACCAGGAACAGCACGCCCCCGCAGTCCCGCAGGGCGGTGAGGCCCATCTGCAGCGAGCTGCTGAGGCCCCGCTCCGGGTGGGGATTGTGAAGAGCTGCAAAGTGAAACTCCTTTGCAAGGCACATGATGGCGGGATATTGCGTGACGACGACCACAGATGCGAAGTGCTCTGCCGGGACGGCTTCCAGTGCCCGGCGGATCAGGCTCCGGCCATGAAGGGGGACGGTCAGCTTGTTTTCTCCGAAGCGGCTGGCGGCGCCTGCCGCCAGAATGACACAGCCAGGATGTTCCATTGCATTCATCTCCCATCCAATTCCGCACAAATTCGTTCTTCTTCCACTTTCAGTATACCCAGTTTCGCCCGGAAAAGTCAATCCGGCGAAGTGACATCACTTCAGGAGGAGTGCCCTATGAGCAAAAGCGTGGGAAAAAGCGTGGTCCGGGTGGACGCCTACGAGAAGGCCACCGGCCGGGCCAAATATACGGACGACCTGTGTGACCGCAGTGCCCTGGTGGCCAAGATCTGTCATGCCACCATCGCCCACGGGTTCGTCACGTCCATCGACACTGGGGAGGCGGAGGCCATCCCCGGCGTGGTCCGGGTGCTGACCTGCTTCGACGCCCCGGACCGGCCGTTCCCCACGGCGGGCCACCCCTGGTCCACGGACCCCAGCCACCAGGATGTGGCGGACCGGCTGCTGCTCAACCGCCACGTGCGTTACTACGGCGACGAGGTGGCGGTGGTCATCGCGGAGGATGAGATCGCCGCTGTTCAGGGCGTCCGGGCACTGAAGGTGACCTATGAGGAGCTGCCCTTCGTGCTGGATGTGCAGAAGGCCATGGAGCCGGGCGCGCCCCAGATCCATGAGGAATTCCCGGGCAACATCCTGGCCCACACCGACATCCGCCGGGGAGACTATCAAAGCGCCATTCAGGAGCCGGGCCTCATCAAGGTGGAGGGCTGGTACGACACCCCCACGGTGCAGCACTGCCACATCGAAAACCACGGGTGCTTTGCCTACATGGAGGCGGGCCGGGTGGTGGTGGTCTCCTCCACTCAGATCCCCCATATCGTCCGCCGGGTGGTGGGCCAGGCCCTGGGCCTGCCCTGGGGCAAGGTGCGCCTCATCAAGCCCTACATCGGCGGCGGCTTCGGCAACAAGCAGGACGCGCTGTACGAGCCCCTGTGCGCGTGGTGCTCCACCATGGTGGGCGGCCGCCTGGTGAAGCTGGAGTGCACCCGGGAGGAGACGTTCGTGTCCAACCGCGTCCGCCATGCCATCCGCACCCACATCATCTCCTGGGTCCGCAAGGACGGCACGCTGGCGGCCCGGAAATTTGAGGCCTTTTCCAACCAGGGGGCCTATGCCTCCCACGGCCACGGCGTGGTAGCCAAGGGCATGGGAGCGTTCCCCCAGCTCTACCCCTGTCCCAACCTGGAGTGCGACTGCTGGAGCGTGTTCACCAACCGCCCCGCCGCCGGCGCCATGCGGGGCTACGGCATCCCCCAGGCCATGTTTGCCGGGGAGTGCCACATCGACGACATCTGCGCCGCCATCGGTATGACGCCCCTGGAGTTCCGGCGGAAAAACCTGATGCCCGTGGGCTATACGGACGCCTTCTCCAAGAACGAGCTCTACAGCGACACCTTCAACCAGTGCATGGACAAGGGCATGGCGGCCATCGACTATGCCCGCAAGTACCAGGTCTACCAGAACCAGACCGGTCCCGTGCGCCGGGGCGTGGGGATGGCGGTGTTCTGGTACAATACCGCCGTGTGGCCTATCTCCCTGGAGTCCTCTTCCTGCCGGATGGTGGTGAACCAGGACGGCTCCCTCCAGTTCCAGACCGGCGAGACGGAGATCGGCCAGGGCTGCGACACTGCCTATTCCCAGATGGTGGCGGACGCCGTGGGCGTGCCTCTGTCCGACGTGCATGTGGTGTCCACCCAGGATACCGACGTCACCCCCTACGGCACCGGCGCCTACGCCTCCCGGCAGACCTACATCGGCGGCTTTTCCATCGTGCAGACCGCCAAGGCCCTGCGGGAGCGGATCCTGGCCATCGCCCACGAGCAGACCCGGATGCCGGTGAGCAATCTGGATCTGGTGGACGGGCAGATCGTCCGCAAGTCCGACGGACGGATCCTCAAATCCCTGGGGGATCTGGCCACCGAGAGCCTGTACTCTCTGGAGCACAGCCAGCACATCACGGCGGAGACCACCGCCCAGATCAAGTCCAACGCCTATTCCTTCGGCTGCTCCTTTGCCGAAGTGGAGGTGGACATCCCCATGTGTAAGGTGAAGCTTTTGAACATCGTCAATGTTCATGACTGCGGCACACTCATCAACCCCGCCCTGGCGGAGGCCCAGGTCCACGGCGGCATGTCCATGGCCATCGGATACGGCCTTTCCGAAGAGCTGAAGTTCGATGAAAAGACCGGCAAGCCCCTGAACAACAACCTGCTGGACTACAAGCTCTCCACGTTTATGGATCATCCCACCCTCCAGGCGGAGTTCGTGGAGAACGCGGAGCCCACGTCCCCCTACGGCACCAAGGCCCTGGGCGAACCCCCGGCCTGCTCTGGCGCGCCGGCCATCCGCAACGCCATCTTCCAGGCCACCGGCGTGGCCTTTGACCGCTGCCCCATCACGCCTCACGTGCTCTACCGCGGGTTCAAAGAGGCGGGGCTCATCACCGACTGAGGAGGAGATCCCAATGTATGATATGAAAGCCCTCTATCAGGCCAAAAGCGTGGCGGACGCCGTGGCGCTGCGGCTGGCCCATCCCCAGGCGCAGATCATCGCCGGCGGGTCCGACGTGCTGGTGCAGATGCGGGAGGGGAAGCGGGCCGGCGCGGAGCTGATCTCCATCTACGGCCTGGACGAGCTGCGGGGCGTGTCCATGGAAGCGGACGGCACGCTGCGCATCGGCTCCCTTACCAGCTTCTCCCACATCACCCGGGACCCGCTGATCCAGCAGTATGTGAACGTGCTGGGGGAGGCGGTGGACCAGGTGGGCGGCCCCCAGATCCGCAACATCGGCACCATCGGCGGCAATACCTGCAATGGCGTCACCTCCGCCGACTCGGCATCCACGCTCTTTGCCTACGATGCCGTTGTGGAGCTGACGGGCCCTGACGGTGTACGCCGCCTGCCCATCCAGGAGTTTTACATCAAGGCCGGCAAGGTGGACATCCGGGAAGGGGAGCTCCAGACGGCCATCCTGATCTCCCGGGAGAGCTATGAAAACACCTTCGGCCACTACATCAAGTACGCCATGCGCAACGCCATGGACATCGCCACGTTGGGTACCTCGGTGAACGTCCGCCTCTCCGCCGACAAGCGGACGGTGGAACGGGCCAGAGTGGCCTTTGGTGTGGCGGGCCCGGTGCCGCTGCGGGCGGAAACGGCGGAGCGGCTGGCGGCCGGGAAGACTTTGAGCCCGGATCTGGCGGACGATTTTGCCGCCGCCGTCCGGGAGGATATCAATCCCCGGGACTCCTGGCGCGCCGCCCGGGATTTCCGGATGCACATCGCGGTGGAGAGCGCCCGCCGGGCCTTCGTGGAGGCTGTGCATCTTGCGGGAGGTGAGCTGTAATGGAAAAGCACATCATGCAGTATCAGACTGTGCACTTCAATCTCAACGGCAAGGATGTGGAGCGCACCGTGGACGTGCGGGCCAGCCTCACGGACATGCTGCGGGGCGACTTCCGCATGACCTCGGTGAAAAAGGGCTGTGAGGTGGGGGAGTGCGGCGCCTGCAACGTCCTCATCGACGGGGAGGCCTTCAACTCCTGCATCTACCTGGCCGTCTGGGCGGAGGGCAAGCACATCCGCACCCTGGAAGGGCTGCTGGGGCCCAACGGCGAGCTCTCCGACATCCAGCAGGCCTTTGTGGAGGAGGCGGCCATCCAGTGCGGCTTCTGCACCCCGGGCTTTATCCTCACGGCGGTGGAGATCCTGGAGAGCGGGAAGGAGTATTCCGACGCGGAGCTGCGCAAGCTCCTCTCCGGCCATCTGTGCCGCTGTACCGGCTATGAGAACATCCTCCGGGCGGTGAAAAAGACCATGTACCGCCGTCTGGGCAAGTCCTTCTGAGCCACCGGCGCCCCGCCTTCCGGGGCGCCGGTGTTCTTTCGTTTGACGGTGGAGGGAGATCGTGATATAATAAACATATCAAAAGCAAAGGGGGAGTTCCCATGAAAACCATCATCACCATTGGCCGGCAGTTCGGAAGCGGCGGCAAGGAAGTCGGAATTCGTGTGGCCAAGGAGCTGGGTATTCCGTTTTACGATAAGGAGCTGCTGCAGGAGGCGGCCAAGAAGAGCGGTCTGTGCGAGAAGATCTTCGAGAACTTCGACGAGCGCCCCAAGAGCCTGCTTTACTCCATCGCCATGGATTCCTACATGTTCACTCTGCCTGGTGCCGGCGCCGGCGATTCCCTGGAGCAGCAGGTGTATCTGGCCACCTTCAACACCATCCGTCATCTGGCGGAGGAGGGCCCCTGTGTCATCATCGGCCGCTGCGCGGACTATGCCCTGGCGGACAATCCCAACCACCTGAGCCTTTTCATCTACGCGCCTATGGACGTGCGCATCGCCCGGGTGGCCAAGCGGCAGAACATCTCGCCGGACAAGGCCCGGCAGCTGATCCTCAAGACCGACAAGCGCCGCGCCTCCTACTATGAGTACTATTCTTCCCAGAAGTGGGGCGCGGTGGAGAGCTACGACTTCTGCCTGGACTCCAGCTATCTGGGCCTGGGCGGCACTGTGGAGCTGATCCAGACCATGGTGGCCCACAAGGAGCATCCCATTCCCAGCCCCACGGAGGAGGATCCCACCCAGAAGTAAGGCCGTCTCCCAATGAAAAAAGTCCCTGCGGCTTTGGCCGCAGGGACTTTTTCAGTTCTCTCCCCGGGGCGGATGCCGCAGCAGCTCCGGGAACTGCTGCCGGGCATAGGCCTCCACATCGGCGAGGTAGGCGTTGTAGGCCTCCAGCAGCTGCCTGCCCTCCGGCGTCAGCACGGCGCCGCCGCCATGAATGCCGCCGATGGTGGAGGCGAGGAGCTTGCAGCCGAAGGCCTCCTCCGCAGTGTGGATGATGCGCCAGGCCTTGGAGTAGGCCATCTCCATGGCTGCTGCTGCGGCCCGCAGGGACCGGCAGCGCTCCACCTGCGCCAAAAGTGCGGCAACGCCAGGACCAAAGCACCGCTGGCCGCTCTCCGTGCACAGCCGGACCGTCAGCTTCAAATGCAGTTCGCGCTCCATAACCCGCCCTCCTTTTTCTCAATCCTACCACATCCCGGCGGATTTGCAAACGGAGAAAAGTGTGCTACAATACGATTCGAGGGAATATGAGCCGCCGCCCCGGGCGGCGCGGTAAGGAGGAACAGCCATGGAAAAAATCAGATTGGGACGCACCGGACTGCTGGTGTCCCGGACATCCTTCGGGGCGCTGCCTATCCAGCGCATCTCCAGGACGGAGGCTGCTGCCCTGGTGCGCCGGGCCTTCGATGCCGGCGTCAACTATTTTGACACTGCTAACGCCTATACCGACAGTGAAGAAAAACTGGGCGAGGCGCTGCACGATGTGCGGGATCAGGTGGTGATCTCCACCAAAAGCGGCGGCAAGGACAAAAAGACGGTCCTTTCTCACATCGAGCAAAGCCTGCGCAGCTTGCAGACGGACTATATCGATCTCTTCCAGTTCCATAATCCTGCTCAGCTGCCGGACCCCGAGGATCCCGACGGCCCCTTTGCCGCTGCCCGGGAGATGCAGCAAAAGGGGTACATCCGCCACATCGGCATCACGAACCATCGGCTGAAGGTGGCCCGGGAGGCGGTGGACTCCGGCCTCTATGAGACGCTGCAGTTCCCGTTCTGCTATCTGGCTGCCCAGTCGGAGGTGGACCTGGTGCGTCACTGCCAGGAGACGGACACGGGCTTCATTGCCATGAAGGGTCTCTCCGGCGGCCTTTTGAACAACGCCCAGGCGTGCTATGCCTTCATGCGCCAGTATCCCAATGTGGTGCCCATCTGGGGCATCCAGCACGAGTGGGAGCTGGATCAGTGGCTGGAGCTGGACCGCCGGGACCCCGGCATGACGCCGGAGCTGGAGGAGGTCATCCGCCGGGACCGGGCGGAGCTGGCAGGGAACTTCTGCCGCAGCTGCGGGTACTGCCTGCCCTGCGCCGTGGGCATTGACATCCCCCAGGCGGCCCGGATGAGCGCTCTGCTGCGCCGCTCTCCCTACAAGCCCTACATGAGCGACGAGTGGCACGCCAAGATGCACCAGATCGAAAACTGCATCCACTGCAATGCCTGCAAGAGCCGCTGCCCCTATGAGCTGGACATCCCCGCGCTGCTGGAGAAAATGCTGGCGGATTACGACGCATTTTACACACAGCATCACGCTGACTGAAAGAGAGGAACGACACATGCTGTTTCGCAACGACGCGGCCAGTTTGCAGCTGGACGTGGTGAACTATGAGCTGCCCGCCGGAGAGGGGGATCCCACCAGCGACGACCGGAACTGGCTGGTGCTGCGCTGCACCTGGATCGACGAGGAGGGAGACATCACCAAGGACTCCAACAGCTGCCTTTTGACCTACGAGCTCCAGGAGATGACGGCGGGACTGAAGGTGCTGAACGCCGGCATCAAATCCAGCTACGAAAGCTGCTTTTCCGAGCCGTATTTCCTCCTGGCTGCCGACGCGGTGGAGGATGGTTTCCGGTTCCAGGTGTCCTTCTTCCTGCCCAACACCATGGATGGGGACGATACCGCGGAGATCACCTGTCACATGGGCCGCGAGGAGATGACGGCGCTTTTGGCGGAGCTGGACAAGCTCTGCGCCCGCTTCCCGGACCGGACCTGAGGAGGCGCGGCGATGAATTACCGAAAGAGCTTTTATCTCTTGTGGATCTTGTTTGTGGTGGGCATGGTGCTGATGTATGCCTACGTGGCGGTAGGCGCCATGGCCCTGGCGTACGTAGGTGTGCTGTGCATGATCGGCGGCTTTCTGCAGACCGTGAAGTTTTTCCGCTGCCCTCACTGCGGGGCCCTCTGGCACATCCGGGGCGGCATCCCCAAGGTGTGCCCGGAGTGCGGGAAGGAGATCCGCTGAGACCGGCAGGTCCCCGCCGACAAGCGGCGGGGACCTGCCTGCATAAGAAGAGCGCCGCTCCTTGAATGGAGCGGCGCTCTTTTGTATGACAATGGATGTACAGGAAAATGGCCTTACAGGCTGTTGGCCTCGTCCACCACCTTACGGATGGCGTCGGCAGCGTCGTCGGGCAGGACGTTGAAGCCGCCCTCGGCGGTCTTGAGGCCCTCGACGTAGTTCAGGCGGTCCTGCATGCGGGCCTTGAGCTGGTCCACGTAGGCTTTGTCGCCCAGATCGGGGACGAAGCCCTCCCACTCCAGGATCTCAATGTCCTCGAAGGGACCCCAGGGCTTGAAGTCGGCCTTGCCTTCCACGACCGCCTCCAGGATGCCCAGCGTATCCTCCTTCTGGACCTTCTTGCCCATGAAGTCGCCGGTGTTGATGATGTAGCAGGCCACGTTCTTCTCCGCCACCAGCTTCTTGAACTTCTCATAGTCGTTGGCCAGGGGATAGGTGCGGAAGGGGTTGGCGTAGGGCTCCACCACCAGGGCGTTGGGGTCCACGCCCTCCTTGAGCCGCTCGGCGGAGGAGCGCTTGGTAGCCAGGGTGGCGCCCATGACGGAGGCCAGGGAAGCGCCCTTGAGCTTGACGATGGGGGGGATGGTGGGATCCTTCATGATCCAGAAGATGGCGTTGACGGGGGAGTCGATCTTATCCACCCGGTTGGGGGACCACAGCTTGGACTTGATGGCCCGGCCGTTGCCGTTGCGGATGTCCTCAGTGACGCAGACCACCTTGCCGTCCTCGTCCAGGGTGGCGGAGCAGTTCTGCACCGTCAGCAGGTACTTGTTGTCCGGAGCGTCCACGGGGTAGTCGGAGGTCTTGTCGAAGTAGGTGGGCTCCAGGGCAACGGATGCGCAGGTGTCGGTGTTGATGACGAAGGCGTCGTCGTGGAGGACCTTGATGGCGGGATACTTGCCGCCGTGCTTGGCGTGGGTCAGGGTGGACTTGCCGGAGCCGCTGAGGCCGAACACCGCTGCCACGTACTTGCTGCCGTCGTCCAGGGTGTACTCCTTCTGGCCGCCGTGGCAGGAGGCGTAGCCGTTGCGGTTGGCGATGGCCCAGGCCAGGGTCAGCGTGCCCTTCTTGTGCTCGCCGAAATAGCGCATGCCCAGGATGGCGGCGCAGTTGGTGTCGGTGTTGAAGTAGCACAGGCACTTGGGATCACACACGTCCTCCTGCCCAGGCGCGCCGGTCCACTGGGGATCGGAGAAGATGTAGATGTCCGGCTCCTTGCCGTCGCCCACGGGACGGGAGGCCTTGTACATCTTCACATATTCATCGGACTGGTACTGGAAGTTCAGCATCCAGTTGTACAGCAGGTTCTCCTCCCCCTCGGGGATCAGCAGGTGGGCCTTCACCATGAACTCGGGGTCCAGGCCGATGAATACCTCGGCGTGGTACATGGTCTTCCAGCGGGTGTCGTACACCGCGTCCATGAGGATCTTGTCCAGGGCGGTGGTGTTGACGCCGGGCTTGCCGGTGATGCGCCGGGCGGGGGCATAGCGGCCGGTGATGGAACCGTCGTTGAAAAGGAGCACCTTGGCGTCCGGCTCCAGGCCGAATTCCTCGCCGCGGTAAACGGGCATGTCGGTGACCACGGTGCCGGGAGAGTTCTTGGCCAGATCATAGGCCTCCCGCAGGGAGTTGACCTTGATGACGTTGTTGCCGTAGAAGGGGGCCTCGATAATGGAGCGGGTCTTGGCGAACCCCACCTTTCCGGGGCCGATCTCCGCTCTGGGATAATAGGCTTTCGTAGACATACGCGTATCCTCCTGTCGTTATGATGTGGATCCTGTCGAAAAAAGAGGGTTATTTAACGCTATGATACCGCAATTTTGACAAAAAAGCAAGCAAAAAAACGTTTACTTACCGGTTTCTGCCAGAGCTGCGGAGAGCTTGGCGAAATCTTCCAGCGTCAGCCGCTCGCCCCGGACGTCGGGGCTGAGTCCGCAGCTGCGGATGGCTTCCTGTACGGTCTCCCGGCTGTATCCGGGCAGAGCGGCAGCGAGGCTGTTGGCCAGGGTCTTGCGCCGCAGCAGGAAAGCGCCCCGGACGCAGCGGAAGAAGAAGTCCTCATCCGCCACCTCCACGGCGGGGCGGTCCCGGCGGACGCAGCGCAGCACAGCGGAGGTGACCTTGGGGGCGGGGAGGAACTTTTCCCGGGGCACGTCAAAGAGGAGCTCCGTCTCCATATGATATTGCAGAAACAGGGAAAAAGAACCGCCCTGGCTGCTGCCCGGCGGCGCGGAGAGCCGCTGGGCCACTTCCTTCTGGATCAGTACCGTGATGGTACGGAAGCAAGGGGTCTCCACCAGCTTCGTCAGCACAGGGGTGGTGATGTTGTAGGGGAGGTTGGCGCACACGATGGGGGTGAGGCTCTGGAACTTCTCCGCGGCCAGGGCGGTGAGGTCCAGCTTCATGGCGTCCCCGGGGACGATCTCCACGTTGGGATAGGGGGCCATGGTCTCCGCCAGAACCGGGAGCAGGGATTTGTCCAGCTCCACGGAGACCACTTTGCCTGCCCGCCGGGCCAGCTCCGCCGTCAGGGGGCCGATGCCTGGGCCGATCTCCAGCACCCCGCAGGACGCATCGGCCCGGGAGGCCGCGGCGATGTCCGCAGGGACCTGGGGGTCGATGAGAAAGTTCTGTCCCATGGATTTAGAAAAGTGGAAGCCGTGGCGTCCCAGCAGCTCCCGAATGGTATCGTAATCGCAAAGATTCATGGCAGCGCCGCCTTTCCGGGGGGATCCCCGACATCTCTCAAAGATGGGATCAGTATAGCAAAAAAAGGAGGATTTGAAAAGCCCCGGAAGGACAGAGCCCTTCCGGGAAAGTCCAAAGGACCGGAGACAAAAGTCTCCGGTCCTGTTTCGGCTGACGCTTATGCTGTTTTCGGGAACAAACGCCGGGCCAGCCGGGCACCGGCCCAGCCCACTGCAGCGCCCAGCACCGCTCCGCCCAGCACGTCGCTGGGCCAGTGGACGTAGAGATAGAGCCGGGAAAACGCCAGGACCAGGGCCATTGCCAGGGCAGGCTTCCACAACGGGCTGCCGGAGGCTTTCAGCGCAAAGACTGCCGCAAAGGAGACGGCAGTGTGGCCGGAGGGAAAAGAAAAATCTCCGGGCGGGGGGATCAGCAGCTCCACGGCCTGGACGGTAAAGGGCCGCAGGCGGCCCACCAGGGGTTTGAGCAGCAGGTTGCACGCTGCCAGATCCAGCACCAGGGCGCAGCTCAGGGCGATGCCGTGGCGGCGCTGGCGCCGCAGCAGCAACAGCACCGCTGCCAGCACGATCCAGATCTCTCCGTGGTCGCACAGCCGGGTGAGGGCGGGCATCACCGTATCCAGAAAATCGCACCGCAGGTACAGCTGGATCCAGTCCAGCACCGCCAGCTCCAATGACTGCATGAACAATATCCTCCTTATGATATCAAACCAGCCGCAAACGATCTCCGGGAGGGGGAGCCTCCCGGAGATCGTGAAGCATTACGCGCTCAGCAGTCCCAGACTCACCAGGAATTCCTGGGCCACCTCGTCCACGGTACGGCCCATGACGTCCACCTGGTATGTCAGTTCCGCCATCTGGTCAGTGGAGATGTTGCCGGTGAGCTGCTCCAGGATGTCCTCCAGCTCGGGGTGCTGCTCCAGAACGTCGCCCCGGACCACAAACATGCCGAAATAGTCGGGGAAGAAGCTCTTGTCATCCTCCAGCACCTTCAGCCCCACCTTGCGGTTGAGGCCGTCGGTGGTGTAGACCACGGCCACGTCGAAGCTGCCGTTTTCGATGGAGGCGTACTTGAGGCCCATATCCACGCCCACGTGGTCTTTAAAGGTGAGACCGTAGAACTCCACGAAGGGGTTATACTTCATGCTGCCCTCCTGGGTGAAGAACTCCTGTTCGGCACCGAAGGTCAGCTCTCCGGCTATGGGGATCAGATCGCTGATGGTCTCCAGCCCGTATTCCTCCGCCAGCGTTTCAGGCACGCCGATGGCATAGGTGTTCTCGAAGCCCAGTTTGCCCAGCACGTGGAGATCATAGTCCGCCAGGGCCTTTTCCTTGACGTAGTCGTAGATGGTCATGCCCTCGGGCACATCGGGAGTGTCCTGATGGAAGAAAGTGGTCAGCAGGGTGCCGTCGTAGGAGATCATCAGGTCGCAGGTATGGCCGTCGTCCTTCAGGGCGTTCCAGTTGTTCACCTGGGACATCTGATCCTGGATCGTGACGGTGAGATCCGTCTGATCCTCTACCAGCATTTTCACCATGTGATGCATCAGCTGGGTCTCGGAGTAATCACCGTCGTAGAGCATGATGTCGCCGGAGCTGCCCTTGCCGTAGGGCAGCAGCAGGCAGAAGGCCAACAGGATGGCCGCCACGGGGATCCACATGGTCTTGGACCCACCCTTGTTCTTGCGCATCTGGCCCTCGAACCAGCTCATCACCAGGTCCAGCACCACAGCGATGACCATCAGTACGCCGGTGGCCGTCAGCACCAGCTTCATATCCATGATGCGGATGGCCTGCGTGATGACGCCGCCCAGGCCGCCGCCGCCCACGAAGGCTGCGAACACGGCGGTGCCGATGGCGTTGACCACGGCGATGCGGATGCCGGTGAACACGGTGGGGAAGGCCAAGGGGAATTCCACCATCAGCACCCGGTAGGACTTGCTCATGCCCATGCCCCGGGCGGCCTCCTTGACGCCGGGATCCACCTCCTGGAGCCCAAGACAGGTGTTCTGGACGATGGGAAGCAGGGAGTAGAGGGTGATGCCGATGATGACCGTCAGCTTGCCGGGGTCCAGCACCACCATGATGATGCCCAGCAGCGCCAGAGAGGGGATGGTCTGCAGCAGGTCCACCACCCGCAAGATCACAGGCCGGACCCGGCGGGACACATAGGCCCAGATGCCCAGGGGCAGGCCCACGGCGATGGAGAGGATACTGGCTGCCAGCACGATGAACAAATGCTCCAGAATGGTGCTCCAGCTCATTTGCCCGCCTCCTTCCTGAGGCCTCTGGGCGTGACCTTCTTTTGCAGCAGGTCAATGCCCAGGCCGAAGAGGATGGCCAGGATGGCTGCCGGGATGGCGCCCAGCAGGATCAGCGTGTTGTTGTTGGAGGTGGTGCCCCGGTAGACGAAGGTGCCGAGGCCGCCCTTGCCGATCATGGCCGCCAGCACCGCCCAGGAGACGGTATAGATGGTGGCCATCCGGAGGCCCGCCACGATCACCGGCATGGCCAGGGGCAGCTCCACCCGCACCAGAGTCTGGAGACGGGACATGCCGCAGCCCTTGGCTGCCTCGACATACTTGCCCTCCACCTCCAGGATGCCGGTGTAGGTGTTTTTCAGCACCGGGAACATGGCATATACGCTCAGAGCGACGATGACGGTGGCGTAGGTGTCGCCCCAGCAGATGTACAGTACGCCGATGAACACCAGGCCGGGAATGGTCTGGAAAATGGACAGCAGCGGGATGATGAGCCCCGAGAGCTTGGGGACCCGGGAGAGCAGGATGCCGCCCAGGAGCCCCGCCGCAAAGCCGCAGGCCACCGCCGCCAGCACGAACAGCATGTGGGTCCAGATGGCTGTGCCCAGCTCGGCGCCGTAGTCGCGAAAGAGGGTCTGCAACGTTTCGATCATTTGGCATCCCCCCACAGGTTCTCCGCCACGGAGCGGGCGACGCTGGTCTTGGTGACGATGCCGGCGATGGTGTCGTCCTCATTTAGGACCACCACATAGCCTGCGCCGGAGTCCAGCAGATAGTCGAAGGATTCCCGGGCCTCATCGCCCACCCGGACGGTGCGGGCGGTTTTACGCACCAGGGGTTCGATGCTGGTGAGGCCCTGGCCCCAGTGGCGGATGTCGCCGATGGAGACGGTGCCCACATAGCGGTGGTCCGCGTCGGTGACCAGCAGGGTATCCACGCTGCCACGGGCCATCCGCTCGGCGCACTCCAGCACGCCCCGGTCCTTCTTAACGCTGAACACGTTGGTACGCATGAAGCTTTCCACCTTGGAGGGAGCGGGGGTCTCGGGAGAGTGCTTGCCCAGGAAGTTGCGGACCAGATCGTTGGCGGGGTGCTCCAGCATCTCCTCGGGAGAGGCCATCTGAATGATCTGGCCGCTCTCCATGAAGATGATGACATCCGCCAGCTTCAGCGCCTCGCCCATGTCGTGGCTGACGAAGACGATGGTCTTGCCTAGCTTCTGCTGGATGTTTTTCACCTCGTCCTGCAGCACCTCCCGGGTCATGGGATCCAGGGCGCTGAAGGGCTCATCCATCAGCACGATGGGGGGGGAGGCCGCCAGGGCCCGCAGCACGCCGATGCGCTGCTGCTGGCCGCCGGAGAGCTCCGAGGGGTACTTGTCGGCGTACTGCTCCATATGGACCATCTTCAGGAGGTCACGGACGATCTCGTCGCAGCGGGACTTGTCGTACTTGAGGAGCTTGGGCACCACGCAGATGTTCTGGGCAACGGTCATATTGGGGAAGAGGCCGATCTGCTGGATGACGTAGCCGATGTGCCGGCGCAGCTCCACCTTGTCGGTGCCCTTGATGTCGCTGCCGTCAATGGAGATGGTGCCCTCGTCGATATCGATCAGGCGGTTGATGGTCTTGAGCGTGGTGGTTTTGCCGCAGCCGGAGGGGCCGATGAGCACCACGAACTGTCCGTCGGGGATGGTGAAGTTCAGGTCTTTGAGGATGGGGGTCTTGCCGTAGCTTTTGGAGACGTGTTCAAATTGGATCATAAGGCATTCACTCCTTCGTTGTGACCAGATGGTATGCGGCCTCCGCAGCGGAGGGACAGCCCACCAGGACGATGACATCTCCGGCGTACAGTTCCGCGTAGGGACCGGGGGACAAAATCACGGTCTGTCCCCGGCGGATGGCTACGATGGTCCCGCCGGTGGACTGCCAGAATTTCAGGGCGCCGATGCTCTTTCCGATAAGGGGGGAATCCTTGGGGACCGCCACTTCATAGTTGGGGAAGGGCTCGTTGGCGGCGGCGAAGGTGTCGCGGCTTTTGATGAGCCCCCCCACCAGGTCGGTCAGGCGGCGGTTGAGGTCGCCATACTCGTTGAGCACGTCCTTGAGCTGGAGCTGCAGGGACCGCACGTCCGCGCCCTCTTCAAAGTTTTCGATGTACCGTCGGGCGCTGTCCGCGGAGAGGACGACGGCTCCGCTCTGAGGCTTTACCTCCACCACCTTCATGTCTGAAAGCAGACGCAGCGCCCGCCGGATGGTCTCGGGGGAGACGTTATACTCCGAGGCCATGACGGAACGGCCATAGATGCGGCTGCCTTCTTCCAGTTCGCCCCTGGCGATGCGCCCCGCCAGATCCCGGGCGATCTGCAGGTATTGGGAGGGCACCACCGTTCGCTGCATATGGATCACCGCCTTTTGTTGCAATCTGGTGCCATTATACACTGACAACTCCAAAAAGTAAATAGAGATGGCAGTTAAAATTTTGTAAACAGAAGGTGACAGTTTGGATACAGACAAAAAGCGCCCGGAACTTCCAGTGGAAGTTCCGGGCGCTGGAAAACCGTTTTCAGCTGTGAGAGGCCTCATACTGCTTGAGGAATGCCACCAGGGCCTCCACGCCCTCCCGGGGCATGGCGTTGTAGATGGAGGCGCGCAGACCGCCTACGCTCTTGTGGCCCTTGAGGTTGTCGAAGCCTGCGGCCTTGGAGGCGGCCACCACGTCGGCATCCTGCTCCTTGGAGGGGGTGACGAAGGGGACGTTCATCAGGGAGCGGTCCTCCTTGCGCACGGCGCCGGTGAAAAGCTTGCTCTGGTCCAGGAAATCGTAGAGAATGGCGGCCTTTTCCCGGTTGCGCCGGTCCATGGCCTCCAGGCCGCCCTGGGCGAGCAGGTACTTGAACACCTTGCCGCAGCAGTAGATGGCCCAGCAGTTGGGGGTATTGTAGAGGGAGTCGTTGTCGGCATGGGTCTTGTAGCTGAGGTAGGTGGGCACGAAGGCGGGCAGATCGTCCCGCAGCAGGTCCTCCCGGATGATGACCACAGCCATGCCGGCGGGGCCCACATTCTTCTGCACGCCCGCCCAGATAAGGCCGTACCGGCTCACGTCGCAGGGGCGGGAGAGGAACATGGAGGACTGGTCGGACACCAGCACCTTGCCCTGGGTATCGGGCAGGCGGAAGAAGGTGGTGCCGTTGATGGTCTCGTTCTCGCAGATGTAGACATAGTCCGCATTCTCCGGGATCTCCAGGTGGGAGCAGTCGGGGATGTAGGAGAAGTTCTGGTCGGCAGAGGAGGCCACGATCTGCACCTGGCCGTACTTCTGGGCCTCCTTGATGGCCTTTTTGGACCATGCGCCGGTCTCTACGTAGCAGGCTACCCCGTTTTTCATCAGGTTCATGGGCACCATGGCAAACTGCGTGGTGCCGCCGCCCTGGATGAAGAGCACCTTGTAATTGTCCGGGATGCCCATCAGCTTGCGCAGATCGGCTTCTGCCTCGTCCCGGATCTGCTGGAACACCTTGGACCGGTGGCTCATCTCCATGACGCTCATGCCGCTGCCCCGGTAGTTGAGCAGTTCGGCGGCGATATCCTCCAGGACCTCCTCGGGCATCATGGCAGGTCCCGCGGAAAAGTTATAGGTTCTTCCGTATTTCATATGCATCCTCCGTCATGGCGTGGATTTGAAGCGGCGGACAGCTGTCCGCCGGGAACGCCGGAATCTCTATCAGTATACGCCCCAGCGGCGGCGGAATCAACCGGGGAATCCAAATTTTCAGCATGTCCTGCGAAAAAGAGCGCCTTGGAAACGGTTGAAATTTTATGAAATCTTAACTATAATAAGGCCGTGTGTGAATGCAGCGGGGGAGTGCTCCCGCGAAAAAAGAAATGAGGAGAACAGGATGAGACCGGACGGGACCCGGGTGAAGGGGCTGACGCCCATTGTGCAGGCGCTGCCCTATATCATGCCCAAGCGATTCGACGCCCAGAACTGGGCCAGCGATTATGTGGACGAAGAGGTCATCAAGACCTATATACGGGATAAACGCCGGGAGGGCCGGTCCGTGACCCACATGAGCGTTCTGGCGGCGGCCTACTACAAGGCGGCGCTGGAGAACCCCAAGATGAACTATTTCGTGATGAACCGGAAGATTTACCGGCGCAATCACTTCTGCTTCAGCTTCGTGATCCTCAAGACCCGGGCGGACGGCACGCCGGATGAGACGACGCTGAAGGTGTTTCTGGAGCCGGAAGACACCGTGTTCACCATCAGCCGCAAGGTCCGGGAGCTGGTGGAGCGGAACCAGTGCGCCGCCCACAACAACAATACCGACCGCTTCGCCAACCTGGCCTTCTCCATTCCCGGCCTTGCCCGGCTGGTGTTCGGCGCGGCCTACCACCTGGATCTCCACGGGCTGCTGCCCCGGAAGATCATCGACCTGAGCCCCTTCCACACCAGCCTGTTCATCACGAACCTGGCGTCCATCAATACTCGGTTCATCTTCCATCACTGCTATGAGTTTGGCACCACCAGCGTCTTTTTGTGCATGGGCAAGCCGGTGCCGGTGCCCGGCGCGCCTGCCGGCACCCGGAAAAAGCAGCTGCCTCTGGGCGTGGTGATGGATGAGCGCATTGCCACAGGCATCGAGTACTCCCGGTTCTTTGCCGCCTTTGAACGGTATCTGGGGCGGCCGGAGCTGCTGGAGACCCGGCTGGACGGCGCGCGGGAGCCGGTGACCGCCGTATGCGAGTGAGGTGGCCGGAATGAAGGGTGCGCACTGGAAAAAGGCGTGGGACTGGGTGGCCCACACCCGGCTCTATGTGGAGGCCATGGTAAAATGGCTGATCCTGGCAGGCGTGACGGGCGTGATCTGCGGTGTGATCGGATCTGCGTTCCATATCGGCGTGGAGGAGGCCACGGGACTGCGGGAAATGCATCCCTGGCTTTTGTGGCTGCTGCCGGCGGCGGGCCTGGCCATTGCGGGGATCTACCGTCTCCTGGGCACCGAAGGGCAGGGCACCAATGATATCATCGATGCGGTGCATCTGGGCCGGGGGCTGTCCATCTCCCTGCTGCCGGCCATTTTCATCAGTACCATTCTCACTCACCTGTGCGGTGGTTCCGCCGGCCGGGAGGGCGCGGCGCTGCAAATGGGCGGTACCATCGGCTATCACACCGGGTGGATGCTGGGCCTGGATGACCGGGACATGCGCACCGCCACCCTGACGGGCATGGCGGCGTTCTTCGCCGCCCTGTTCGGCACGCCTCTGGCGGCGGCGGTGTTTGCCATGATGGTGGTGAGTATCGGCGTGGTGTACGACGCGGCATTCATTCCCTGTCTCACCGCCGCCCTCACCGCATACGGCGTGTCCCGGGCGATGGGCGTGGAGCCCACCCGCTTCGCAGTGGAGGCCCCGGGGGTCCTGGATCTGTGGCTGCTGGTGCGGGTGGCGATTCTGGCCGCACTGTGTGCGCTGGTGTCGGTGCTGTTTTGCACGGTGATCCATGTGGTGGAGCATCAGATGCACCGGCGGCTGCCCAACGTATGGCTCCGGGCCGCTGTGGGTGGCGCGGCGGTGGTGGGGTTGACTCACCTTTGCGGTACCACGGATTATAACGGCGCGGGCATGGCGGTCATCGCCGCCGCTGTGGAGCAGGGCAGCGCCCATCCGGCGGCCTTTCTGCTGAAGATCGTGTTCACCGCCGTGACCCTGGCTGCCGGCTTCAAGGGCGGCGAGGTGGTGCCCTCCTTTTTTGTGGGGGCCACGTTTGGCTGCGTGGCGGGTCCCCTGCTGGGGATCGCCCCGGGCTTTGCTGCAGCGGTGGGGCTGGTGTGCGTGTTCTGCGGGGCGGTGAACTGTCCCCTGGCATCTATTCTTCTGGCGGTGGAGCTCTTCGGGGACGGCGGCTTGCTGTATTACGCCCTGGCCTGTGGCATCAGCTATGTGCTCTCCGGCTACAACGGACTATACTCCAGCCAGACCATCCTCTACTCCAAGCTGAAGGCACAATATATCAACGTCCACACCAACGCCCACCATGCCGGTCATCCCCACGAGGAGCCGCCGGTACGGGGCAGCGTGCGGGAATAAAAGGAAGCCTCCCGGGCAATACTGTCGGAAACGACATGCCCGGGAGGTTTTGTATGCAGATCCTGACACAGCTGGCGATCACGGCAGGCGTGACCGCGTTGTCCCTGGGGGCTGCGCTGGCGGTGGCTGCCAGAGCGGGCCGCGGCGCGCAGCGATGCGCTGCGGGCGCGGCGGCGGGCCTTTCAGCGGCGGCCCTGGCCCTGACACCGGAGCGGCCGCTGCCGGCGCTGACGGCCCTGGCCGTGTGCTGCGCCGCCGTGGGCCTGGTGACGCTGCGGAAAAAGCGGAGGCCTGTGCTCCGGGGCCTGGTGCTGCTGGAAAACGGTGTGATCCGGCGGGAGAACCTGCGCCGGGCGGGCCTGGAGCCGGAGGAGCTGCAGCGG
>CALWXB010000002.1 GCA_944385405.1 uncultured Oscillospiraceae bacterium | reverse complement strand
GTGCTGCTGAAGGCCGAGCGGGGCGAGATCGACCCCCTGAGCATCACCGCCGACCAGTACGACCTGGTGTGCAACGGCGTGGAGCTCTCCTCCGGCGCGGTGCGGAACCACGACCCGGAGATCATGATCAAGGCCTTTGAGCTGGTCCGCCTGGGCGAGGAGGACGTGAAGGCCAAGTTCCCCGCCATGTACAACGCCTTCACCTACGGCGCGCCGCCCCACGCGGGCATCGCCCCCGGCGTGGACCGGATGGTGATGCTGCTGGCCGGCGAGGACTCCATCCGGGAGATCATCCCCTTCCCCATGAACAAGAACGCCCAGGACGTCATGATGGACGCCCCCAGCGCCGTCACCCAGAAGCAGCTGGACGAGCTGCACATCGCGCTGGTAAAGCCGGAAGAATAAAAGATTCCATTTTCAAGGAGGCGGACCTTTCGGCCCGCCTCCTTCCTCTTTGATATCTGTTTGTTGGAAAGGCGCCGGACATTACGTCCGGCGCTCCGCTTCCTGCTGGGCCTCATCATCCGCCTCCTGCAGGATCATCTCCTCACAGGCCTGCTGCGCTTCCACCAGCGTCCGGATGGATTTTTCCGTCGCCCGCATCATCCGCAGGTACGATTCCCGGTAATTCGGCATTTCATCACCTCCACACTCCATATAATAGGTCTATCTCACCCTATTTCCAATAGGTCAACGGGGCATAATTTCTTCGGGGTGATGATATGACGCCTATGAGAAGGCTCCGGCGGGAAAAGGGATATTCCCAGGTCAAAATGCAGATGCTCACCGGCATCGACCAAAGCGATTATTCCAAAATCGAGACCGGGCGACGCAACATGACCTTTGAGCAATGCCGCCGGATCGCCCTGGCTCTGGAGACCAGCATGGACTTTTTGGCCGGTCTTACCGACGACCCTACGCCTTACCCCAGAAAACCGTGATACAGAAAACCGGGTGTCTGCCCCATGGGCGGATATCCGGTTTTCCCGTTCATAAAAATTTAATTTTCTTTACGTAATTTTTTCTTGTATTTTGCGCAAATAATACTTATAATGATGGCACAGGCAAAGCCTGAAAAATCATCACGTCTGGAGGTCATCATGATGCGTTATCCGCAAACCGGCAACGAGGTATTCGTCGGCTTTTCCCTGTCCAACACGATGTTTTCCGGCATCGGCAAGGGGACCATCACCCGGGAGGAGGTCTCTGCCGACTACTTAAAAGAGCTGTTCCAGAAGTATGGCGTCATCGTTTCTGCCAAGCCGGAGCAGCGCCGCCTGCTGGAGCGGGTCAACGATCTGTACGACCTGCAGCTGGACATCCCCGACACGCTGAAGATCATTCAGCTGTCTGAAAAGAACCGCCGCCTGGTGGTGATCTCCGTTCAGGGCCTCCGCCGCGTCAACGGCTCCCTCCTCCCGGAATATACCCCGGAGGAATTCCAGGAGGCCACCTTCAGTTTCGTGAAATACTACGTGCAAAGCCGCCACTATGATGAACTGGTGACGGAAAATGAAAAGCTCCGGCGGGATCTCAACAGCGAGATCGCCTGGCGAAACCGCGTCTCTGATATCTGACCTCCCTCTTTTGAAGCAGGAAGCACGTCCCCCTGGCCGGGGGACGTGCTTCCTGCTTCAGCATCCTGCGGGAAGGCAAACGCAACTTTTCTTTTCCTCCGGGGTGTGCTACAATGGAGCCATTACGGAAAAAGGAGGCGCATTTCATGGGGAAATGGGCCGCGGTCCTGGCCGCTTTCCTGCTTTTGACCCTCGCTGCCTGCGGTACCGCTCCGGCAGAGGAGCAGACATCAAAGCCGCCACAGGCGGCCGAGGAGCCGGAGGAGCCGCCTCCCCAGCCCACGGCGGAAGAACTGGCGCAGCAGCAGATCCAGGACATTCTGGACGGGATGACGCTGGAGGAGCAGGTGGGCCAGCTGTTCTTTGTCCGCTGCCCGGCCTCAGAGGCGGCGGAGGATGTTTCCACCTATCACCTTGGGGGTTATGTGCTCTTCAGCCGGGACTACCAGGATGATGCCGGCGCCTGGCTCACCCGGGAGCAGTTCATCGACACGGTGCAGAGCTATCAGGATGCCGCTCTGGCGGATACCGGCATTCCCCTGCTCATCGGTTCCGACGAGGAGGGCGGCACCGTCACCCGGGCCAGCCGAAACCCCAACCTCTTTGACCAGAAATTCCCCTCCCCCCAGGCCCTGGCGGCCAGTCAGACAGAAACGGACAGCCACAGCGTCTTTTCCTCCGACGCCTGGGAGAAAAACAGCGCGCTGCTGGCTCTGGGCATCAATGTGAATCTGGCTCCTGTGGCGGACGTGTCCACCGACCCCGCCGACTTCATCTATGACCGCACCCTGGGCCAGGATGCCCAAGCCACCGCCGCGTATGTTGCCGACGTGGTCTCCGCCATGCGCGATTGCGGCATGGGCAATGTTTTGAAGCACTTCCCCGGCTACGGCAGCAATACGGACACCCACACCGGCATCGCTGTGGACCAGCGGCCTCTGGAGACTTTTGAAGCAAGCGACTTTCTTCCCTTTGCCGCGGGCATTGCCGCCGGAGAGGGAACTACCGCCGTGCTGGTATCTCACAACATCATGGCAGCGGTGGATGATGCTCTGCCCGCCTCCCTCTCCCCTGCCGTCCACGACCTGCTGCGCACAGAGCTGGGCTTTGACGGTGTGGTCATGACCGACGATCTGGCCATGGACGCCGTGGCCGCCTACGCCGCCGACGGCTCCGCCGCTGTGCTGGCACTGCAGGCGGGCAACGATCTTCTCATCACCACCGATTACCGCGTTCAGATCCCCCAGGTGCTCCAGGCGGCAGAGGATGGTGTTCTCAGTGCCGGCACCATCGAGACTGCCTGCCGCCGGGTCCTCACCTGGAAGCAGGCTCTGGGACTTTTGGACTGAAAGGAAGTTTTCCACATGGAAACGGAAAAGCTATACTATGCCGACGCGTTCTGTAAGACCTTCACCGCCTCAGTTTTAACCTGTACGCCGGGAAAAGACGGCTTTCTGGTGACCCTAGACCGCACCGCCTTTTATCCGGAGGGCGGCGGTCAGCCTGCCGACCACGGGACCCTAGGTCCCGCCGCAGTCACAGACGTCCATGAAAAAGACAGCGTGATTTTCCACACCTGTGACCGGGCACTGGCACCCGGCGCGGCGGTGGAAGGCACGGTGGACTGGGACCGCCGCTTTGACCACATGCAGCAGCACTCCGGAGAGCACATTCTCTCCGGTATCCTCTGCCGCCGCTACCGCTGCGACAACGTGGGTTTCCACCTGGGGGCCGACACCGTCACCATCGACTACAATGTTCCCCTGACCTGGGAGCAGGTCCTGGCAGCGGAGGCCGAGGCCAATGCCGTCATCTGGGCAGACCGGCCGGCGGAGATCACCTATCCCTCCCCAGAGGAACTGGAGGCCCTGGACTACCGCAGCAAGAAGGAGCTGACAGGACAGGTGCGGATCGTCACGTTCCCGGAGGCGGACTGCTGCGCCTGCTGCGGCACCCACGTGCTGCGGGCGGGACAGGTGGGGCTGGTAAAGGTCCTCTCCTGCCAGAAGTTCCACCAGGGGGTCCGGCTAGAGATCCTCTGCGGCAACCGGGCTGTGACTTATCTCTCCAATGTGTATGAGCAGGCCCGGACCGCAGGCCAGCAGCTCAGTGTCAAGCCAGTGGAGCTCTCCATTGCCGTGGAGCGGCTGACAGCAGAGCTTACCGCCGTCAAGGCCCGGCAGGCGGAGCTGGAAGGGCGACTCATCGCCGGTACCGCCGCCCGGTATGCCGGAGCCGGGGACGTATTGCTGGTAGAACCGCCCATGCAGCCGGACGCCGCCCGCCGTCTTGCGGACGCGGTGGCCCGCAGCTGCAAGGGATTGGCAGCCGTGTTTGCCGGAGCGGAGGACCGGTATGTTTACGCCCTGGTGCAGAGCCAGGGGCAGGACATCTCCCCCCTGGTAAAATCCCTCAACGGCTCCCTGCACGGCCGGGGCGGCGGCCGCAGCGGCTTTGCCCAGGGCAGTGTCCAGGCTTCCGAAACTGAGATCCGGGCATTTTTCCACGATCAGAAGGAGGAACCCTCATGCGCTACGTAATGCTGGAATATACCGAACCCCAGGAAGACGAACCCAAACAGGTCTATCTGGAACTGGATCGGGAGGGTCTGGAGACCCGGCGGGTGGAGCTGTATCCAGGCGGACTGTGGTTCGCCTATGGAGACGAGCATGGTCAGGAAGAGGCGTTGTCCAAAACGCCCTATCCTACCGACATCCGGGAGCTGACCGTACCCGGCAAGGTGATGGCCAGGACCATCCCGCCGTCCGTATTTCGGGAGGTGTGGGATCAGGCAGCGGAACGGCCCGACGGTTTTATGGGTATGTTTTTCTGAATATAAAAAGAGACGCGGCTGTGGCCGCGTCTCTTTTTTGCGGATTGCTCCGTCACACGATCAGGAAGAACTTCACCAGGAACAGCGCAGAGATCACATAGGTCAATACAGAGACTTCCTTGGCCTTGCCGCTGAACACCTTGATGACGGTGTAGGAAATGAGGCCGATGCCGATGGCATGACCGATGGAGCTGGAGATGGGCATGGAGATGAGCATCAGGGACACGGGGACCATCTGATCTAGGTCGTCAAATTTTACATGCTTGAGGCCCATGAGCATCAGCACGCCCACATAAATCAGGGCGGAGGAGGTGGCCGCTGCAGGAATGATGGCGGCGATGGGAGCAATAAAGATGCACGCCAAAAACAGCACGCCGGTGGTCAGGGCAGTGAGGCCCGTGCGGCCGCCGGCCTCCACGCCGGAGGCGGACTCCACGAAGGTGGTGACGGTGGAAGTGCCGGTGCAGGCGCCGGCCACAGTGCCGATGGCATCGGAGATGAGGGCTTCCTTCATGTTGGGCATGTTGCCGTCCTTGTCCACCATGCCGGCCCGGGAGGCGGTGCCTACCAGGGTGCCGATGGTGTCAAACATGTCGATCATGCAGAAGGTGATGATCAGCGTCACGGCGGTGAACCAGCCGATGCTCAAAAAGCCCTGGAAATTGAACTTGAAGAAGGTGGTCTCCATCATGTCGGCAAAGGGCGGCACAAAGGAGGCGGTGGACAAAGACGCAAAGGGATTGACCCCCAGCACCACAAAATCGCCCACCCAATACAGCACGGACGCCACCAGCATGCCCAGCAGCACAGCGCCCTTGACGCCCTTCTTGGCCAGGATCACAATGACGAAGAGGCCCACGAACATGGTCACCACGGTGAGGACCATGGTGGTGTAGCCGCTGCCCATGGTGGTCTGGGCCACGCTGGGGGTCAGGGCCCCGAAGAAGTCCCGCATCACATAGAAGGGCCCGCCGGTCTCAGAGTAGACGCCCACATTGGAGCCCAGGCCGATGTTCATCAGCATCAATCCGATGGCCGGGGCAATGCCCAGCCGCACGCCCAGAGGGATGGCTTCCACGATTTTCTCCCGGATATTCAGAATGGACAGGATCAAAAAGACGATGCCCTCCAGCAGAATGATCACCAGCGCGGACTGGAAGCTCTCCAGATAGGTCATTCCGGTGAGGGCCACGATGTTGGTGGTCACCACGGCGAAGAAGCTGTTGAGGCCCATGCCGGGAGCCAGCGCAAAGGGCTTGTTGGCCAGGAACGCCATACAGAACATGGCCAGAGCGGAAGCCAGACACGTAGCCATGAATACGCCGTTCCAAAGGGCTCCCACCTCAAAATTGGTCAGCAGATTGGGGTTGAGAGCAATGATGTACGCCATGGTCATGAAGGTGGTAAGGCCCGCCAGGATCTCTGTGCGGACAGTGGTGCCGTTTTCCTTTAGCTTAAAGATCTGTTCCATTTCAAGTCCCTCCTTTTCGTTTCACACACCGTATGTTTCGTGAAAATGCTGTGTTCCTGTTTTTATCATACGCAATTTTCCACAAAAACGCAATGCCGGTCCCACGGTCATTTCATGGAAAAAGGTAGACCCTTTTTGGAGCAAGTGACAAGATTCCGTAAAAAAGTCCGCTCCCGAAGGAGCGGACATATCTGACCTGCCGTATCTTTCAGATCAGGCCCAAAGAACGGAGCAGATACAGCCAGAAGGTAAAGGTGAAGGCACTGAGCAGTGTGGTGAGCATCACCGCCCCGGAACTGAGGGTACCGTCGTGGCCCATGCTCCGGGCCATGCTGAAGCAGCTGACGGTGGTAGGCGAGGCCAGCATGATCAGCACCACCACCAGTACCTCCTCCCGGTAGCCCAGAACCACCGCCAGGGGCAGGAACGCCGCCGCAAACAGTACCAGCTTGAAGGCCGTGGCTGTCAGAGTGGGCCGCCAGCAGCCAACAGCCTTTCCCAGATCGATGGACGCCCCCAGGGCCAGCAGTCCCAGCGGCGTGGCAGTAGCCGCCAGAGACTCCACACCCCGCTGCAGCATCACCGGCTGCGGAATACGCAGCAGCGACCACACAAGGCCAGTCGCGATGCCCAGAATGATGGGGTTCGTGACGATGCCCCGCACCGTCTTGGCGGCGGTGCGCCGGTCCAGATGACCGCCGGGCGTCATCAAGGTCAGCAGGACCACTGCCGCCACGTTGTAGAGAGGCACCGCACCGATGAGCACCAGGGCCAGAGGGCCCGTGGAACCGTAAATGTTCTGCATCAGCGCCGCCCCCAGCAACGCCTGACTGCCCCGGTAGCCCGCCTGGATGAATTCCGCCTGCAGCGACCGATCCCGCAGAAAATAGGACAGCGCCAGCAGGATCAGAATGGACGCCAGAGAGACCAGGAAACAGAACGCCACCACGCCGCCGTCCCAGATGGTGTGGAAATCCGAAGTGGAGAGGTTCTCAAAAAGCTGCACCGGCAGCGCCACCTTGAATACGAACGTATTTATGGCGTCCGCAAAGCTTCCGGGCATCAGACGCGTGTACCGCCGCAGCAGGTATCCCAGCACCATGATGCAGAACATGGGCACCGTGGCGTTGAGGCTGAAGAGCAGATTTTCCAGCATGGCCGTCCTCCTTTTTTGAAAAAGACGGCCGCCCCGGAGGGCGGCGCGCCGTCAGATCGTTAATAAGCCAGCTTCTGGCACAGATAGTCCTTCAGCTGATCCAGAGGCAGACGGACCTGCTCCATGGTATCCCGGTCCCGGACGGTGACACAGTTGTCGCCGGCCTTTTCTGCGTCGCCCACGGTGTCGAAGTCCACAGTGACGCAGTAAGGCGTGCCGATCTCGTCCTCCCGGCGATAGCGCTTGCCGATGGAACCGGTGTCGTCAAAGTCCACCATCCACTCCTTGGAAAGCTCCGCCTGGATCTCCCGGGCCTTGTCGGAGAGCTTCTTGCTCAGGGGCAGCACCGCCACCTTGAAGGGGGCGATGGCAGGATGGAAGCGCATCACCACGCGGGTATCGTTCTTCTCCGCGTCCACCACCTCTTCGTCATAGGCCTCCACCAGCAGCGCCAGGGTCATGCGGTCGGCGCCCAGGGAGGGCTCGATGACGTAGGGAATATAGTGCTGATTCTGCTCCTGGTCGAAGTAGGTCAGATCCTGACCGGAATGCTCCTGATGCTGCTTGAGGTCGTAGTCGGTGCGGTCCGCCACGCCCCACAGCTCGCCCCAGCCGAAGGGGAAACGATACTCAAAGTCCGTGGTGGCCTTGGAGTAGAAGGCCAGCTCCTCGGGCTCGTGGTCCCGCAGCCGCAGGTTCTCCTCCTTCACGTTCAGGCCGATGAGCCAGTCGTGGCAGTAGGTGCGCCAGTACTGGAACCAGTCCAGATCGGTGCCGGGCTTGCAGAAGAACTCCAGCTCCATCTGCTCGAATTCCCGGATGCGGAAGATGAAGTTGCCGGGGGTGATCTCGTTGCGGAAGGACTTGCCCACCTGGCACACGCCGAAGGGCAGCTTGCGGCGGGTGGTACGCTGGATGGCGGGGAAGTTCACAAAGATGCCCTGGGCGGTCTCGGGACGCAGATACACCTCGTTGGCGCTGTCCTCGGTGACGCCCTGGTGGGTCTTGAACATCAGATTGAATTTCCGGATGTCAGTGAAGTCGTGCTTGCCGCAGCCGGGGCAGGGCACCTGGTTGTCCCGGATGAAGGCCACCAGCTCCTCCTGGGTCATGGCCTCCACGTTGACATCCATGCCGTGCTCGGCCACGAAGCCCTCCACCAGCTTGTCGGCCCGGTGACGCATCTTGCAGGCCTTGCAGTCGATGAGGGGATCGTTGAAGGTGGAGACATGGCCGCTGGCCACCCACACCTGGGGATTCATCAAGATGGCGGCGTCCAGGCCCACGTTGTAGGGATTCTCCTGGACGAACTTCTTCCACCAGGCCCGCTTGACGTTGTTCTTCATCTCCACGCCCAGAGGACCGTAGTCCCAGCTGTTGGCCAGACCTCCGTAGATCTCGCTGCCGGGAAACACGAAGCCCCGGTTTTTGCACAAAGCCACGATCTTTTCCATGGTTTTCTGCTGGTTATCCATGTGCTGATTCTCCTTCTCCCGCCGGTCTTGCCGGCAAAAATAAAAAACGCCCCGAGCCTCTCGGCTCAGGGCGAACTTCACAACTGTCCGCGGTCCCACCTGATTTTCCCCCGAAGGGGACGCTCTGCCCGGTAACGGCGGGGACCGTCGGAGCATTTCCGCTCCGCGGCTCCAGGGCGCCTTCCCTCCCTGCCCCGTCAGGACTCACACCACCCGTCCTGTCTCTTTGCCGGGGCTGCTGGAGATACTCCTCCCTGTCGCAGCCTTTCAAATATCAGGAAAAACTCTATCACGTTTCCGCCGGAATGTCAAGTACCGGGATCTGCTTGACGGGAAGATCCAGGCTGAAACAGTCTGGTTTTCCACAATCAGGTGTCTTTTTGTGAAAAAAGAGGGACCGCCTTTTTTAGGGGCGGTCCCTCTTGGTTCATTTCTTCTCCCGGTCGTAGGCAACGATCACCCGGCGGTTGGGATCCACGCCGGTGGAGTAGGTGGTGACGCCCGGCACGTCCTGGAGGGCCGTGTGGATCACGTGCCGCTCGTAGGCGTTCATAGGCTCCAGCGTCACGCTGCGGCGGTACTTGACTACCTTGCCGGCCACCTTCCGGGCCAGGTTCTGCAGGCTCTGCTCCCGCTTTTCCCGGTAGCCCTCGGCGTCCAGCTGGACCCGGACCCGGCTGCCGGTACGGTTGACGGCATAGCTGGTGAGCTGCTGGATGGCGTCCAAGGTCTCGCCACGGCGGCCAATGAGGGCACCCAGGCCCTGACCCACCAGGATCACCCGATAGCGGCCCTTCTCCGGCTGATACACCTGGATCTCGGCGCTGCTGTCCATCTGTGCCAGCAGACCGGTGAGGAAGGTGCGGATGGCCTGGGCCTTTTCATCGTCCACCTGGGGACCCAGGTCCTGAACGGGAGCGGGCTCAGAGGCGGGAGCTTCCGCCTTTTTCTCCGGTTTCTTTTCCACCTTGCGTTCAGCCTTGGGCTCCGGCTTGCGCTCTGGCCGCTTCTCAGCCTTGGGCTTTGTCTTCTTTTCAGGCTTGGGCTCCGCCTTGGGTGCGGGCTCTTCCTCCTCGGGGCCATAGTACACCCGGACCTTGGCCGGGCAGCTGCCCAGACCCAGGAAGCCGGACTTGGCCCGCTCCAAAATCTCCACGGACACATCGTCACGGTCGAGGCCCAGCTGCGCCAGCGCCTTCTGGACGGCCTCTTCCTCGTTCTTGCCCGTTACGTCAATATACTCTCTCATAACGGCTCCTTACTCAATCGTCATACCGGTCCGCCCGGTAGGAGCGGCCCCGGGCATAGGGACGGTCCCCCACCCGGCCCGCCTCGTTGGTGCTGGACTTCTGGGCCTTCAGGGCCTTGGCCTCCTGGGCCGCCTTCCGTTTTTCCTTCAGGGTCTGCTTGGGCTCCGCCTGCTGCTTGCGCTGCTCCTGAAGGAGCTTGGCCTCCTCCATCCGGCGCTGGCGGTCTGCCTGACGGGCCTCATAGCGGGCGTTTTCCTCTTCTTCCAGCTTCTTGGTGAAGAACTTCCCCATCACCACTTCCTGCACCAGAGAGATCACGCTCTGAGCGATCCAGTAGATACCCAGAGCCGCAGGCATGATGAAGGCGATGTACACGGAGAACAGCGGCATCATGTACATCATGCTCCGGGTGGAGCGGGCGGCGGCGCTTTCCTGCTGGGGATTCTGCTTCATGGTGACGAAGGACAGGGCAAACTGGGAAAGGCCGGCCAGAACGGGGATCAGGATCAGGCCGATGCAGGCCCACTCCAGATGGAAATTCGTAAAGCCGGTGCTGGGATTGGACGTCAGATCCAGCCCCAGGAAGTTGTAGTTCATGTTGATCCAGCCGTCGATGGTGGCGCCGTAATCGGGCATCTGGGCGGTGATCTCCTTGACCAGGTTGATCTGGCCATAGGGCAGCATCTGGGGCAGACCGTCCTTCAGGACCATAGCGCCGGTATCTTCCGCCACCTTCACGATATTGCCCATGGCCACGCCGGCGTCAGCCAGATGGTTGACGATGCTGTACATGGTCTCCTCAGAGAGCATCATGAAATGGGTGACGGGCTGGCGGATGATGGAGTACAGTGCGATCAGAATGGGCAGAGGCAGCATCGTCCACAGGCATCCGCCCATGGGATTGACGCCCTCCTCAGCGTAGAGCTTCTGCATCTCCTCGTTCATCTTGGCCTGATTTTTTGCGTATTTCTTCTGGATCTCCTGCATCTTGCCGGACATCCGGTTCATGCGCATCATGCTCTTCTTGGATTTCATCTGCAGGGGAAGCAGGATCAGCTTCAGCACCAGCGTGAAGAGAATAATGGCCACGCCGTAGGAACCGGTGAGGGTGTAAAACAGCCGCACCAGCCATGCAAACGGGATACAGATCACGTATCCGATGGTTGAGAACATAGACTTTCCTCCAAATTGTGATGCGGCCGCGCCGGGTCCTCAGAACATCCGGGCACGCTCCGCGGCGCCGGTCTCTTCCAACCGGCATGGGGAAACCGGAGGCTGCGCCTCCTGGTCAGGGGACCGGGTCGTATCCGCCCTTGTGGAACGGGTTGCAGCGCAGCAGGCGCCGCAGCGCGAGATATCCGCCCTTCCAGGCACCGTATTTCTCGATGGCCTCCAGAGCATATTGGGAGCAGGTGGGCGTATAGATGCAGCAGGGGGCGCGATAGGGGGAAATAGCCGCGCGGTAAAACCGCACCAGAGCCAGCATCACACGCTTCATACCGTCTCCTCCAGAAGCCCCAGCTTCCGGCAAAGCCGCAGAAAGCTGTCGTTGAGCTCCTTCCAGGAGGCGGTCACCGTCCGGCCGCGGGCCACCAGGATGAGATCATACCCCTCCCGGAGCCGGTGGGCATTGAGCCGGTAGACCTCCCGCAGCCGCCGCCGGGCGCGGTTGCGCACCACGGCGTGTCCCAGCTTCACCGAAGCCGTCAGGCCCAGGCGGTTGTGATCCAGCTTGTTTTTCCGGCAATAGACCACCATGCACCCGCTCACGGCCGACGTGCCTCTTTGATAGAGACGGCGGAACTCATGATTTTCCTTCAGCGTGACCGACCGCTTCAACTCGCTTCACCTGTCCTTTCCACCGGAAAAGACGTTTTTCCGGAAAGCTCCATAGGGACGGAGGAATTCTGGAATTCCCGCCGTCCCTAGACGTCTTTTCAAGTGTCTCCCGCGCTTCCGTTTTGCTCAGTAGGACAGACGGGCGCGGCCCTTGGCGCGGCGACGGGCCAGGACCTTGCGGCCGTTGGCCGTGGCCATTCTCTTGCGGAAACCGTGGACCTTCTGGCCATGCAGCTTCTTGGGCTGATAGGTACGTTTCGTTGCCATGTTGAGACACCTCCTGTCAGTATTCCGGCCGCCTTGCCGGCGGCGCTTACTCGACACCTCTCCCCAAGGGGACAGGCGCAGTAAACCTTTTCAGGCGCCTTGCGACGCATCGAATAGTATACAGACTTTTTCAAAAGGTGTCAAGAATAACTTTAAAATTCCCGAAAAAAACCGTCATTTTCTGCCTTTCCAAACACTTTTTCTAAATCTGGTGGCAGTTTTTTTAAGCCGCCTCAACATCTAGTTGCTCTCAACAGACCGTTTCCGGCAGATTTTTTCAACGCTTATTATTAGAATAAGTATTGCCTCGCTCTCTCTTTTTTGCTATAATATTTTTGTCTTGTTTTGTCCATTTTTAACTAGAGAGAGGTGCTTCCTTTTGAATTCCGTCGCCGATGTCTGGGACAAGGTCCTGTCCCAGCTGAAAACCGCGCTATCGGAGACCACCATCGCCACCTGGTTTGACGAACTGACGGCGGTGGATATCCGGGGCAACACCCTGATCCTGCACTGCGCCAACGAGTTCAAGCGGGGCTATATCGAGTCCCTGTTCCTGAAAAACATCAAGGCCTCCCTGCGGGACGTCTTTTCCATGGAGTTTGAAGTGACGATCCTGGATGACGAAGGCCTTGCCGCTCTGAACGGCGGAGAGACGAAAAAAAACTCCGACCGCTTCACCTCCGATGAGTTCACCTTCGACACCTTCGTGGTGGGTCCGTCCAACAAGCTGGCCTATGCCGCCTCCGTGGCGGTGGCGGAGCATCCCGCCCAGAACTACAACCCCCTGCTGATCTACGGAGACTCCGGCCTGGGCAAGACTCACTTGATCTATGCCATTGCCAACGTCATCCGGAAAAATGATCCCAAGGCCAAGATCGCCTATGTCAAGGGCGACGACCTCACCAACGAACTGGTGGCGGCCATCCAGGCCGGTCCCAACAAGACCGCTGAGATGCGGGAAAAATACCGCCAGGCGGATCTGCTGCTGGTGGACGACGTGCAGTTCATCGCCGGCAAAAAGCAGACTCAGGAGGAATTCTTCCACACCTTCAACAACCTCTACGAGTCCGGCCGGCAGATCGTCCTGACCTCCGACCGTCCCCCCTCCGAGATGACCCAGCTGGAGGACCGGCTGCGCACCCGGTTCGAATGGGGCCTTCTGGTGGACGTGGCTCCGCCGGATTTCGAGACGCGCCTTGCCATCATCAAAAACAAGGCCGCCATCCTGGGACTGGAGCTGCCGGACAAGATCTCCGTCTATATCGCTCAGAACGTCACTTCCAACGTCCGGCAGCTGGAGGGCACCATCAATAAGATCATGGCCTTCAAGGATCTTCTTGGGAACGACACCGACGAAGAGACCGTCTCCCGGGCCATCCAGGACATGCTCCGCCGCAACAACGAGTACATCCCCACGCCGGAGGCGATCCTGGATTACATCAGCAAGTATTACAATGTGGAGGAATCCGTCATCCGGGGCCAGCAGCGCATTCGGGATGCCGTGCAGGCCCGGCAGATCGCCATCTACCTGATCCGCAGCATGACGAACCTGTCTCTGGACGATATCGGAAAGGAATTCGACAACCGGGACCATTCCACCGTTCTCTATTCCATCCAGCAGGTGGAGAAAAAGATGAAGAAGGACGCCGCCTTTGCCGAGATGGTCAAGGAGATCAAAACCAACATCAACGCCAAGCGGTGATTCCACATCCGTCGTGGAAAAGGAAAACTTTCCTGTGGAAAAGTATTTTTCCGTCGTTTCCTGTGGAAAAGGCGTGTCATTCGTCCACACCCCCTGTGGAGCGGCAAAATCCTGCCGCGTCAGACATTTTCCACCTTTTCCACAAGTTTTCCCTCTATGACTTCTGGCGCTAAATAAGAATTTTCTTTTCTTTTTAAAACATACACCTGAACCTTTGACTTTTGAGAGAGGAACCTGCCCTATGATGAAATTCTCCTGCGAAAAGGCACTGCTGCAAAGCGCCATCGCCGTTACCAGCCGGGCGGTGGCGGCAAAAAGCTCCATTCCCGCCCTGGAGGGACTGCTGCTTCACGCCGGCGAGGACCTGACCGTCTCCGGCTACAACATGCAGACCGGGATCCGCACCAAGGTGTCCGCCGATGTGACGGAACCCGGCGAGCTGGTCCTCAACGCCCGTCTTTTCGGCGACATCATCCGCCGGATGCCGGACGACATCGTCACCTTTTCCGCCGATGACCGGTGTACCGTCCACCTCAGCTGTGGAGACGCAGACTTTGATATCCTGGGCCTTTCCTCCGGAGATTATCCGGAACTGCCGGAGGTAGAGGATGAATATGGCCTTACCATCCCTCAGAAGACTCTGCGGGCCATGATCGAGGAAACGGCCTTCGCTGTTTCCACCAATGAAAGCCGTCCCGTCCATACCGGAGCTCTTTTTGAGATCGCGGACATGAAGCTCTCCATGGTAGCAGTGGACGGGTTCCGTCTGGCGGTACGCCGTGAGCCTGTGGAAAACATCCAGGGCGGCGCCTTTTCCTTTGTGGCCCCCGGCTCTGCCCTCAATGAGGTCAAAGGCATCTGCGCCGACTCCGAGGATCCGGCTTCTGTGACCCTTGGCCGCCGTCATATCCTGTTCCAGGTGGGAGATACGGAGCTGATCTGCCGCCGTCTGGAGGGTGAATTCCTGGATTATCGGAATGCCATTCCCCGGAAAAACCCCATTTCCGTGGTGGCAGATACAAAATCCCTCATCGAAAGCATCGACCGCGTGTCGGTGGTGATCTCGGATAAGCTGAAAAGCCCGGTACGGTGTATTTTTGACTTCGACAAGGTCCTCCTCTCCGCCAAGACCGGAAATGGTGAGGCCAAGGACGTCTGCCATGTCAGCGGCGACGGCAGCGGCCTGGAGATCGGCTTCAACAACCGCTATCTCATGGAAGCTCTGCGCTACGCGCCTGCCGATACCGTCCGCATCGAGCTGAATACCGGCGTCTCCCCGGCCATCATCGTCCCGGTGGACGGCCAGGACAATTTCCTCTATATGGTACTGCCGGTGCGGCTCAAGAGCGCGGAGTAAGGTCCGATGGTGGAAAAGATGGAAACGATCACGATTTCTACAGAGTTTATCAAGCTTCAGGATCTGCTGAAATTTGCAAATCTGGTGGCATCCGGCGGAGAGGCCAAGGAGTGCGTCCAGGGCGGAGAGGTCACCGTGAACGGCGAGATCTGCACCATGCGGGGCAAAAAGGTCCGTCCCGGGGACGACGTGTGCTTCCGGGGACGGCACTACACCGTGGCCTATGCGGATTGACCGGCTGGAGCTCTCCGGGTTCCGGAATTATCAGGATCAGGCGGCGGACTTCGACCCGGGCTGCAATGTGATCTTCGGAGAAAATGCCCAGGGAAAGACCAATTTGCTGGAGGCCATCATTTACCTCTCCTGCGGAAAATCTCCGCGGGCCAGGACGGACCGGGAGCTCATCGGCTTTGAAGAGAACGCTGCCCGGCTCTGCGCCGCAGTGTCTGCCCGGGAGCGGGAATTTCAGGTGGAGGCATTGCTCTATCGGGACAAGCGGCGCAGGCTCTCTGTGAACCGTGTGACGGCCAAGAGCGGAGCGGCACTGAGTGAAGTTTACAATACGGTGTTCTTCTGTCCGGACGATTTGCAGCTGATCCGGGCGGGAGCAGCTGCACGCAGGAAATTTCTGGATACTGCCCTCTGCCAGCTGCGGCCACGGTATGCCGCCGCTTTGGCTGCGTATAACCGGGCCTATGAGCACAAGACCCGGATCCTGCGGGACGCGGAGGAGCGGCCGGACCTTCTGGCCGCGCTGCCGGAGTTCAATGAGAGTCTGGTGCGGATGGGTGCGATTCTGATCCATTATCGGGCGAAATTCGTGGAACGGCTGGCTCAGTATGCGGCCCGGCATCATCTGGAGTGCTCCGGCGGCCGGGAGACGCTGGAGGTCCGCTATCAGACGGTGTCCTCCGTTCAGGACCCCGGCGGAGATATGGCGGTACTGGAGGAGGATCTGCGGCGTCACATGGCGTCCCATCAGGCGGCGGAGCGGGCGTCCCGGCTGTGCCTATCCGGTCCCCACAAGGATGATCTGGCAGTGTGGATCAATGGCCGGGAGGCAAAACAGTATGCCTCTCAGGGGCAGACCCGGACGGCTGCCCTGGCGCTGAAGCTGGCGGAGCGGGAAATTTATTGCAACGCCGCCGGAGAATATCCCGTGCTGCTGCTGGACGATGTGCTCTCAGAGCTGGACCCCCGCCGCCAGGAATTCGTCCTCAACCGCATCGCCGGAGGACAGGTGTTTATCACCTGCTGCGAGGATGACCGGCTGCCGGCGCTGCTGGGGGGCAAGGTGCTGCATGTGCACCAGGGCCTGCTTTCCTAGCAGGCAATGCCCTCGCGGCCAGGCGGCGCATGTGCCTGCGGGCCGCACACATTGTGGAAAAAGAGGTGAAGCGCTTTGTATCTGCACATCGGACAAAATGAGATCCTGCCGGAAAAGCGGATCATCGGCATCTTCGATCTGGACAAGTGCAGCTATGAAAAAAGGACCCGGGACTATCTGGCCGCCGCGGAAAAAGAGGGCGTGGTGCTGGATGCCTCCGGACAGCTGCCCCGGTCCTTTCTGGTGTGCGATCATCCCTATCACCGTCAGATCGTCTATTTGAGTCCCCTGTCCCCTGCCGCGCTGCAGCGGCGGGCGGAGAGCCGTCGCATGGAGTTGTGAGGCGGCATGTCCCATATCACCGGGGCGGGAAGACACGGGCCGGAAAGCGGTTCCGGCCCGGCTCTTCTTGTCCCGCGCCGGGGAGCCATCCCCTGAAAGGAGAACCATATGGCAGAAAATGAAATTTTGAATTCCACAGCCGTGGACGCGGCCAATGAGTATGACGCCTCTGAGATCCAGGTCCTGGAGGGTCTGGAGGCTGTGCGCAAGCGTCCCGGCATGTATATCGGCTCCACTTCCACCTCGGGCCTCCACCATTTGGTCTATGAGATCGTGGACAATGCCATCGACGAGGCCCTGGCAGGCTACTGTACGGAGATCCTGGTGCGGATCAACGAAGGCGATACCATCACCGTGGTGGACAACGGCCGGGGCATCCCGGTGGATATCCAGGCCCAGACCGGCAAGCCTGCTCTGGAGGTGGTCTATACCATCCTCCATGCCGGCGGCAAGTTTGGCGGCGGGGGCTACAAGGTCTCCGGCGGCCTCCACGGCGTGGGTGCCAGCGTGGTCAACGCTCTGTCCGAGTGGCTGGAGGTCCAGGTCCATAAGGACGGCAAGATCTATGAGATGAAATTCTCCCGGGGAGGCATCACCCAGGAGATGACGGTGGTAGGCACCACGGACCGCACCGGCACTACCGTTACCTTCAAGCCGGACCCGGAGATGTTTGAGGATACCGTCTATAACTATGAGACCCTTCACACCCGGATGCGGGAGGAGGCCTTCCTCAACGCGGGGCTGCGCATCCGCATCCAGGATGCCCGGCCAGGTCAGGAGCAGGAGGACGACATGTGCTTCGCCGGCGGCATCCGGGAATTCGTGGGCTGGCTCAACAAGTCCAAGGATCCCCTCCACCGGGATATCATCTACATGGCCGGTCAGAAGGATGACTCCGTGGCGGAGGTGGCCATGCAGTACCACGACGGCTATAACGAGACGATCCTCTCCTTCGCCAACAACGTCCATACGCCCGAGGGCGGCATGCACGAGGAGGGCTTCAAGCGGGCCCTCACCACGGTGCTGAACAACTACGGCCGCAAGATCAAGATGCTCAAGGATGATGAGAAGATCACCGGCGAGGACTGCCGGGAAGGTCTTACCTGCGTCATCTCCGTCAAGCTCACTGATGCGCAGTTTGAGGGCCAGACCAAGGCCAAGCTGGGCAACAGCGAGATCCGGACCCTGGTAAACGGTATCGTCTCCGAGAAGCTGGACACCTTCCTGGAGGAGAACCCCCAGGTTGGCCGGATGATCCTGGACAAGGCCCTCACCGCGGGCCGGGCCCGGGAGGCGGCCAAGCGGGCCCGGGAGTCCATCCGCCGCAAGACCGCCCTGGGCGGCGCGGCTATGCCGGACAAGCTCCGGGACTGCAACGAGAACAATCCTGAGCTCACCGAACTCTACATCGTCGAGGGCGACTCCGCAGGCGGCTCCGCCACCCAGGGCCGGGATTCCCGCTTCCAGGCCATCCTCCCCCTGTGGGGCAAGATGCTGAACGTGGAAAAGGCCCGGGCTGATAAAGTTTACGGCAACGACAAGCTCCAGCCCGTCATCACCGCCCTGGGCGCGGGCATCGGCGAAGAGTTTGACCCCGCCAAGCTGCGCTATCACAAGGTCATCATCATGGCCGATGCCGACGTGGACGGATCTCATATCCGGACGCTGCTTCTGACCTTCTTCTTCCGCTTCATGCGGCCCCTCATCGAGCAGGGATATGTCTATTCCGCTGTGCCGCCCCTTTACAAGCTGACCCGGGGCAAGACCACCCGGGTGGCCTACGACGACGACGAGCGGGACGCCGTCTCCGCCGAAATGCGGGGAGGTAATCCCAACGTGAAGATCGATATTTCCCGGTTCAAGGGCCTGGGCGAGATGAATCCTCACGAGCTGTGGGAGACCACCATGGACCCGGAAAAGCGCACCCTGCGCCGCATCACCCTGGATGACGCCGTGAAGGCCGACGAGACCTTCACCATCCTCATGGGTGAAAAGGTGGAGCCCCGGAAGGAGTTCATCGAAAAGAACGCCAAGTATGCCGTGAATCTGGACTACTGAGCGAAAAATGCGGATGAAAACACATCTGATGCTGCTGGGCATGCTGGCTCTGGCTCTGCTGACGGCCGCCTGCGGGCAGACGCAGGAAAGGGCGGACGGTCCCGCGCCGGACACTTCGGAGGAAGCGCCGGAGGCCGTGGCCATGGAACTGGCTCCGATGACGGAGGAAAGTGCCGCCGCCAGGGCCGCCTTTGCCGCCGCCTTGGAGACGCTTTTGGAGGAGCATGTGCTTCCGGACGGGACGGCGGCGGAAGGGGATCTCTCCGCGGACCGGTTCGCCGTGTGCGATGTGGACGGTGACGGCGCAGAGGAGCTGATCCTGCTGCACGAAGCCGACATTATGGCCGGGCAGACGGCCTATGTATTCGGCTGCAACCAGGAGACCGGGGAGATGTATGCTCAGCTGACGGAGTTCCCGGACCTCACCTTCTACGCAAGCGGCGCCGTCCAGGCCGGCTGGTCCCACAACCAGGGAAAGGGCGGCAGCTTCTGGCCCTATACCCTCTACCGCTACGACGCATACCGGGACCTCTATACGGAGGTAGGCTCTGTGGACGCCTGGGATCAGGCGCAATTTCCGGAGGATTACCCCGCTGCGTCCGATCCCAGCGGCAGCGGCTTTGTCTACTACATCAGCACCTGCGGGGACTTTTCCTGGGACGATCCGGTGGATGAATCCATCTACCTGGGATGGCGGTATCCTTACGTGCGCGGCGGTCAGACGCTGGCGCCGGAGTATCTCCCCCTGAATGCGGAATATGTGCATCTGCTGGAGTCCTGAGATGGATGTCCGCTGCGGAAAAAAGAAAGGCTGTTTGATCTATGTCTAAAAAACCCCAATACGACCCCGAGGAGATCCGGTATCCCAATCAAAAGATCGTGGAATCTCCCCTGGTCCCTGAAATGGAGAAATCCTACATCGAGTACGCTATGAGCGTCATCGTGGGCCGCGCCCTGCCCGATGTGCGGGACGGCCTCAAGCCCGTCCACCGCCGGATCCTCTACGCCATGTACGAGGACAACCTCACCTCTGACCGGCCCTTCAAGAAGTCCGCCACCTGCGTGGGCGACGTGCTGGGCCGGTATCATCCCCACGGAGACGCCTCCGTGTACGACGCCCTGGTGCGTCTGGCCCAGGACTTCTCCATGCGCTATATGCTGGTGGACGGCCACGGCAACTTCGGCTCCGTGGACGGCGACCCCCCGGCCGCCTACCGGTATACCGAGGCGCGCCTTGCCAAGATCTCCGACGAGATGCTCCGGGACATCGAAAAGGACACGGTGGACTGGGACCCCAACTTCGACGAGAGCCGCAAGGAGCCCCGGGTCCTTCCCTCCCGCTTCCCCAATCTTCTGGTCAACGGCTCCGCCGGCATCGCCGTGGGCATGGCCACCAACATCCCGCCCCACAACCTGCGGGAGGTCATCGGCGCGTGCATCTGCGTGCTGGATGATCCCAACGCCACACTGGCGGATCTGATGCAGCACGTCAAGGGTCCGGATTTCCCCACCAGGGGCATCATCATGGGCCGCAGCGGCATCCGGGCGGCCTACGCCACCGGCCGGGGCCGCATCGTGATCCGGGCCCGGCATGAGTTCGAGGAGTTCGGCAAGGACCGCATCCGTATCGTCATCACCGAGATACCATACCAGGTGAACAAGCGCATGCTCATCAAGAGCATGGCCGAGCAGGTGGAGGACAAGCGGCTGGAGGGCATTTCCGACATCCGGGATGAGTCCGACCGCAACGGCATGCGCATCGTCATCGAACTCAAGCGGGACGCCAATCCCCAGGTGGTGCTCAACCGCCTCTTCGCCCAGACTCAGCTGCAGACCACCTTCGCCATCAACATGCTGGCCCTGGTACAGAACCAGTCCCAGCCCAAGATCCTCTCCCTGCGGCACATCATTGATGAATATCTTGCTTTTCAGGAAGAGATCATCGTCCGCCGGACCCGGTACGACCTGAAGAAGGCCCAGGAGCGGGCCCATCTGCTGGAGGGCCTGCTCATTGCCCAGGACAACATCGACGAGGTCATCCGCATCATCCGCTCCCGGTACGACGACGCCAAGGAGAAGCTGATGGAGCGCTTTTCCCTGGACGACATCCAGGCCCAGGCCATTCTGGACATGCGCCTCAAGGCCCTCCAGGGACTGGATCGGGAGAAGCTGGAGACGGAGTACAAGGAGCTGGAGGAGAAGATCGCCTGGTTCCGGAAGATCCTCTCCGACGACGCCCTGGTGCGCCAGATCCTCAAGGAGGAGCTCACCGCCATCGCCGACAAGTTCGGCGACGACCGTCTCACCGAGATCCAGGATGTGGAGGACGAGATCGACATCGAGGACCTCATCGAGGAGGAGCAGTGCGTCTTTACCCTGACGGCGGCGGGCTACATCAAGCGCACCCCCGTCAGCGAGTACGCCGCCCAGGGCAAGGGCGGCCAGGGCCGCAAGAGCATCACCACCCGGGAGGAGGACTACGTGGTGGACGTGTTCACCGCCTCCACGCACGACTATATCCTCTTCTTCACGGACACCGGAAAGGCCTACCGGAAGAAGGGCTACCAGATCCCGGAGTCCGGCAAGACCGCCAAGGGCACCAACATCATCAACATTTTGCAGGTGGAGCCCGGCGAGCACGTCCAGACCATGATCCACACCCGGGACATTGAAAACGACGAGAATCGCTTCCTGGTGATGGTCACCCGGAACGGCACCGTGAAGCGGCTGCCGGTGAGCACGCTGAAGAATCTGCGGAACAATGGCATCCGCGCCCTGCGGATGGAGGAGGGCGACCGGCTCATCACCGTCCGGGAGACCGACGGCACCAGGAAGATCCTCATCGCCACCCACGACGGCCAGGCGGTGTGCTTCGACGAAAACGACATCCGGCCTATGGGCCGGGAGGCCGTGGGCGTCCGGGGCATCCGCCTCCGGGAGGGAGACTACGTGGTGGGCGCCGCCAGGGCCAAGGCGGGCCGCCAGGTGCTCTCCATCACGGAAAACGGCTACGGCAAGCAGACCCCCGTGGAGGAATACCGCATCACCAACCGGGGCGGCCTGGGCATCCGGAACTACGCCGTCACAGAAAAGACCGGCGGCGTGGTGGGCATCAAGGTGGTGGAAGGCGGCGAGGACCTGCTGCTGGCCACTCAGAGCGGCATTTTGATCCGCACCGCTGTGGAAAATATCCGCACCGCCGGCCGCTCCACCCAGGGCGTCATCGTCATGCGCTTCAAGGAAGAGGGCGACCGGGTGATCTCCATGGCCCTGACGGACCGGGACGAGACCCAGAGTGAGGAGACTGACGGGGAATAAGGAGGGCGCGTCATGAGACGGAAACGGGTGACTTATCGGCCCAGTAAAGCCGCCGGCGCCTTTGGAATGATGTTTGGACTGATCTTCGTGATCATCGGCGTGACGATGGCCATTCCCACCTTTGGTCCTTTTGGTATCCTTTGGACGCTGATGGCCATCGGCATCACCGCCTACAACGGCTACTGCGCCTTCGGCAAAGGCTACGCCGGGCCGGAGATCCGCATCGAGGACGCGGAGGACACGGACCGTCCCTCCTCTGCGGAGGAGCGGCTCCAGGAACTGCGCAGCCTCTACGACCGCAGCCTCATCACCCGGGAGGAGTATGAACAAAAGCGGCAGGAGATCCTCCGGGATCTGTGATGCCGTCAATTTTCCCACAAAAGGACGAACCATGTTGAAAACAGTCACCATCTATACCGACGGCATCACGGCACGCCGTGCCGGAATGGGATGTCCCGCCGCCTCGCCTCTGGCGGGGCAACTGGCGGCGACGGACATGCAGGCGCCGTCGGAGGGAGCAAGCACATGAAAACCGTGACCATCTATACCGACGGCGCCTGCTCCGGCAATCCCGGACCGGGAGGCTGGGGCGCCATCCTGATGTACGGACAGCACCGCCGGGAGCTCTCCGGCGGCGAGGCCCACACTACCAACAACCGCATGGAGCTCACCGCTGTCATCTCCGCCCTGGAGCTTTTGAAGGAGCCCTGCACGGTGGAGCTGTGGTCCGACTCCAAGTATGTCATCGACGCCCTGGAGAAGGGCTGGGCTAAGGGATGGCAAAAGCGGGGCTGGGTGAAGTCGGACAAAAAGCCTGCGCTGAACCCGGACCTGTGGCAGCGGCTGCTGGACCTTTGTGAGATCCACACGCTGCGCTGTCACTGGGTGAAGGGACACGCGGAAAATGAATACAACAACCGCTGCGATGAGCTGGCGGTGGCGGAGAGCCAGAAGTACAAATAAGGCGTTTTCCCGGGCATTGTGGAAAACGCCGCCGCTGAGGGAGAGCGGATTTTTCAAAAATCAGGGAGAACGACCGGAACATTTACAAACTGTTCATAAGAAACACATAATTCGGTAAAGATTATTGGGTATCTTATACTCAAGCAAAGGGTCCTCCCAACCCGATGCATTTTCTCCCTCCTAAAACACACACAGCAAAAAGGACCGCCGACGGCGGTCCTTTTTGTGCGTGGATTTCTTGTCAACCGGGAGGAAGCGGTGTAAAATAGCCGTAAGATTCCATATCGTCATCAGGAGGTATCAGCAAATGAAGGACGGTTTTATCTCTGTCGCCTGCGGGACCCCCAAGCTGCGCTTGGCGGACTGCGATTATAACGCCGAGCAGACCTTCACCATGATGCGCGCCGCCGAGCAGGCGGGAGCCAAGGTGCTGGTGCTGCCGGAGCTGGGACTGACGGGCTACACCTGCGGGGATCTTTTCTTTCAGGAGGCACTGCTGCGCGGTGCGGAGCAGGCTCTTTCCACGGTTCTGGATGCCACCCGGAATCTGGAGGTGGTCACCGCGGTGGGCATGCCGGTGCGAAAAGACAACTTATTGTATAATTGTGCTGTCATTATCCAGAGCGGACATGTTTTGGGGGTGGTCCCCAAAACCCATCTGCCCAATTACGGCGAATTTTACGAGAAACGGCAATTTGCGCCTGCACCGCAGGAAGATGATTACATCACCTTCTGCAGCCAGGAGGCGGTGCCCTTCGGCGCCGGGCAGGTTTTCTCCTGTGAGACGGTGCCCGGGCTGACCCTGGGCTTTGAGATCTGCGAGGACCTGTGGGCCCCGGACCCGCCGTCCGTGGCCATGGCCCGGGCGGGAGCCACGGTGATCTGCAACCTCTCCGCCAGCAACGAGGCACTGGGCAAGGCGGATTACCGCCGTCAGCTGGTGTCCATGCAGTCGGCAAAGCTCCTGTGCGGCTATCTCTATGCCAGCGCCGGAGAGGGAGAATCCACCTCTGACCTGGTATTCGGCGCACATCAGCTCATTGCGGAAAACGGGACGCTGCTGGGTGAACAGCGGTATGAAAATGGACTGCTGATTTCCCAGGTGGACGTGCAGAAGCTCTGCTATGAGCGCCGCCGCACCCAGGCGTTTTCCCAGCCGGAAGAGCAGAAGGCGTACACCGGCTTTTCACTCACCCTCTCCCCCACCAAGCTCACCCGTTATGTGGCGCCCCAGCCCTTCGTGCCGGAGGGCAAGGAGGACCGGGATGCCCGGTGCCGGGAGATCCTGCTCATCGCCTCCCTGGGTCTCAAGCAGCGCCTGGCCCACACCGGGGCCAAAACGGCGGTGGTGGGCCTCTCCGGGGGACTGGATTCCACATTGGCGGTGCTGATCACCGGTCTTGCCATGAAGATGCTGGACCGGCCCATGACGGACATCGTGGCCGTTACCATGCCCTGCTTCGGCACCACGGACCGCACGCGGAACAATGCCGTGGTCCTGGCGGAGAAGCTGGGGGCCACGCTGCGCACCGTGGACATCGCCGCCAGCGTCCGGACCCATTTCAAGGACATCGGCCACGATCCGGAGGATCACTCCGTCACCTATGAGAATGCCCAGGCCCGGGAGCGCACCCAGGTGCTCATGGACATCGCCAACCAGAGCGGCGGAATCGTCATCGGCACCGGAGACCTCTCCGAGCTGGCCCTGGGCTGGTGCACCTACAACGGCGATCATATGAGCATGTACGCCGTCAACGCCTCCATCCCCAAGACGCTGGTGCGGTATCTGGTGGGGTATCTGGCCCGGGACAACGCAGAAAAGGACGAAGCCCTCCACGACGTGCTGGAGGACATTCTGGACACCCCCGTTTCCCCGGAGCTGCTGCCCGCCGTTCAGGGCAAGATCAGCCAGCGGACGGAGGATCTGGTGGGGCCCTATGAGCTCCACGACTTCTTCCTGTACTACATGCTCCGCTGGGGCTTCTCTCCCCGGAAGGTCTACCGCCTGGCGGTATACGCCCTGGGCAAGCAGTACAGCCGGGACGTCATCCTGAAGTGGCTGAAAATCTTCTACCGCCGCTTCTTCACCCAGCAGTTCAAGCGCAACTGCGTCCCCGACGGGCCCAAGGTAGGCTCCGTGGCCCTCTCCCCCCGCGGCGACTGGCGGATGCCGTCTGATGCCCAGTGGACGGTGTGGCAGCGGGAGCTGGAGACGCTGGACTAAGAGATAAAATCAAAAGGCGCGCTGGAAAACCAGCGCGCCTTTCGGCGTTTTACAGATGCTTCACCGGTCCCAGGCACCGCATGGCGTTCAGGATCGCCAGAAAGGCCACGCCTACGTCGGCAAATACTGCCGCCCACATAGACGCCATGCCCAGTGCGCCCAGCACCAGCACACCAAGCTTCACGCCCAGCGCAAACCAGATGTTCTGGCGCACCACGGACATGGTCCGCCGGGCAATGGCCATGGCCTCCGGAAGCTTGGAGAGGCGGTCGTCCATCAGTACGATATCCGCTGCCTCGATGGCGGCGTCGGAGCCCATGGCGCCCATAGCGATCCCCACGTCTGCCCGGCTGAGCACCGGGGCATCGTTGATGCCGTCGCCCACGTACACTGTCCGCCCGCCGGCAGGTCGGGAGGACAGCAGTGTTTCCAGCTCCGCTACCTTGTCCTGAGGCAGCAGCTGGGCCCGCACCTCGTCCACGCCCACCTGGCGGGCCATGCGGGCGGCAGCCTCCGGAGCGTCTCCGGTGAGCATCACCACCCGCCGCACGCCCTGGGCCTTCAGCGCCTGGATGGATTCCGCAGCGTCGGGCCGGGGCAGGTCGGAGAGCATCAGATATCCGGCATAGACACCGTCCACGGCCACATGCACTGCCGTACCCTCCACGGGCGGGACCGTCACGCCCTCCCGCTCCATCAGACGGCGGCTGCCCACGCATACCTGCCGTCCGTCCATGCGGACGCATACACCGCTGCCGGCGGTCTCCTCCACTGCTGTGATCCGGGTGGGATCCAGCGGCGCGGGAGACGCTGCCCGCAGGGACTGGGCGATGGGATGGCTGGAGTGCTGTTCCGCCTGCGCGGCCAGATCGGAAAGCGTCTCACGGTCAAAGCCGGGAGCAGGACAGATCTCCGTCACGGCAAAGGTCCCCTGGGTGAGGGTGCCCGTCTTGTCGAAGACCACTGTATCCGCGTGGGACAGGGCTTCCAGATATGTACCGCCCTTGATGAGGATGCCCCGCCGTCCGGCACCGCCGATGCCCCCGAAAAAGCTCAGCGGCACGGAGATCACCAGGGCGCAGGGACAGGACACCACCAGGAACACCAGGGCCCGGTGGAGCCAATCGCGCCAAGAGGTGCCCGCCAGGAACCCGGGCGCCTGCGGGACCATGGCCAGGATCAGTGTAGGCAGCAGAAACAGCGCCGCCGCAGCCACCACCACGCAGGGCGTATAGTATCGGGCAAAACGGGTGATGAACTGTTCGCTGGAGGCCTTCTTCTCCCCGGCATTTTCCACCAGCTCCAGGATGCGGGAAACCGTGGATTCCTCACAGGGTCTGGTGGTCTTTACCCGCAGCAGTCCCGTCTGATTCACGCAGCCGCTGATCACCGCGTCGCCCGGCCCCACATCCCGGGGGACAGATTCACCGGTAAGGGCGGCGGTGTCCAGAGAGGATTCGCCTTCCAGCACTTCACCATCCAGGGGCACCCGCTCCCCAGGGCGGATCACCAGGATCTCTCCTACCGTTACGTCCTCCGGGTCCACCTCCGTCACGGTCCCGTTCCGCTCTACACGGGCGATGTCGGGACGGATGTCCATCAGAGCGGCGATGGAGGCCCGGGAACGGCCCACCGCAATATTCTGAAACAGCTCCCCCACCTGGTAGAAGAGCATCACGAACACCGCCTCTGCATATTCCGCCGTGAAAAAAGCGCCTGCCGTGGCCAGCGTCATGAGAAAATTTTCATCAAATACCTGTCCCCGGGCAATGTTTCCCACGGCCCGGCGCACCACGTCGCCGCCGATGATGAGATACGGCATCAGATACAGCGTCCATAGTGGAAATGATTCCGGAACGGGGACCCAGTGCAGCAGTGTCAGCAGCACCGCCGCCGCTGCGATACGCGCCAGGGTCCGCCGCTGCCGGGCAGAGAGGGTATGCATAAGACCGCCCCCTTACCGCCGGATGGTACAGTCCGGATCCACCCGGCGGCAGGCCGCGGCGGCCTGGTCCAGGATCTCCTCGAACCGGGCCTCGTCCGCCTCGATGGTGAGCTTCTGGGTCATGAAGCTCACCACGGCGCTCTCCACGCCGTCGATGCGGCGGATGGCCGCCTCCATTTTGGCCGCGCAGTTGGCGCAGTCCAGATTTTCCATGGAAAAACGCTTTTTCATCACAAGTCGCTCCTTTCAAAGATGTGGATATGGTGAGAAAGGCGCCGGAGCGCCGGATCTCCTACTCCGCCACGTGCTCCAGGCCCTGATCCAGGATCGTTTTCACGTGGTCGTCCGCCAATGCATAGAACACCGTCTTCCCTTCCCGGCGGGAGCGGACCAGACGGGCGTTCTTCAGGGCCCGCAGCTGGTGGGAAATGGCGGACTGGGTCATGCCCAGCAGCATAGCCAGGTCGCACACGCACATCTCCGACTCCAGCAGCACATACAGGATCCGCACCCGGGTGGAATCACCAAAGATCCGAAACAGCTCCGTGAGATCGTACAGAGCGTCCTCCCCCGGCATCCTCTGCCGCACCTGTTCCACGATATCCTCATGGGCGTGGATGAAGTCGCAGCACTCTACATTGTAGCGGTCTTCCATGGTGTTTCCTCCATTAAATGAATAGTTGTTCATATGTTCATTATATGTATATAGAAGGAAATGTCAAGATGCGGCGGGAAAAAATGTGGAAAGCACAGCAGTTCCGTGATATAATACCAGCTAATGGGCGCCGATGCGCCCGGAAGTAACAGGCAAAGGAGTCCCTCATGGAAGAGAAGCTTTACGAACATGTGCTGCGTCGGGACGGTATGAACGCCTTCATGCACCACAATTTCAACGAGCGGGTGGAGGTGGACCGGGATTACGGAGTATGCCGCCTGGTGATCCGGCCGGAGAGTCTGAATCCCTTCGGCATGGTCCACGGCGGCGCACTGTGCACACTGGCGGACAATGCCGCCGGGATCGCCGCCCACACCGATGGCCGGCTTTATGTCACCCAGAGCAGTACCTTTCACTTTCTGAAAAACCAGGGCAGCGGCACGATCTATGCCACCGCCCGGGTGCGTCACCGGGGCCGCAGCACGGTGCTGGTGGCGGTGGATATCACCGGAGACAACGACCGTCTCCTGGCCACGGCGGAGTTCACCATGTTCTGCGTTGGCGACGGCGTCACCAAGGAGAGCTGATCTCCCCAAACACAGATGCACCTGTGGAAAACAGACCGCGCCCCGCTCCCAATATGGGAGCGGGGCGCGGTTTCTCTGCGGTCAGCGCTTGAGGGGGATGGTGAAGATGAAGCGGGTGGAATCGACGTCACTTTCGGCCTTCAGCGCAGCCTTGTGTTCCCGGGCGATGGTGGCGGCGATGGCCAGCCCCAGACCGAAGCCGGAGGTCTCTCCCCGGGAGGCATCCACCCGATAAAACCGCTCAAAGAGGTGAGAGAGCTGTTCCGGCGGGATGGGCTCGCCGGGGTTGGACACCGTCAGCCGGGCCTGCCGGTCTGTTTTCTGCAGCTGCATGCGGATGGTGCCGCCGGGAGCGCCGTATTTGATGGCGTTGTCCAGCAGGATGGACACCACCTGCCGCAGCCGGTCCCGGTCTCCCAGGACGGTGATGTCCTCACAGAGGTCATAATCCAGAGGCTTGCCTGCTTCAAAGGCCACCGGCTCAAAGGCCAGAGCACAGTCCATGGCTACCTCGGAAAGCGGTACCGGCTCCATTACCGGGGCGCGGGTCATATTGTCGGCCCGGGCCAGTGTCAGCATTTCCTCCACCAGAGATTTCATCTGCTGGGCTTCGGAGTGGATATTGTCTGCCCAGCGGGCCGATCGGTCCTCCAGACCGGCGGAGCCCAGCATCTCCGCATTGGAGAGGATTACGGTAAGGGGTGTTTTGAGTTCGTGGGAGGCGTCAGAGAGAAATTGGCGCTGCTGCCGCCAGGCCCGCTCCACCGGAGATACCGCCCAGTGGGACAGCAGGATGCAGACGCCCAAAAACACCAATGCCGCTGCTGCGGCAATGAGCAAGTAGGAACGAAACAGCCGTCCCAGTACAGAGGTCTCCATGGAGATGTCCACAAAGGCCAAGGTCTGGTAGAGACCGTTGTCCTGCCGCAGATAACGCATATGATAGGAGGTCAGGACACCCTCCGGTTCTTCCCGGGCGAGGCATGCGCTGAGGATGCCGGCCAGGGCCTGCGTATCCTCCAGATTGGCATAGGTCCCGCCGGTGATGTAGGCATTGGAGCCCCACAGCTCCACGGTAAAGTAGGGCAGCAGCACCCGGTCACCGCCGATGGTGATGCCGATGTCCGGCCGCCGGATGCCGTCCCCGGAGGATTCCTCCTGGATCACCCGGTACAGTACCTGTCGGCTCAGAGCCTCCACGCTGTGCTCCACGGAAAAATACACCAGCCCGAACAGGGCGGAGAGAAACACCACCACCAGCAGCATGCACACGGCCACAAATTTCATCCGCAGCTTCCGGATCATGGCGTTCCCTCCTTTCCTGCCGGGGATTGTCGAAAAGTATGTGGAAAACGTGGAAAAATGGGTGGAAAAACCGTATCAGCTGTCAGGATCTGCCAGGCAATAGCCCACCATGCGGATGGTGCGGATCTTGACCCGGGAGTGGAGATGATCCAGCTTTTTGCGCAGAAAGGAGATATAGACCTCCACATTGTTGTCCTCTGCGTCGGATTCATACCCCCAGATCTTCAGCAGCAGAGTCTCCTTGGTGATGACCAGCTCCCGGTTGAGCATCAGCAACTCCATCATGTCGAACTCCTTCCGGCTCAGACGCACGGAACGGGCCTCGCAGCTGAGCGTGAAGGTGTTTTTTTCCAGACGCAGATCGGCATAGGTCAGCTCCTCAGTGTTGCGCAGCTCCGGCTGACGGCGGACCAGGGCCCGGATACAGGCCAGCAGCTCCTGAGGCTCAAAGGGCTTGGTAAGATAATAGTCCGCCCCGCAGTCCAGCCCCTCCACCCGGTCGCTGAGCTGGTCCCGGGCAGTGAGCATCAGCACCGGGGTGGCGCTGCCCGCGCCCCGCAGGCGCTTGAGCACGGTGAAACCGTCCATCTTCGGCAGCATTACATCCAGGATGATGATGTCGTATATGCCGGTAAGGGCATTGTCCAGCCCCGCCTCCCCATCGTGGCAGGCGTCGGCGTTGTATCCGTTCATCTCCATCAGATCCTGCAGCGTGGCTGCCAGCCGGACCTCATCCTCCACGATCAGAACCCGCATATGCGCCTCCTTATTCGAGTCCGTTTGCTGCCAGACGCATCAGGGGATCCATCAGCGCCGTTTCCATGAGGTAGATGGTGGTGTCCTCCCCTACCCGGACGTAACGGCCCTGGCCGTCTGCGGGAGACTTGCCCACGGTCAGCACCAGGGTCTGCTCTGTGCCGCCCTCCGTGGAATAGGTGACGGTGACGGAGGCGTCGGGAGCGGCAAAGCCGCAGATCTCCGCTGCCTCGTCGGAGGGGCGGTAGTCCACACAGCGGGCCAGCGTCCAGTTTTCCAGATCCTCCAGCAGGGCCTGGACGGTGGGATCGTCGGTGACGTTGGCGCCGTCGCAGCGCCAGGTGGCATCCTCGCCGTCCTCTGCCCGCTGGGCGTTCAGCGTGGTGACAGGGCCGGGAGTCTCACCGGCGGGCGTGCCGCAAATCACCACGGAGGTGAGGTTCGCCTCCGTCAGTTCCGGCAGCTCCGGCAAATCGCACATGTCATAAATGGGGGTCTGCAGTGCGGTCTGCAGCGCGCCGTCAAAAATGTAGAGGACGCTCTCATCTCCGTTCATTACCGCATAATAGCTTTTGCCGTCGGTGGTGGCCTTTCCGAACACCAGGGAAATGTCTGCCACCCCTTCGCCGGAGGCGGTGATGGAGGCAGTGGGATCATCCAGGCCGTAGGTCTCCGGGTCCTCCGGATCGGAGAGGACCTGCTGGGGCGTCAGCGCCGCCAGCGCTTCCAGAATAGCGGGGACGGCATCCTGCTGCAGGGGGAAATCCGGGTCGTCGGACCAGATCCACCGGCCGGTCTCATCCAGAGAAAAAGACAGCGTGGCGGTGGAGTTGGAGCAGGTCACCGCAGTGTAAGCGGCGGCAGGGGCAATGGCACCGGTTTGCTGGACTGCGTCGCCGGCTGCCCGATGCTCCCGGTAGCGGATGCCCAGCACCACCAGCAGCGCTGCGGCCAGCACAGCCAGGATGATGCTCAGGATGGTGACGGTCCTTCGTTCTTTCCAAGTCATGGGGTTCCTCCTATCAATGGGCGGATCGTTACCCTTTATTATATAACGGCCGGGAAAAGCCCGTCAATGGAAATCCATCGGTCATGCTCCAGCATAGCGCTGGAAGCTGAAAGATGTCTGAAACCGGCGGAAAATTCTGTAAAGATCCGGGAAAAAGCCGCCGCCGGGGCTTGCAATGGAATACGGGATTCTATATAATGAATTGACTTATTGTGAAGTCGCCCACAAAGTTCCCGGGAGGGTATGCGACCCCCCGGAAAAAATGGAGGAAGAAAGCATGAGAGGCGTACACAGCGCGGTGGACGATATCCGCCGCAACGTATTCACCGAGGTGGCCCGACTGGCCTATGAGGGCGGAGACCTGAGCCGGGTGGACATGATCCCCTACAAGATGATCTCCGGCGAGGTGGCCCATCACCGGCACGACGTGTTCCTGGAGCGGGCCATCGTCCAGGAGCGGGTGCGGCTGGCCCTGGGCATGAACCTGCAGACGGCTCAGGAGCAGATGCCCATCTCCGCGGACATCGACAAAGCTGCCACGGATCAGAAGTATTTCGAAGAGCCCCTGGTGAACATCATCCCCTTTGCCTGCAATGCCTGCCCGCCCAAGCAGATCCGCATTACGGACAGCTGCCAGGGCTGCATCTCCCACCCCTGCATGAACGTCTGCCCCAAGGATGCCATCTATCTGGACAAGGACAAGCACTGCCACATCGATCAGGACAAGTGCATCAAGTGCGGCAAGTGCTTTAATCAGTGCCCCTACCGGGCCATCAGCAAGATCGAGCGGCCCTGCGCCGCTGCCTGCGGCATGGATGCCATCGAGTCCGACGAACTGGGTCGGGCCAAGATCAACTACGACAAGTGCGTCTCCTGCGGCATGTGCCTGGTAAACTGCCCCTTCGCCGCTATCGCCGACAAGAGCCAGATCTTCCAGATCATCAACGCCATTAAGCGCAATGAGGAAGTCATTGCCTGCGTGGCACCGGCCTTCGTGGGGCAGTTCGGCAAGGAGGCCACGCCCGCCAAGATCAAGGCCGCCATGCGGCAGCTGGGATTTGCGGACGTGGTGGAAGTGGCCATCGGCGCGGACCTTTGCACCGTGGAGGAGGCTCACGACTTCCTGGAGAACGTCCCCGCCAAGCAGCCCTTCATGGGAACCAGCTGCTGCCCCGCGTGGTCCGTCATGGCCAAGAAGCTCTTCCCCCAGTTCAAGGACTATATCTCCATGGCCCTCACCCCCATGGTCATTACCGCCCGCATGGTGAAAAAGGACCATCCTGACGCTCGGATCTGCTTCATTGGGCCCTGCGCCGCCAAGAAGCTGGAGGCAAACCGGCGTTCTGTCCGTTCCGACGTGGACTTCGTGCTGACCTTTGAGGAGCTCCAGGGCATGTTCGACGCCAAGGAGATCGACTTTGCCCAGGTGGAGGCCGGACCTGACGACGATATGGACCAGGGCACCGGTATGGGCCGCGGCTTTGCTGTGGGCGGCGGCGTGGCTGCCGCCGTGGTGGAAGCCATCAGCCACATTGATCCGGACCGTGAGGTCAAGATCGAGTACGGCGACGGCCTGCGGGAGTGCCGCAAGATGCTGGCCATGGCCAAGGCCGGCAAGCGGGACGGCTATCTGCTGGAGGGCATGGCCTGCCCCGGCGGCTGTGTGGCCGGCGCGGGCACCATCCGCCCCGTGAAGGAGACGGCGGCAGGCGTGGCCCGCTTCAAGGAAGGGGCGTCGGAGCTCAGCAGCACCGCCAGCCCCTATCTGGACCGTCTGGGAGACGTGGAGGAATAAACGACTGCGGCCCCGGCACTGCCGGGGCCGCTTTGCAGACGAGAGGAGGTGCGTCATGGAGATCCGCAATCCGGAGTATCTGGTGGAGATCGCCCGCCAGAAGGGCATCACCCGGGCGGCGGAGAAGCTGTTCGTCACCCAGTCTACCCTGAGCCAGTATCTTTTGAAGCTGGAAGCAGAGGTGGGGGTGCCGCTGTTTCTCCGGGATCAGGGCCACCTCACCCTCACCGATGCGGGAAGCGTATACGTGGCGGCGGCGGAGGACATCCTGCGCATCCAGCGCGCCGCCGCAGACAGCGTGGAGGCGCTGCGGGGCCGGGGCCACATCGACGTGGGCGTCACCTCCGCCTGGGGGACGGCACTGCTGGCAGATGTGCTGCCGGACTTCCGGCGGGAGTACCCGACGGTGACGCTGCGGATCACGGAGAACCGCTCCTACCGGCAGATCAAGGCCATCCTCCGGGCGGGAAAGGTGGATCTTGCCGTGATGGCGGTGACACCGGACGATGATATTCCCGCTCAGGGCTATACCCATCTGCGCTGGGAGGAGATCGCTCTGGTGCTACCGGCGGGCCATCCCTTCTGCCGGACCCATGAAGCGGAGACCGTGTCTCCGGACGTGCTGCCGGCGGAGCTGCGGCAGGAGCCCTTTCTGCTCTCCTGCCGGGATTCCTCCATCCGCCGGATGGAGGAGGAGTTGTTCACAAGGCTCATGTTCCACCCCAACGGAATCTGTGAGCTCAACAGCAACGACATCGCCCTGCGGATGATCGCCGGCGGCGCGGGGGCTGCGCTGCTGCCCCTGGCCTATGCCAAGGCGGCGGAAGGCGTCCGGGCCTATCGTCTGGACCCGCCCATGCTGCGCCAGGATGTGCTGGCGCTGCGCAAAGGCGCGGCGCGGACGCCGGCGCTGGATTTTCTCATCCGGCGCATCGAATCCGACGCCCGGTTTCAGGATCAGAGCTGATACAGGGCCACCAGCAGCGGCATGGTGACGATGCAGGCCAGGGTGGACAGGACGTTCACCGCCCCGGCGTATTCGCTGTCTCCGCCGTAGATCTGAGCCAGCTGGGTGACCATGGTGCCGGAGGGCGCACAGGCGGCCAGCAGGCTGATGAGCAGGATCCCTTCCCCGTTGGGGACCAGGGAGGCCAGACCGCTGTATTTGAGCAGGACCAGTACCACCAGGGGATACCCGATGAGCCGCAGGGCCATCACCTTCCAGATCCCCGGCAGGCGTACGGTCCGCTTCAGATCCACGCCGGCCATCACCATGCCGATGATGATCATGCTGATGGGCCCCAGCATGACGCTCACGGAGTCCATGGCTCCGCTGACGAGAGACGGCAGGCGCAGGTGGGTGATGAACAGCACCAGTCCGATGAGCATGGAGAGGATGTTGAGGTTCCCGAAGATGTTCCGCAGGGACACGGTGCGCTCTCCGCTCAGGAGCATGCGGCAGTGGGTCCACAAAAGGGAGATCTGCACCATCATGTACATACTGGTGAAGAGCAGATACTCCTTGCCCAGGATGGCGCCCACCACAGGGATCAGGAGGTTCACGCAGTTGGAGTAGATGACGCAGGCCTGCTCCACCGGTGAAAGATGCAGCGCCCGGCGCAGCAGTGCCGTGAGCAGCAGCATCAGCGCGTGGATCCCCACCGCCGCCCCCAGGGACAGCAGCATGGAGCGCACCATATCGGCGGTGAAGTCGATCTGATAAGACGAGATGATGACGCAGGGGTTGACGATGTACAGCGCCACCACGGAGAGCTTCTTGCTGTCCTCCGGGGCGGCCTTCCCCAGGCGCACCAGCAGCCAGCCGGCCAGCAGCGCCAGGAACAGCTGAGCGATCTGCCGCAGCAGCAGGAGACTGATCATGGGACATGCTTCCTTTCGTTGTCAGATCCGTTACGGTTCCATCATACCGGAAAATCCCCGGCGGAGCAATCCCCGCCGGTCAAAAAAGACCGCCTCCGGGCGGAAAGGAGCGAGCATATGAACACGATTCTGGTGGCCGGCGGCGCCGGCTACATCGGCAGCCACATGGTGGCGCTGCTGGTGAAAGAGGGATATGACGTGGTAGTGGCGGACAGCCTGGCTACAGGCCACCGCCAGGCGGTGAAGGGCGCCCGGCAGCTGTATGTGGGCGACCTGCGGGACGGGGCCTTCCTGGACCGCATCTTCCGGGAGAACCGGGTGGACGGCGTCATCAACTTCGCCGCCTACTCCCTGGTGGGAGAGAGCATGCAGGACCCGCTGAAATACTACGGGAACAATGTGGCGGGCTCTCAGTCCATGCTCACTGCCATGCGGGACCACGGGGTGGATAAGATCGTCTTTTCCTCCACTGCGGCCACCTATGGGGAGCCGGAGCGCCAGCCCATCCAGGAGACAGACGCCACCGTCCCCACCAATCCCTATGGCGCCACCAAGCTGGCCATTGAGGGGATGCTGAAGTGGTGCGACCGGGCGTACGGCATCCATTATGCCGCTTTGCGGTACTTCAACGCCGCCGGCTCGGATCCGGAGACCGGCATCGGCGAAGACCACAGTCCGGAGAGCCACCTCATCCCGCTGGTGATGAAAACGGCGCTGGGGCAGCGGTCCCACATCGGCATTTTTGGGGAGGACTACCCCACGCCGGACGGCACCTGCGTCCGGGACTATATCCATGTCCGGGACCTCGCCCGGGCTCATCTGCTGGCGCTGGAGCATCTGGAGCGCACAGGCGAGAGCCTGGTGTGCAATCTGGGCAGCGGAACAGGCTACTCCGTCCGGGAGATCATCGACACCGCCCGGCGCATCACCGGCCGGGAGATCCCGGCCGTGGCGGAGCCCCGGCGGCCGGGGGATCCCTCCGTGCTCATCGCCTCCAATGAAAAGGCGGCCAGAGTGCTGGGGTGGAAGCCGGAGCTGGGCCTGGAGTCCATCATCTCCGACGCCTGGGCCTGGCACAGCGCCCATCCCAACGGCTACGAGGACTGATATCAAATAAAGCCCCGGCGGAATGTTCCGCCGGGGCTTCGTCTTTACGGTGCATCCGTCTGGTCCCACAGCCGCTGGAAAGCGGCGGGAGACTGGGCGCAGGCCTTGACGCTCTGTCCGTATGCCGCGTCTGCCTCCGCCAGCGTCACGGTACGGACCACGGTCTCGCCGTCCGTCCCGGGATAGGTCCAGGACACCTCTCCCAGATTGTCCACCAGGGCCAGCAGCAGCGGCGCGGCGGCCTCCAGCTCCCGGTCCAGCTGCGCCGTGTCTCCCGGCGCGTCATAGACCAGCGTCCAGCCATAGGGCTCCCGGGCGGTCTGGAGCTCCATGGAGAAGCCGTCGGGCAGGCGGCCCGTCCGGACCAGGGCCTGGGTCAGTTTCCCCAGGGCGGAGGGATTCCCCACATAGGGGGTGCGGCAGTCGTACACCGACTGGGCGCCGGGCAGCAGCGCCACCCCGTCCTGCCAAAGGAGCTGGCCGCAGAGATACACTTCCCGGACGCCTGCGACGTCGATGGTGGAGAAAAATTCCTGGCGGGGGTGCAGAGGCGAGGGCCTTCCCTGCCGGGCGGTGATGTCCACGGTCTCACCCTGCCGGGTCACCTCCCAGCCCCAGTAGGCCGGCTGTCCCTCCGCTGTCAGGACCCGCAGGTCGATGGTCTCCTCCGCGGGATGGGTGTGGACGGAAAAGCTCATGGACCGGGCCGCCCGGTCTGCCGGGGTGCCGATGACATAGGCCTTGGCCGCCCACAGCCCCGTCAGGACCAGCACGGTGCAGATCACCGCCAGCACCACCCGCCGCAGCGCCTTTCGGCGCACGGCCTTCAGATAGTCCACCTCCCGCGCCGGTACCTCCGGCGGTTCCTCCGGCGCGGTCATGGCTGCCAGCGCCGCCGCGCAGTCCGGGCACTGGGCGATGTGCCGCTCCAGGGCGGCCCGGCTCTCCTCCCCCGCCACACCGTCGGCGTACAGGGGCATCAGGTCCCGGGCCACGCCGCAGCTGAGATCATTTTTCATATCCGTCACCTCCGGTTTTCAGATGTTCTTTACTGCGGTAAAAGGTTACCCGGGCCCAGGTCTCCGTCCGCCCCAGCAGCTCTCCGATTTCCCGGAAGCTCAGGGACCCGAAGGCCCGGAGATACACCACCTCCCGCCCCGGCTCCGGCAGGGCGTGGATCCGGCGCAGCAGGTCCATCCGGTCCTGGTCCGCCAGATGCATCTCCTCCGCCGAGGGGACGGCGGGCAGTGCCGTGTCCTCCTCCAGCGGTACCTCCCGGCCACGGCGGCGCAGATGGGCGTACCACAGGTGCCGGGCGATCTGGCACAGCCAGGTGGATACCTGGCACCGTCCGTCGAAACGGTCCACGGAACGGACGGCTTGGCAGAAGGTCTCCTGGGTGAGCTCCTCGGCCAGATCCGGGTCATGGCACTGGGTCAGCAGAAATTTGTATACCGTCTGGGCGTGGCGCCGGTAGACGCTGTCCATCTCCTCCATGGGCCTCCCCCCTTTCACCCTTATGAGTGCCGATCCAGAGAAAAACGTTACACGTATCCGCAAAAAAATTCCGGCGGGCCTTCAGCGGCCCGCCGGAGCGTCACAGCGGCGCACTGGTGGAGAACATCTCCTCAAAGGAGGTGATATAGTAGTCGCACAGGGATCGCAGCTCCTCCTGATCCTCCGGGGCGAAGCTGTCGTACACGCCGCACACCCGGAAGCCCGCGGCCTTGGCGGTGCGGGCGGCGTGGAGGGCGTCCTCAAAGATCACCGTGTCCTTCTTGTTGGACCGCAGGCGGCGCATGCACCGCTCGTAGATCTCCGGGCTCTCGTTCTTTCCCACGCCCACCTCCTGGGAGGTAAGGAGCCCGCGGAAATAGCCGTCCAGCCCGGTGCGGCGCAGCGCCGCCTCCGCCAGATGGCGGTCCGTGGCGGTGGCCACGTACATCCATACCCCCTCCATCTTCAAAAGGGAGAGGAATTTCTGGACGCCGGGTTTGGCCTGGACCTCATGGTAGTAGAAATCCCGGATCTGGGATTCGATGAGCTCCACCACCTCTTCCTGGGTCTGGGGCAAGCCGTAGGCCTCCCGGCAGTAGGCTGCGCCCTCCCGCAGCGAGAGCACCTTCAATCGCTCATAGAGGTCCGGCCGGGGCTGGACGCCCAGGCGCAGCAGGACCCGGGCACCCAGGTCCTTCCAGATGTACATGGAATCCAGCAGCGTGCCGTCCATGTCGAAGATCGCGCTTTGCAGTCTCATGGGAAATCCTTTCTTTCAGCGTGTGTCTGAATGCGAAGAGCAAGATGAGCGGAACCGCTATGCGGCCATTATAGCACTGTGGTACAATACATGACAATCAGAAAGGAGGCGGACGTATGCGGCTTTTTGCGGCCATCCCTCTGACGGAGCCGGTGCGGACCCATTTGGCGGCGGTGCAGACGGAGCTGCGGCGGCGGGGACGGGGGTCCTTTCCCCCGCCGGAAAACCTTCACCTGACCCTGGCCTTTTTGGGGGAGACGGACCGGGAGCCCGCCGCCCGGGCCGCCCTGGAGAAGATGGTCGGGACCGGGGCTTTTTCCCTGACGGTGGAGGGCCTGGGCCGGTTCGGAGACGTGTGGTGGGCGGGCGTGGGGTCCTGCCCCGCCCTGGATGCCCTGGCGCTGGGGCTCCAGGCGTCGCTGCGGCAGGCGGGCTTCGGCCTGGAGGACCGGGCCTGGCGGCCCCACATCACCCTGGCGCGGCGGTACCGGCTCCGGACGGAGGAAGCACCACCCACCCTGGCTCCGGCGGAGATGGCGGTGCGCCGGGCGGGACTGCTGGCCTCCGTGGAGCGGGATGGCCGGCGGGTGTACGTCCCCCGGCTGTGGGTGGAGCTTTGAACACGGGGAAACGGCGAAGCCGCCGGCACGCAGAATGCGTGCCGGCGGCGTTTTTTCAGCAGAGCTTGGCGCCGGCGGGGATGGCGTCGTCCAGGATAATGAGGTTCAGCTTCTCCTCCCCGTGCTCGGTGTGGACGGCGGAGAGCAGCATGCCGCAGCTCTCCAGGCCCATCATCTTCCGGGGCGGCAGGTTCACGATGGCGGCCAGGGTCTTGCCCACCAGCTGCTCCGGCTCGTAGAACTTGTGGATGCCGGAGAGGATCTGGCGGTCGGTGCCGGTGCCGTCGTCCAGGGTGAAGCGCAGGAGCTTCTCGCTCTTCTTCACGGCCTCGCAGGCCTTCACCTTCACCACACGGAAGTCGCACTTGCAGAAGGTGTCGAAGTCCACCTTTTCCGTGAGCTGGGGCTCCGTCTCCACGGCGGGGAGGGCGGCCTTCTTTGCCGCGGCCTCCAGGGCCTCCAGCTCGGCCAGAGCCTTGTCCATGTCGATGCGGGGGAAGAGGTTCTCCCCCTTGGTGACGGCGGCCGTCTCAGCCAGCACGCCCCACCGGGCGGCGCTGTCCCAGGTCTGGGCATCGGGAGCGGCGCCGATCTGGGCAAAGAGCTTCTCGCAGCTTTCCGGCATGAAGGGGCTCAGCAGCACGCCGCAGATCTGGGCGGTCTCCAGGAGGTTGTAGAGCACGTGGGCCAGACGCTGGCCGTTTGCGTCCATATCCTTGGCCAGCACCCAGGGGGCGCACTCGTCGATATACTTGTTGGCCCGCTGGATGACCTTGAACACCTCGTCCAGGGCCTTGTGGGGGGCGAAGGACTCCATGGCTTCCTCGTAGCGGCCGCGCAGCGAGGAGGCAAGACCGATGAGCTCGCCGTCAAAGGGCTCCGGGGCCGCGCAGCTGCGGCAGCCCTCCGGCAGATGCCCGCCGAAGTACTTGCCGGCCATGGCGGTGGTGCGGGAGACCAGGTTGCCCAGGTCGTTGGCAAGGTCGGTGTTGATGGTCTGGATCAGCAGCTCGTTGGAGAAGTTGCCGTCGGAGCCGAAGGGGAAGGTACGCATCAGGAAGAAGCGCAGGGCGTCCACGCCGAACATGGAGGCCAGGATATAGGGATCCACCACGTTGCCCTTGGACTTGGACATTTTGCCGCCGTCCAGCAGCAGCCAGCCGTGGCCGAAGACATGCTTGGGCAGGGGCATCTCCATGCTCATGAGCATGGCGGGCCAGATGATGGAGTGGAACCGGACGATCTCCTTGCCCACGATGTGGACGTCGGCAGGCCAGTAGTGATCGTAGTCGTGGTACTGGTCGTTGAAAAGGCCCAGGGCGGTGGTGTAGTTGAAGAGAGCGTCCACCCAGACGTACACCACGTGGCCGGGATCAAAGTCCACAGGGATGCCCCAGGTAAAGCTGGTGCGGGAAACGCACAGGTCCTCCAGACCGGGGTCGATGAAGTTCTTCACCATCTCGTTGACCCGGGAGCGGGGCTGGAGGAAATCGGTGTTTTCCAGCAGATCCCGGATGCGGTCGGCATATTTGCTCAGCCGGAAGAAGTAGGCCTCCTCCTCAGCGTCCTGGACCTCCCGGCCGCAGTCGGGGCACTTGCCGTCCACCAGCTGGCTCTCGGTCCAGAAGGACTCGCAGGGCTTGCAGTACTTGCCCTTGTAGGTGCCCTTGTAGATGTCGCCCTTTTCGTACATCTTCCGGAAGATCTTCTGGATGGAGGCGACGTGATAGTCGTCGGTGGTGCGGATGAAGCGGTCGTTGGACACGTTCATCAGCTTCCACAGATCCTTGACGCCCTGGGGGCCCTCCACGATGCGGTCCACGAACTCCTTGGGGGAGACGCCGGCCTCGGCGGCCTTGTCCTCAATCTTCTGACCGTGCTCATCGGTGCCGGTGAGGAACATCACGTCCTCACCCCGGAGCCGGTGATACCGGGCCAGGGCATCGGTGGCCACGGTGCAGTAGGTGTGGCCGATGTGGAGCTTGTCGGAGGGGTAGTAGATGGGCGTGGTGATATAGAACTTCTTGTTTTCCATGGGGGTTCTCCTTTTTTCACGGCCGCTCCGAATGGAAGAGGGCCGGTATTCAACAAAACGACTCCCATATTATACCGGATCACGCCAGGAAATACAACGCCTCCCGGGGATTTTCCCGGGAAAAACCGGGGATCGGGGAGCGCAGATACAGATGTGCGCCCCGGACGGGGAGGCGTCCGGGGCGCGGTCCTGGCATGTTCAGGAGGTATCCAGGCATATAGAAAGACAGCCGAAAGGGCGGCTGAAGCGGAATTTTCCCGTGGGGCCTTGCGCGGCCCGGCGGGGCTGGAGTAAAATCATACTATGATGATAGGCTCCGCACCGGGAAAAGTCAAAGCGTTAAAACCGATGCGGAACAGTGACAAAATTGATGGACGCGTAAGGGAGGCAGGCTATGGATATCAAGAACCCGGAGTACATACTGGAGATCGCCCGGCAGCAGACCGTCACCCGGGCGGCGGAAAAGCTGTTCGTCACCCAGTCCACCCTCAGCCAGTATCTTTTGAAGCTGGAGGCGGAGCTGAACACTCCCCTCTTCACCCGGGACAAAAACTGCCTGACCCCCACCGCCGCTGGGCGGATCTATCTCCAGGCTGCTCAGGACATCGTCCGCATCCAGGACGCCACCCTGGCCAGCATCGCGGCGCTGAAAAATGAGGGCTGCATCCGGATCGGATGCTCCTCCTGGGGTCTGGATCTGGTGGCCAACAGCCTGCCGGCCTTCAAGGAGCAGTTCCCCGCCTACACTCTGAAGCTCTATGAGAACCGGTACCTGCAGCTCAAGGCTATGATGCAGGCGGACAAGATCGACCTGGCGGTGATCGCCGTGACGCCGGAGGACGACCTGCCCGCTCAGGGCTATACGCCCCTTTGCCGGGAGGAGCTGGTGCTGGTGCTGCCCGCTGATCACCCCTTCTGCAAGGCCCATCCCCGGACCCGAAAGATCCGCCCGCAGGTGCTGGCGGAGGAGCTGCGGGAGGTGAGCTTCATCTTCTCCGACGAGGGCTCTACCATCCGCAAGCTGGAGGATAAGCTCTTCGGGGACCTGATGTTCCGGCCCAATGTGGTCTGCGAGCTGAACCGGGACGACTTCACCCAGAAGATGGTGGCCAACGGCGTGGGGGCGGCCATCGTTCCGGCGGCGGACATCCGGGGATTTTCCACGGTGCGCTCCTTCCGGTTCGATCCCCCGCTGTGCCGGGAGGACATCCTGGTGTTCCGCAAGGATGTGGAAAAAACCGAGGCGCTGGCCTGCCTGGAGGAGATCCTGGTGGCCCACTCCAAGTCCGACCGGCAGGTGGAGTTCCTGGCCGAGCCGGAATGAGCAGAGACAAACGGCGGGACGCCTGTCAGGCGTCCCGCCGTTTTCTTATGACTGGTCCGGCGGCCCTTCCGCCAGGGAGCCGTGACGCTTCCACCGGCCGGAGGCGTAGTACCCCGCTGAGAGGAGGAAGCCAAGCACCCAGCCGATGCCGATGCCGTAGTACATATAGTCCGGGCCGAAGCGGTCGGCCAGAAAATAGACCATGGGCACCCGCAGCAGGATCAGGGACAAAATGACGTTCACCATGGGGAACACGCTCTCCCCTGCTCCCCGCATGGCGCTGTTGAGGCTGAACATCACGGAAAAGGGGAGATAGAAGGGCATCACGCAGCGAAGGTACACGGCCCCCGCCTCCACCACCGTGGGCGTCTCGGAAAAGAAGGCCACCAGGGTGGGACCCAGAGGCACCAGGATCAGCATGGCCGCAGACCAGAGCACGGAGACGGCGACGGTGATCCGGATGCCGGTGCGGACCCGGTCCATCCGCCGGGCACCCACATTCTGTCCCACAAAGGCGGTGACGGCGTTGGACAGGCTCTGGATGGGCAGAAAGGCCAGCTGATCCAGGCGGGAGCCCACATTGTAGGCGGCGGTGAATTCCTTGCCGAAGGAGTTGATCTTGCTCATGACGGCGATGGAACCGATGGCAATGAGGGACATCTGCAGTCCCGCCGGCAGGCCGATGCCCATGATCTGGCGGAACAGATCCCGGTCAAAGCGGCGGCAGAAGGGCCGCAGGGCGATGGCGGGATAGTGGCGGTTGATGTAGAAGATGCCGAAGAGCCAGGAAAAGCCCTGGGAAATGATGGTGCCCAGGGCCACGCCCAGCACGCCCAGGGGGATCACCAGCACCAAAAGCAGGTCCAGCACGATGTTCATTCCCGCCGAAATGGAGAGGAACAGCAGCGTGGTGCGGCTGTTGCCAAGGCCTCCCAGGATGCCGGCGTTGAGATTGTAGCCGATGCTGCCCACCAGCCCCGCGCACACCACCGTGAGATACAGCCATGCCTCGGCGTAAGCGCTCTCCTCCACCTGCATGACAAAGAGGATGGGCTTTACCAGCGCCACCGCTGCCGCCGTCACCGGCACTGCGGCGAATACGAAGGCGGTGTAGATGGTGTCCACCGCGTCCCGGACCCGCTGGAGCTGGCCTGCGCCGTAGAACTGGGCGATGACCACGGTGCCGCCGTTGGCAAGGCCCATGAACAAAGAGGTGAACATGAAAAGGATGGGGAAGCCCACGCCCACGGCGGCCAGGGCGCCGTCGCCTACATACCGGCCCACCACCCAGCTGTCCACCATGTTGTAAAGCTGCTGGAGCACGCTGCCCGCCAGCAGCGGCAGGGCAAAGAGGAACAGGTGTCCGGCGGGGCTGCCCACCGTCATGTTCCGGGTGCCGTCGCTGCGCGCCATGGCCATCCCTCCTTTTTGCTGTCTCTTCTCACTCTACTCCATTTTCCGGCCGGGGGCAATCTTGTTTTTTCCGTGTCCATGGGATACAATATGGAAAATCTGCGCCAAGGAGAAGTTTGCCCATGAAACTCATTTCCTGGAATGTCAACGGCCTGCGGGCCTGCCTGCAAAAGGGCTTTCTGGACTTCTGCGCCCAGGCCGACGCCGACGTCATCTGCCTGCAGGAGACAAAAATGCGGCCGGAGCAGGCCGCGTTCGACCTGCCCGGGTATCAGCGTTATTGGAACAGCGCCGACAAGGCCGGGTATTCCGGCACGGCCGTCTTTACCCGGCAGGAGCCCCTGACGGTGACATACGACTTCGGGGAGGACCTCCACCGCCACGAGGGCCGCGTCATCACGGCGGAGTACCCGGAGTTCTATCTGGTGTGCTGCTACACCCCCAACTCCCAGGACCAGCTCAAGCGTCTGGATTATCGAATGACCTGGGAGGACGACCTGCGGGGATACCTCCTGGAGCTGGACCGGCGCAAGCCGGTGGTCTACTGCGGGGACCTGAACGTGGCCCACCAGGAGATCGACATCAAGAACCCCGGCCCCAACCGCCGCAACGCGGGCTTCACCGACGAGGAGCGGGGCAAGATGACGCAGCTGCTGGAAGCGGGATTTGTGGATACCTTCCGCCACCTCCATCCCGACGTCACCGGCGTCTATTCCTGGTGGAGCTACCGGTTCAACGCCAGGAAGAACAACGCCGGGTGGCGCATCGACTATTTCCTGGTGTCCCAGCGCCTGGCACCCCGGGTGCAGTCGGCGGAGATCCTGACCGACGTCTACGGCTCGGACCACTGCCCCGTGCTGCTGGAACTGGCGGATTGACCGGGAGAAAATTTGTGGAAAACGCCGAGGAAAAACGGCGGCGGACGGGGTATCATGAGAGACGAAAAACCGGGGCCCTGCCCCGCGGAAAGGAAGTTGCATACCTGATGGCAGAAGCAATGCATTACGGAAAGACCGCCTTCCCGGTAAACCTGGCGGCGGAGGACATCGCCGCGGAGCTGGAGCCCAACGCGGTGGAACTGGAACAAAAGAGCGTGCCGGAACTGGTACGGGATGCCCTGGACCACCCCATCGACTCCAAGCCCCTGCGGGAGCTGGTGAAGCCCGGCGAGAGCGTCTGCATCGTCATCTCCGATGTGACCCGCCGCTGGCAGTCCCCGGAGACGTATATCCCCATGGTGGTGGAAGAGCTGGAGTCCGCCGGTATCCGGGATGAGGACATCCTGATCCTCTCCGCCACCGGCACTCACCGCCGCCAGACCCCGGAGGAGCACATGGGCCTGGTGACGGAGGCGGTGTACCGGCGTATCCGGGTGGAGGACCATGTATGCACCGATGCGGATAATCTCCAGCTGGTGGGTACCACCTCCTACGGCACCCCCGTCCTGCTGGACAAGCGGGCCCTGGCCTGCGACCATATCGTCCTTACCGGCGGGGTGGTGTACCACTTTATGGCGGGCTTCGGCGGCGGCCGCAAGAGCATCCTGCCCGGCATCGCCGGCCGGGAGACCATCATGAAAAACCACAACCTGGCGCTGAATCCCGGCCTGGGGAATGGCTCCAACCCGGAGGTCCGCAGCGCCAACATGACGGATTCCAACCCGGTCCACGCAGACATGATGGAGGCCTGCGCCATGGTCCACCCCACGTTCCTCATCAATGTGGTGGTGAACGACGATCAGAAGATCATCGGCGCCTTTGCCGGCAACTGGATCACTGCTCATCGGGCGGCCTGCGACCTGGTGGACCGGATGTACGGCGTCCCCGCCCGGGAGCGGACGGACCTGGTCATCGCCAGCGCCGGCGGCTATCCCAAGGACCTGAACTTCTACCAGACCATCAAGACCCTCTCCAACGCTCTGGTGGTGGCCAGGGAGGGTGGTACCATCATCCTGGTGACCAAGTCCGACGAGGGTTTCGGCAACGAGGACACCCGCCGCCAGATCGCCGGGTATGCCACCATGCTGGAGCGGGAGAAGGACCTGCGGGAGAACTTCTCCATCGGGGCGTTCATCGGCTACCTCTTTGCCGAGGCCGGGGAGAAGTACCACATGATCGCCGTCACGGATATCCCCCAGGCGGAGTTCGGCACCGCCAGGATCCGTGTGGTCTCCACCCTGGACGAGGCGCTGGAGCTGGCGCGGCAGTACCACGGCGGCAAGCTGCCCCGGGCCACCCTTATGCCTCACGGTGCCAACACCCTGCCCAAGTTCAACTGAATCCGCGAAGGCCGCCGAGACTCCCGGCGGCCTTCTTTCAGCTCAGCAGGGCGGTCATATCGGAGATCTCCAGGTCCTGAAGGGCCCAGTTTACGGCATAGCCCACCACCCGGGAAAGGTCCCGGACCTGGGCGTCGATGTCCCGGGGAGTGACCATCATTGCTGGAGACTCCCGGCGCAGGGTGTCCTCCTGGGGCAGGGAGAGGCCCTGCTTTTCCAGAAGGTCCGCCGCCAGCGTGGCGGCGTCCACCACCGTGGGCACACCGATGGCCAGCACCGGTATACCCAATGTCTCCCGGTTCAGCGCGGCGCGGTGGTTCCCCACGCCGGAGCCGGGGACGATGCCGCTGTCGCTGAGCTGCACCGTGGTGCACACCCGCTCCGTCCGCCGGGCCGCCAGGGCGTCCACGGCAATGATGAGGCCGGGCTGTACCTGCTCCGCCAGGCCCCGCACCGCCTCGGCGGACTCCACGCCGGTGGTGCCCAGCACCCCGGCGCGCAGCACCGCCACCGGCCGGAACCCGGCAAAGTGCCGGGGCATGGCGGAGATCAGGTGCCGGGTCACCAGCACGCTGTCCAGAGCCAGAGGGCCCACGGCGTCCGGCGTCATGGCGGCGTTCCCCAGTCCTACCACCAGCACCGGCCCCTCCTCCGGGGCCATCTCCCGCAGCAGCCCACCTACGGCCCGTACCGCCCGCTCGAAAAAGTCGCTGCGGCGCTGCCAGAAGGTGGTGAGGTCCACGGTGAGATAGGTGCCGATGGGCTTTCCCAGGGCCTCCGCGCCCCGGTCGTCCAGGATCTCCACCCGGTTGACGGGATACCCTTCCCGCCGCTGCCGGGCGGCCTTCACCCCCCGCAGCCGGGTGGTCTTTTCCGCCGATTCCTGCCACAATTCCCGGGCCTCCAGGGCCAGATCCGTCCGTTTTGCAAACATGTTTGCCGCCTCCCCACACAAAATCTAGTGGTCATGTCCCTAGGTTTTGCGGCAAAGCATACAATATACAAAAAATGAACGGAAATTGTAAAAAAACTCTTGCTTTTTAAAAGGTTCCCTGTTAAAATATCATTCTGCACGGTGGGATTTCCACCGGCGTGAATTTGCCGAAGGAGGTGTTTGGTTTGCCGAATATCAAGTCTGCCAAGAAGCGCGTTCTGATCGCTGAAATGAGAAACGCACGCAATAGGGCCGCGAAGTCCGAGCTGAAGACCGCCATCAAGAAGTTCGAGGTTGCTGCCGCAGAAGGCAATCGCACCGAGGCCGATGGCGCTTACAAGGTTGCAGTGAAGAAAGTCGATCAGGCTGTTGCCAAGGGCGTTCTGCACAAGAACACGGCCGCTCACAGAAAGAGCGCCATGACCCTGAAGCTCAACAAGATCGGCTGATCGTGCTGAATCGAAAGGACATCCGCTGGGATGTCCTTTTTGTTTTCCGGATCTCCCGGAGGAAGGAGCGGTGTCCATGCCCATTTTTGATACCCACGCCCACTATGACTCCGGCAGCTTCAGCGCCGACCGGGAGGAAGTCCTCTCCGCCCTGCCGGGGGCCGGGGTGGCCCTGGTGGTGAACCCGGGGTGCGACGTGCCTTCTTCCCAGGCGGCGCTGGCGCTGGCGGAGCGGTTCCCCCACATTTATGCCGCCGTGGGAATCCACCCGGAGGACTGCGCCGGCTGCACCGACGCGGACTTTGAAGCCGTCCGGGCGCTGTGCGCCCATGAGAAGGTGGTGGCCATCGGCGAGATCGGTCTGGACTATTACTGGAAGGAAAATCCCCCCCGGGACTTTCAGGAGCAGGTGTTCCGCCGCCAGATCGAACTGGCGCTGGAGCTGGATCTGCCGGTGATCGTCCACGACCGGGACGCCCACGGGGACAGCCTGCGCATCGTCTCCGAGTACCCGGGCCTCCGGGGGGTGTTCCACTGCTTTTCCGGCAGCCCGGAGATGGCGGAGGAGCTTTTGAAGCGGGGCTGGTATCTGGGCTTCAACGGCCCCATCACCTACAAAAACGCCCGCCGGGCGCCGGAAGTGGCGGCGGTGACACCGCTGGAGCGGATGGTGGTGGAGACGGACGCCCCCTACCTGACGCCGGTGCCCTTCCGGGGCAAGCGCAACGACAGCCGCCTATTGCCCTACGTTATCGAGACGCTGGCGGAGTGGAAGGGCGTGACGCCGGAGGAGCTGACGGCCATTACCTTGGAAAACGGAAAACGTCTCTACGGATTGGAGTGAACCGCCATGGAAAAAGGCTTTACCATCACCTATGAATACGGGGACAACCTCTACGTGAACCCCACCAACCGCTGCAATTTCAACTGTACCTTCTGCCTGCGGCACAACCAGGGCTCCGGGGGCAGCATCTATACCCACAACCTGTGGCTCAAGCGGGAGCCCACGAAAGAGGAGATCCTTGCCTCCATTGAGGGCCGGGACCTGACGAAGTACCGCCAGCTGGTGTTCGTGGGCTTCGGGGAGCCCACCTACCGCTTTGACGACATCTGCTGGGTCATCGACCGGATGAAGGAGCACGGGACGAAGATCTACACCCGGATGGACACCAACGGCACCGGCTCCCTCATCAACGGCCGGGACATTGCCCCGGAGTTCGCCGGCCGGTTCGACATGGTGTCCGTGTCGCTGAATACCGACACGGCGGAAAAGTACAACGCTCTCTGCCATCCCCGGCAGGAAAATGCCTACCAGGCCATGAAGGATTTCACCCGGGAGGTGCGCAAGTACGTCCCCACGGTGATGATGACCGTGGTGGATACCATCCCCCCGGAGGAGATCGAAGCCTGCCGGAAGATCTGCGAGGAGGAGATCGGCGCCACGTACCGGGTACGGGCCTATATCAAGGACTGAAAGAAGAGGCGGCCCGACGGGCCGCCTCTTTTCAAAGCATTTTCATCAGCTCGATCTGCTCGCCCGAGGGGCCGGTGAAAAACCAGTTCTCCAGTCCGCCGAAAAGATGGGGCACCGTCCGCTTTTCCGACGTGAGGAAGGTGTCCACCCCGGCTGCGCGAAGCTGGGATGCCGCGGCGTCCAGGTCGTCCACATAAAAGGCCAGATGGGGCAGGTTCCCCTCTCCCAAGGGCACCGGCGTGGGAGACTCAATAAGCTCCAGCGTCACGCCGGGCAGGTCCACCAGGGCAAAGCGCTTTTCCCCCATGGGTGTGGAGAGATGGTCCCGCTTGGAGACGGTGCCGCCGATACGCTGGTAAAAGGCGACGCTCTCCTCCAGGTCCGCGGTATGGACGGCCACATGGGCCAGTCCCAGGATGTGCTGCTGCATGAATACTCCTCCTTCCGGGCGGCCCGCCGCCCCGGCTGATACTTCCAGATATAACACATTTTCCCCGCGAACGGAACGGTTTTTTCCGAAACGGAAAAAATCAAAACTTTTCCTTGACTTTTCCAAGGGTTCGTATATAATAATAGGGCCTGCGATTTGCGGGCGAATCCTTGCTCTCATCTTGGAATGAGGGCCATTTGTCCAAAAGGAGGTGCAAACATGGCAAAGGTTTCTGCCAATTACGAGGTCGTCTACATCGTCGACCCTGCACAGGGTGAGGAGGGCATCGCCGCTCTGGTGAACAACTTCAAGACCCTGGCTGAGCAGAATGCGTCCGCCGTTGAGGTGGAGGAGTGGGGCAGCCGCAAGCTGGCTTATCCCATCAACTACAAGACCGAGGGCTACTACGTGCTGATGAGCTTCACCAGCGAGCCTTCCTTCCCCCGTGAGCTGGACCGTAAGCTGCGGATCGCCGACGGCATCATGCGTTCCCTGATCGTCTGCAAGGGCGAGTAAGGAGGCATTTCCATGCTCAACAAAATCATCCTCATGGGTCGTCTGACCCGTGACCCCGAGCTGCGCCGCACCGGAAGCGGCACCGCCGTGACGTCCTTCTCCCTGGCCGTGGACCGGGACTTCAAGTCCCAGAGCGGCGAGAAGGAGACCGATTTTATCGACATCGTGGCCTGGCGCAGCACCGCGGAGTTTGTCAGCAAGTACTTCACCAAGGGCCGCATGGCCGTGGTGGAGGGCCGGCTGCAGATCCGGGACTGGACGGACAAGGACGGCGGCAAGCGCAGAAGCGCCGAGGTCGTGGCCGACAACGTCTATTTCGGGGATTCCAAGCGTGACGGCGCCGGTGATTACGGCGCTCCCCCCGCTTACGGGACGCCCGCTCCCAGCCGCTCTGCGGCGCCGATGAGCGGTCCGTCCGACTTCGCCGAGATCGGCGAAGAAGACGGCGAACTGCCGTTCTGATTTTGATAAAGGAGGAACCATCTCATGGCTTTCGATCGTGAAGCTCGTCCCGCTCGCCCCATGCGCGGCAAGCGCCGGAAGGTCTGCCAGTTCTGCGCCGAGAAGTGCGAGAGCATCGATTACAAGGACGCCGCCAAGCTGCGTCGTTTTGTTTCCGAGCGGTCCAAGATCCTGCCCCGCCGGACCACCGGCACCTGCGCCATGCATCAGCGTCAGCTGACTGAGGCCATCAAGCGTGCCCGTCAGATCGCTCTGCTGCCCTACGTCACCGACTAAGGGACTGCCTGAACCGGTCAAAACCGCCTGCCCGATTGGGCAGGCGGTTTTTTTATTTGCTCCGGGTCTGGAGGATCTCCGCCATCCCACGGGCAAAGACCTGCCCGGCCAGCAGGGCCTCGTCGGGGTCGTTGCCGGCAGCCCCCGCCTCCAGCAGCAGCGCCCCGGGGGCGGTGTGCTGGTTGTAGCGGGAGTTGCGCAGCAGCATGGGCCGCATCAGCGTGGGGTGATCCCGCAGCAGTTCTTCCTGGATGGCCACCGCCAGGCGCAGGTTCTCCATCCAGTTGGGGTGAGGCAGGCCGCTGCCGTCGCTGCCCACCACCAGCGTCATCTGGGCGGAGGTGCCCTCCTCCAGCTGGGAGATCACCTTGTACTGGTTGCCCTGGGCGTCGGCAATGGCGTCCCGGTGGACGTCCAGGATGAACTGGATGGAGGGGTACTGGGCAAGATAGCTCTCGATGGCGGCCAGGGATCGATCGTAGGCCTCGTTATAAGACGGATAATCGTAAAGGGTCCGGTCGTGGAGCACGGAGATCCCCGCTTCCCCCAGGACCCGGGCGATCTCGTCTCCCACCCGTACCACATTGTAGCGGTTGTCGGTGGTGCGGTGGTCGCCGGACCATACCACCTCCGTTCCGGCAGCAGGGGTATAGGACTCGCTGCCGTGGGTGTGGAGGATCAGCACCTGGGGCCCCTCCCCTGTCAGCACGGCGGAAAAGGGCTCCTGAAGCTCGGGAATGGAGAGGACATGGTCCGTGGAGTTGGAGATGTACACCCGGCCGCAGACGGTGTAGCCGGTGGGGTCTGTGGGTATCAGCGTTTTGGCCGGGACGCCGTTGTCTGTGGAGCTATCCGTATCCAGGGGCGTCTCCTCCACCGGTTGGGGGATGGTCTCGTCCTCCTCACTGGGGGGCAGCGTCTCGTCCGCCTGCCGCCGGGACCACAGCTCCGCCACGGCGGGCCGGGCCGCCAGCAGCAGCGGCGACTCCCCAATGGCCAGGGCCGCCGCCGGAGACAGGCTGTCGCCGCTCCAGAAATCCCCCAGCTCCCACTGCAGCGCCCCCAGGGGACAGGCCTGCCACAGCGCCCCGGCGGCGCCGGCGGCGGTGTCGCTGCCGGCGGTCACCGCCGCGGCCCACAGCACTCCTGCGCTCAGGGCCAGGGCCTCCAGCCGCTTCAGCCATCCGGAGACGCGCTGAGATCCATTCATCGGCCTCACCTCCTGGGACAACCATATGCGCTGCCGGGGGGAGATATGTCAACAGGGCCCGGGACCCTGGGGTCCCCGGCCCTGTGTGCCGTTATACGGTTGTGATCCGGGCCTCTTCCGCCAGATCCCGGGCGGTAAGCGTATACGCCGCATCCATGAGAGCGGCCCGGAAGCTCCCGGGTCCCCGGCCTCCGGCGGATTGCTCCGCCCGGCGGGCACAGGTTTTCCAAAAGGCGGAGGCCAGCACCGCCGCCTCCCCGGGCGTGTCCGCCACGGCGGCAAAAGCGCCGCACAGCACCGAGAGCATGCACCCGCTGCCGGTGACGTACCCGGTGAGGGCGCTGCCGCCCTCGATGCGATAGACCCGGCCGTCCCAGGCTGCGTGGTCCTCCGGACCGGAGAGCAGCACGGCGCAGCGGCATCGCTCCGCCAGGGCCAGAGCGGATGCCCGGCGGGATGCCGGGTCTCCCCCGCCGCCGTCCACCCCCTGCTCCCGGCCGGAATCGCCCAGCAGGGCCAGCGCCTCTCCCAGGTTCACCCGGAGGATGGCGGGAGGCGTTTCCTCCAGCAGTGCCCGGACCTCCGAGAGCCGCCAGGGACTGGTTCCCACGCCCACCGGATCCAGCACCACGGGGTGCCCCTGCTTCCCGGCACATCGAGCCAGCAGGCGGCACAAGCCGAACCGGCCCTCGTCCGGCGTGCCGGTGTTGAGGACGGTGGCGCGGGAGGCGGCGGTGACGGCCTCCGCCTCCAGGGCGCACTGGGCCATCATGGGGCTGGCACCGGCGGCCAGCAGCACGTTGGCACAGTCGTTGGCGGCCACGATGTTGCTGACGCAGTGGATCAAAGGCCGGGCCGCCCGCAGGCGGTCCAGAATGGCGAGATCGGGAAACGGGGACATGGGGGACTCCTTTCTCCCTCAGGAATGGAGGTCGGCGGACATGCGGCGCAGCACGCCGCCCCGCTGAAGGGTCAGCACCAGGGCACCGGCCAGGAGGGATCCGCCCACAGTGGATACCAGGAACGGCACCACATAGCCGTAAAAGGCAATGCTGCCGGCCGCCACGCCCATAAAGGCCACGGCAATGGGATAAGACAGCAATCCGCCGATGATGCCGGTGCCGAATACCTCGGCGCAGAGGGTGGCGGGCAGGTTCTGGGTTTTCCGGTACACCAGACCGCACAGCAGCGCGCCGCACATACTGCCCGGGAAGGCCAGCAGGGTGCCCATGCCCAGGAGATTGCGCAGTACGCTGGCGGCAAAGGCCGCGGCCAGACCGTACCAGGGCCCCAGGAACACGGCGCACAGGACGTTCACCATATGCTGCACCGGGGCGCACTTGCTGGAAAACACCGGGAAGGACAGCGTGCTTCCCGCCACGGCCACGGCCACCAGGACGCCCGCCAGGGCCAGCTTTTTGGCAGAATACTGTTTCATGAAAATCAGACTCCTTTGAGATGATGAGGTGGGGGGAACACGATCAGCAGCGTCTTCCCCTTGCACGGCAAGGCGGCGGACCGACGGTCCGCCTGGAATGGTCGGTCGAGGCTCCCTGGCCTCCTCTCACGCCGGAACACGGCTTCCCATCGCTGCATATGAATGGCCCGGACCCAGGGCGCTCCCCCTCGGTCCGCTCCCGGCATGGCCGGGGCGCCGGTATCGTTTCCCTCTCCCCTCCTCTCAAAAGAAAAAATCAGTAGGGAAAAACAGCGGGCGCCCGCGGGCGTCCGCTGTCTCTTTCGAAACGGATGACTCCCTACGGTGGCATGATCCACATCAGGTAAAAGGGTCGAAGCGGTCGCTTCCTCTCAGCCTTTCGGCTCCCCTGTCTTTCGGAGGTATTATGACACTGCGGTGAAAAAATGTCAAGAGAAGGGTTGCAAATGACCGAAAATGGGGGTATGATGGACCGGACAAGTGGGGAGTCCGCTGGCGCGGGCTGAGAGGAGGCCGTGAAGGTCTCGACCCGGAACCTGATTTGGGTCATGCCAACGTAGGGAGATAAGACGCCTTTGCCGCAGACAGACCTGAAAGACGGGTTTGTCCGCGGCTTTTTTTGCGGAGACAAAGGAGGAATCTCATGAACATTCGGGGAGAGCAGATGCGGCTGTACGCCGTGACGGACCGGGCCTGGACCCATGACGCGGCAGGGCTTCTGGATCAGGTGGCCGCCGCCGTGGACGGCGGCGCCGGGGTGGTGCAGCTGCGGGAAAAGCACCTGGAGGACGCGGCCTTTCTGGAAGAGGCGGAGCGCTTCGTGGCGCTGTGCCGGGAAAAGGGCGCGGTGAGCATTATCAACGACAATGTGGACATCGCGGTCCGGACCGGCGCCGACGGCGTCCACGTGGGCCAGGAGGATCTGGAGGCCGGGCGGGCCCGGGCACTGCTGGGGCCGGACAAGATCGTGGGCGTGTCCGTCCACAGCGTGGAGGAGGCCCTCCGGGCCCAGGCCGCCGGGGCGGACTATCTGGGCGTGGGGGCGGCCTTTGCCACGGGCACCAAATCCGACGCCCACGTCCTGACCCGGGACACCATCCGGGCGGTGGCGGAGGCGGTGGACATCCCCGTGGTGGCCATCGGCGGCATCAGCCGGGACAACATCGGTCAGCTGGCGGGCTGCGGCCTTTCCGGCGTGGCGGTGGTCTCCGCCCTCTTCGGCGCGCCGGACGTGGCCGCCGCGGCCCGGGAGCTGCTGCAAAAGAGCCGGGCCATCTGCGAAGGGGAATAACGGCCCTTTGGCCGTTTTCCGGCGGCGCATTGGGGGCACCACCTTGCGTCGCTCGATAAAACTGTGCTGTTGAAGAAAGGAGAAATCAGCATGAAAACAGCATTGACCATTGCTGGAAGCGATTCCAGCGGAGGCGCCGGGATCCAGGCAGACATCAAGACCATGACGGCCAACGGCGTATACGCCATGAGTGCCGTCACGGCCCTCACTGCCCAGAATACCACCGGCGTCACAGACATCCTGGAGGCCACTCCCGCCTTTCTGGCGGCGGAGCTGGACGCCGTGTTCACGGATATCTTCCCCGACGCGGTGAAGATCGGCATGGTCTCCTCCGGCGCGCTCATCACCGTCATTGCCGACAAGCTGGCCCAGTACGGGGCCCGGCACATCGTGGTGGATCCGGTGATGGTGGCCACTTCCGGGGCAAAGCTTTTGCAGGATGAGGCCATGGATGCCATGCGGCAGCGGCTGCTGCCCATGGCGGAGCTGCTGACCCCCAATATCCCGGAGGCGGAGATCCTGGCGGAAATGCCCATCACCTCCCCCGCGGATATGGAGAAGGCCGCCCGGACCATCTGGGAGCGGTACGGCTGCGCGGTACTGTGCAAGGGCGGCCACGACCTCAACGACGCCAACGACCTCCTCTGGCAAAACGGCGCGGGCCGGTGGTTCCGAGGCCGGCGCATCGACAATCCCAACACCCACGGCACCGGCTGTACGCTCTCCAGCGCCATTGCCTCCAATCTGGCCAAGGGCTTCGATCTGGAGACGTCGGTGGAGCGGGCCAAGGCCTACATCTCCGGTGCTCTGGCCGCCCAGCTGGACCTGGGCCGGGGCCGGGGACCCATGAACCACATGTTCGGGCTGAGAGGGGAGTTTGTGGAATGATCACTTCCGTCATTACCGCGGTGTTCGCCGTGGGGTATCTGGCGGCCACGGTGTGGCTGTGCCGGGGCGTGAAGCTTAACGCCCGGGCGCTGAGTCTGGGAGGCGTGGTATGCGCGCTGACGCTGGTGCTGGCCACCATCCGCATCCCCCTGCCCACCGGGTCCAATATCACCTGCGCCTCCTGGATCCCCTTGATGCTGCTGGCGCTGGTGTACGATTACCGCCTCTCCATGCTGACGGGCTGGGTGTGCGGCATCCTGGCCATGATCCTGATCCCGGGCTGGCAGGCGGTCCACTGGGCACAGATCTTCGTCCAGCAGCTGGTGTGCTTTTCCTGCCTGGGCTATGCCGGCGTATTTGGCTGGGAGAAGCGGTGGAAGGCGGTGTGCGGCATGGCCCTGGCCGTGGCGATCCGCTGCGCGGGCCATGTGCTCAGCGGCGTGATCTTCTATTCCCAGAACGCCTGGGACGGCTGGGGAGCCTGGGGCTACAGCCTGGCCTACAACTCCTCCCGGCTCATCGAGGGCATTTTGAGCATTCTGATCGTATCGGTGCTGCCGCTGGGCGTCCTGCGGCGGACCATGGTGAAGCAAGGAGGGACGGTATGAGCACGGTAGAGCGGCTGCTGAAGGCCACAGAGGACATCTGGGCGGGCTATCACGAAAAGCCCTTCGTCCAGGGACTCAAGGACGGGACGCTGGACGTGAAGAAATTCCGGCGGTACATCATCCAGGACTACTGGTATCTCATGGACTACACCAAGGTGTTCGCCGTGGGCGTGGCCAAGAGCAACAGCGTGGAGGTCATGAAGCTCTTCGCCAAGTACATCCAGGCCATCCTGGACGGCGAGGTGAACGTCCACAACGGCTACATGGGGATGTTCGGCATCACCCAGGAGGAGCTGGACCACACGCCCATTGCTCTGGACAACCGGTCCTACACCTCCTATATGCTCAGCGTGGCCTACAAGGGCGGCGAGGCCGAGGTCCTCACCGCCATCCTCTCCTGCGCGTACAGCTACGAGGTCATCGCCCGCCGGATCGTGGAAGAGCGGCCCGACGCGCCGGACCACCCCCTGTACGGCAGATGGGTGCGGGGCTACATCACGGAGCGCTACACCGGCAACAACGTGATCCTGAAGGATATGCTGGAGCGTCTGACGGCGGATTACACCGAGGCCCAGCTGCGCAATCTGGAGGACATCTTCACCGCCTGTTCCCGGTATGAATCCGCCTTCTGGGATATGGCCTGGGAGGAGCGGGACTGAGTATCCGCGCCCGGAAAGCGGGAGGTGTGCCGCAAGAACGGCTTTTAAAAATACGCGCCGCAGCGGCGCGAGCAAAGGGTCCCGGCGGATCTTCCGCCGGGATCTTTTTGCCGTTTGGAGAGAAAATCTGCCGAATACCTTAAAAAACGGCGGATTTGCCACGGGGATTTAAGTTTGGTTTTAACTTCCTCCCCTATGCTTGGAGCATCAAAGTTAGGAAAGGAATCAGACATCATGGAAGAAGCGCTGCAGACCCGGGAGCCGGTCCAGAAGGAGAACACGTCCCGGTTCCGGCTGAAAAGGCTGAAGAAAAAGACGGTGGCTCTGCTGCTGGCGGCGGTGCTGGTGCTCTGCGCCGGCGGCGTGGCCCTGCGGAGCATGGGCGGCCAGCAGGCGGAGGCCGCCGCAGTCTATCAGGAGGCGGCGGTAGAGACCCGGAACATCACCAATTCCCTCAGCTCCAGCGGGACCCTCCAGCCCGCAGACTCCTACACGGTGACCACGCTGGTCTCCGGCGAAGTGCTCAGCGACACCTTTGAGGAGGGGGATCTGGTGGAGGAGGGACAGCTGCTCTACACGCTGGATTCCTCTGATGCCGCCACCAGCCAGACCCAGGCACAAAACAGCGTCACCCAGGCCCAGAAAAGCTATACCCAGGCGCTGGAGGCAAAATACCCCACTGCGGACCTCACCGGCACCGTCAGCGAGGTGTATGTGAAAAACGGCGAGAGCGTCTCTGCCGGCACGGAGCTTCTGCGCATCGTGGGAGACGACGACCTCTATTTCAACTTCCTCTTCACCTATGCCAACAACAGCGACTTCTACATCGGACAGCCCGCCACCATCTACATCAGCGGCATGGCGGGGACCCTCTCCGGCACGGTGACGGAGGTGTCCAGCGGCACCACGGCCTCAGACACCGGCAAGCAGCTCACCACCGTCCGGGTGAAGGCGGCCAATCCCGGTCTCATCACCTCCAGCTACACGGCCAGCGCCTCCATCGGCAACTATATCAGCTACGGCACCGTACCGGTGGAGCTGGGGGAGGTCAGCGTGGTGACGGCCTCCACCTCCGGCAAGGTGACAGATCTTGACTGGCTGGCCGGCGACAGCATCTCCAGCGGCGACCGGATCTGCACCATCTCCGGCACCAGCGTGGACGATCAGATCGACAATGCCCAGATCAGCCTGAACAACGCCCAGACCACCCTCCAGAACGCCCAGGATAAGCTGTCCGACTATCAGATCACCGCGCCTATCTCCGGCACGGTCATCACCAAGACGGCCAAGGCCGGCGACAAGATCGAAGGAGGCTCCTCCGGGACGCTGTGCACCATCTATGACCTGAGCTATCTGGAAATGACCATGAGCATCGACGAGCTGGACATCAGCGCCGTGGCGGTGGGCCAGACCGTGAATATCACCGCCGACGCCGTGGAGGGTCAGACCTACACCGGCGTGGTGACCAAGGTGTCCGTGGCGGGCACCACCTCCGGCGGCATCACCACTTACCCCGTCACCGTCCGCATCGACGAGACCGACGGGCTCCTGCCCGGCATGAACGTGGACGCGGAGATTGTTCTGGAGGAGGCCTCCGGCGTCATGGCCATTCCCAACGGTGCGGTGAACCGGGGCAACACCGTCCTCGTCACCGCGGACTCCCCCAGCGCGGTCAATGCGCTGGATCAGGAGGCCCCGGAAGGATATGTCTATGTCTCTGTGGAGACCGGCGTCAGCGACGAGAGCTATATCCAGATCCTCTCCGGACTGCAGGAGGGCGACACCGTGGCCTATCTCCAGACTTCCTCCGGCGGCTCCGGTATGATGATGGGCGCCGCTATGGGCGGCGGAATGCCTTCCGGCGGAATGCCCTCCGGTGGGATGCCCTCCGGCGGGATGCCTTCCGGCGGAGGCGGCATGGGCGGCGGACCGGGAGGGTTCTGAGATGAGCGCCCTCATTGAATTCCGCGATGTGTGCAAGACCTATCAGATGGGCGACACTCTGATCCGGGCCGCGGACCACATCTCCCTGCAGGTCCAGGAAGGGGAGTTCGTGGCCATCGTGGGTCAATCCGGTTCGGGTAAGTCCACCTGCATGAACATCATCGGCTGCCTGGACGTCCCCACCTCCGGCACCTATCTGCTGGGCGGACAGGATGTGGGAAAGATGAACAAGAACCAGCTGGCGGAGGTCCGCAACAAGATGCTGGGCTTCATCTTTCAGCAGTATAATCTCCTGCCCAAGCTGACGCTGCTGGAAAACGTGGAGGTGCCGCTGATGTATGCCGGCATGCCAAGGGCCGAGCGGCGGGAGCGGGCCAAGCTGGCCCTGGAGCTGGTGGGCCTGGGCGACAAGCTCCGGCACAAGCCCTCCCAGCTCTCCGGCGGCCAGCAGCAGCGGGTGTCCATCGCCCGGGCCCTGGCGGGAGAGCCGGCGGTGATCCTGGCGGATGAGCCCACCGGCGCCCTGGATTCCCACACCGGCCGGGAGGTGCTGGCCATGCTCCAGCAGCTCCATGCCGCGGGAAACACCGTGGTCCTCATCACCCATGACAACTCCATCGCCGTCCAGGCCCAGCGGATCATCCGCCTGGAGGACGGACGGGTGATCTACGACGGCGACGCCCACGATCCCCGGGCGGTGGTGACGCCCGGCGCCGCCGGCATGGGCCTGGGAAAGGGGGCGGGTGCATGAGCCTTGCGGAGACCTTTCAGCTGGCCGTCAAGAACATCCTGGGCAGCAAGATGCGTACCTTCCTCACCATGCTGGGCATCATCATCGGCGTGTGCGCGGTGATCGTCATCGTGGGCCTGGGCAACGGCATGCGGGGCTACATCGAAGAGAGCTTCGCCGACATGGGCACCGACACCCTGACGGTGATGATCGTGGGCCGGGGCTCGTCCCGCAGCGTCTCCGAGGAGGAGATGTATCAGCTGGTAGCGGACAATACCGACACCCTCAAGCAGATCTCCCCCACCGTCACCATGGGGGGCGCCGTGAAGATCGGGTCCGACACCCACTCCACGGCCTCCATCACCGGCGTCAGCGAGGACTACTTCTCCATGAAGGGATCCGCCGTGGCCCAGGGCCGCGGGCTCCAGTATACGGATGTGGCCGACCGGAAGAAGGTCTGCGTAGTGGGCCAGTATCTGAATATGGCCTACTTTGGAGGCAATGCCGTAGGCCAGACTCTGAAGATCGGCGGTACCACCTTCACCGTCGTGGGCGTGCTGGAGATGCAGGACACGGAACTGGAGGAGGGCGGCAGCGATGACTGCGTCTATGTCCCCTACTCCACCGCCTCCCGGCTGAGCTTCACCGGTACCCTTTCCAACTACACCATCACCGTTCAGGACACGGACCACATCTCCGAGGCCAAGGCGCTGGTGGAGGAGAAGCTCTACGCTATCTTTTCCGATGACGATGCCTACACCGTCACCAGCATGGCCGAGCTGGTGGAAGAGATGGAAAGCATGGTGAACATGATCATCTACATCCTGGCGGGCATCGCCGCGATCTCTCTGGTGGTGGGCGGCATCGGCATCATGAACATCATGCTGGTGTCCGTCACGGAGCGGACCCGGGAGATCGGTATCCGCAAGGCCCTGGGCGCCAAGGAAAGCGCCATCATGCGCCAGTTCGTCATCGAGGCGGCCACCACCTCCTCCCTGGGCGGCGTACTGGGCATCGGCCTGGGCTATGCCCTCTCTGCCGCCGCCACCTCCGTGGTGGCCAGTATCATGCCGGATACGCCCATTACCGTCTCTCCCACGCTGCTGGCGGTGGCGGTGGCCTTCTGCGTGTCCACCGGCATCGGCATCATCTTCGGTTATCTGCCCGCCAAGAAGGCGGCCATGCTCAACCCCATCGACGCGCTGCGCTACGACTGAGGGTTCCTTTCCCTCAAAAACCAAAGCCGCGTCCGGTCCTCAGCGGAAGCTGGGGACCGGACGCGGCTTTTTACGCAGGCAGGTCATTCCTCTGCCAGACGGCGCAGCAGCGCGATCTCAGCGGCATAGCCGGGCAGCTCGTTGGGCGTCTCCAGGCAGAAGGGCAGATCCCGCAGTGCCGGATGGCGTACCACCCGGGCCAGAGCCTCCGTGCCGATGCAGCCCTCTCCGATGCGGGCATGGCGGTCCTTGCGGTTGCCGGGGGGATTGAGGCTGTCGTTGAGATGGATGGCCTTCAGACGGGAAAGGCCCACTACCCGGTCAAATTCCGTGAGGACGGCATCCAGATCTCCGATGAGATCGTATCCGGCGTCGGAGACATGGCAGGTATCCAGACAGACCCCTACCCGTTCCGCCAGCTCCACTTGATCCAGGATCTCCCGCAGCTCCTGGAAACGGCCGCCTACCTCGCTGCCTTTGCCGGCCATCGTCTCCAGCAGCACGGTGGTGGTCATCTCCGGCCAGAGGACGGCGTTCAGCGCCCGGGCGATGTGGGCGGCCCCTGCCGCCGTCCCCTGGCCCACATGGCTGCCGGGATGGAAGTTATAGTACTGTCCCGGCAGCAGTTCCATGCGGTGCAGGTCGTCGGAGAGCACCTCCCGGGCGAAGCTCCGCCGTTCCTCGTCTGCGGCGCAGAGATTCAGGGTGTAGGGAGCGTGGGCGATGATGGGCGCGAACCCCTTCTCCTGCAGCAGCGTCATCAGTGCGGCGGCGTCGGCGGGGTCGGCCTCCTTGGCCCGGCTCCCCCGGGGATTGCGGGTAAAAAACTGAAAGGTATCCGCTCCGATGTCCAGCGCCTGCCGCCCCATGGCGGCAAAGCCCCGGGAGGAGGAGAGGTGACATCCGATGTGCAGCATGGCGGGCCTCCTTGCGCGGCAGTTTATAATATATTCAGTATACCACGCTTCGCGGCCGTCGTCCCGGGCAAATGCAACATATCAGGCTGTCCGGGCTGTCTCCGGCGTTTCCGCGGCGTCCGCGATGTACAGTGCCTCCGCCTGCTGCTGAGCCTCCAGAAGGCGCTGGCGCAGCTGATCCAGGGCCTCCAGCGTGTCGGTAATGGTGTTGAACAGCAGCAGATATTCCTTGGAAATGGGTTCCATAGTGCACGTCCTTTCTCAGTGAACACAAGATGTGGAAGCTTCTACGGGTATCATACACAAAATCAAGGGCGGTTCCTGTCCCATTTTGTCGAGGGGCCCGGAAATTCCCGAAAGTTTGCAAAACGGCGGCGAGGGACGGCGGATCCCGGCGCAGGCGGCACGTTTTTGTCGGGTCTTGCTCCGCAAAAGCGGATGGTGCTATAATGACATCATTGCGGTCCGTTCTCCGGTCCGGCGGGATATGGAGACGGCAGACTTGTTGGGAGGTAACGAGATGAACGTAGTGGTGATCGACGGGCAAAGCGGCCGGATGGGCCAGCTGTTTGTGGAGCGGGTCGTGGCTGCGGGGCTGCCCTGCCGGATCACGGCGGTGGGCACCAATGCCATTGCCACCTCCGCCATGCTCAAGGCGGGGGCGGAGGCCGGCGCCACCGGAGAGAACGCGGTGCTGGTGGCCTGCCGCAGCGCCGATATCATTGCCGGCCCCATCGGCATCCTGGCGGCAGACTCCCTGATGGGGGAGATCACCGCGGCCATGGCGGTGGCAGTGGGCAGCAGCCCGGCCAAAAAGCTGCTGCTGCCGGTGAATCATTGCAACAACCTGGTGGCGGGGACCCAGTCCCTGTCTCTCTCCCGCCTGATGGACGAGGCGGTGGAGCTTCTGCGGTCCTTGTGCACCGGGGAATGAGAAGCGCCGGCCGCAGGTGGCGGATGATGTCCAGCCGCGGCGGTTTCAGGTCTTGTATCCACATCCCCTGCTGGCGCGGCACCGGAAAGGAGGATCTCCATGGAACGCACACAACAAAACCCCGGCTATCGGGACACCCGGACCCGTGAGCAGCTGTGCGCGGCGCTGAGGACGCTGCTTTGCACAAAGCCTCTGGACCAGATCCGGGTCCGGGAGGTAGCGGAGCAATGCGGTATCCGGCGCCAGAGCTTTTATTACCATTTCACCGATGTGTATGAGCTTTTTGAATGGTCTGTGGACCGGGAGCGGGAACAGCTGCGCCGGAGGCAGGAAAGCTGCCTAACGGTCCGGCAGGCGCTGCGGGACCTGCTGTGGTACACGGAGGAAAACCGGGCATATTACCTGGCGTTGTGGAGGACGCCGCCCAGGCAGCTGCGCCGGGCGTTGGGCGGAGCGGCAGAGGTCCTGGCCCGGCGGATGACCGAGTACTATACCCAGCGTGCCGGCGAAGCCTTGTCGCCGGAGCAGCTGTGCGCCCGGACGGAGGTGACGGCGGGCGTGCTGCTCTCACTGCTGGAAGCCTGGGTGTGCGGTGAGCTGACGCAGCCGCCGGAGCAGCTGTGCAGTGAGCTGGAGCGGTGGATCTGCCAGGCGGCACTGGGGGCGGCATGGAAAAATCAAGGTCGGTGACGAGCCGGACGAGAATCGGGCGGGATGTTCTCCCGCCTGATTTTTTTGACAAAATCTAAACATTTGTCAAAAAACAGACGTTATTCACAAAATAGACCTTTTTTTAAAAAATTTTTCCATGATACCATGTGCGTCACAGACAGGGGGAAAGCAACATGAAAAAAGTCAGCTACAAAGTGATCCTGCAAAGCCAGATGGGGCCCCGTACCGGGGAGCTGGTACTGCAGGAGGAGTCCGGCGTGGTATCGGGCTATTTCAATCTGGTGGGACATCGCAGCGGATTCTCCGGAAGCGTATTGGCGCAGGATAAGTACCTGCTGACCGGGACATTGCGGGCGTCGGCGGGAGTGGTACCGTATGATGCGCTGCTCACCGTGCGGGACGGGCGTCTTACCGGCGGCATCATCGCCAGCTGCGGCTGCTGGGATCTCAGCGGGGTACAGGCGGATATCCCCGAGGAGTGAGGCGCCGCAGGGTAGCGTTTTTGAGAAAGGTCGCCTGATTTGCTATGCAATCGTAACATCACGGGCCATCGGCGGAAAGGAGCGCGTCATGAGAGAGACTTGCGGAAAACGGCCGGATGGCGCTGCGCTCCGGCTGTTGCTGGAACGGGAGCAGCTGTGCTGTGGAGGAGCCGTTTTGCGTCTTGCGTGGCAGGCGGGACTGACCCGGGACGAGATCGCGGCGCTGCGGTGGGAGCAGGTTTCCTTCCAGGATGAACGTCTGGAGCTTCCGGACCGGACGGTCCCTCTGCCCACGGAATTCCGGACATGGCTGTGGCGGTTTTATGAGGCCCGGGGGAGCAGAAGCAGCTATGTGGTGGCCTCAGAGCGCTCCGGCGGGGGGATGCAGCCGGAGTCCATCTCCCGGCTGGCCCGTCAGATGCTGGATCGGGGCGGGCTTTCCGGCGTACAGCTGATGGATCTGCGGTATGACTGGATCCTGCGGCAGCTGGAAGAGAAGGACTGGCCGGCGGTGGCCCGGATCAGCGGCGTGGCTGTGGCGGCGCTGCAGGTACGATTTCCCAATGTCGTTCCCTGCCGGAAAAAAGCGGACCCCGCTGAGACAGTGGATGAGTTCAAGCTGTGGAAGATCCTGCAGGCGGAAAAGCGGACCGCGGCGGGAATGGCGCTGTGGCTGACATGGCAGATGAGACTGCAGGCCGGAGAGATCGCGGCGCTGCGGTGGGAGCAGGTGGACTGGGCGGGCAACCGGCTGATCCTTTCGGACCGGGAAGTCCAGATGACCAGTGCCGTGCGCCGATTGCTGATGGATGAGCAGGAGCGCCGTGCGCCGGGGGACGATCCCCACGTGCTTTTGACGGAGCGGTCCCGGCGTCCGCTGGACCTGCCCCGGCTGTCCCGACTGGTCCGGGCGGCGCTGATCCGGGGCGGCATGGAAGAAATGCGGCTGATGGATCTGCGCCGGAGCCAGAATCAGGAAAACAGCGACGCGGCGCTGCTAGCCCGGGCGGCAGAGGCGGGTTCGGTGTCTCGGGGGGAGGCGATGGTGCTGCTGGGCCTGTCCCGGACGGCGGCCTACAGCCGGCTCCGGCGGCTGGCGGAGCAGGGACGGATGGTACGGGTGGGAGGGCGCTATTATCTGGCCGGTACGGTGGTGCCGCCGCAGGAGCAGCCGGACGCCATCCGTGCATATCTGGAGCAGGCGGAATTTGCCTACCGTCAGGACATCGCCGCGCTGCTGCGGGTGCGGCCTCAGCAGTGCAGCGTGATCCTGCGCCGTTTGGTGGAGGGCGGCGTGCTGATCCAGGAGGGACAGCGGTACCGGCTGTGCCGAAAGGAGGATCTGCGCAAGGAGTGTATTTGAAAAGTGGGGCGCCGCCCTGCGGCGGCGCCTCGCTTTTCAAAAATCACAGCGGTTACGATTGCGCGGCAAACTGCCGCATCCAATGGCACGGCGGATTTCACTTCGGTTAAAAGAGACGTCAAACCATTGCAATCAGGGGGGTTTTTGTGTAATGTGACCATGCGGACAGCGCCGGCACTTTCCTGCCGGCCTGCGGGTACGGGCAGGCTAGCCCCCGACCCCATCCTCCCGGAGACGACGTGGAGCATCGGCGTGACCGCAATATATTACAAGGAGGAAACATCCCCATGAAGAAGTTCCTTTCTCTGGCTTTGGCGCTGGTGATGACGCTGTCTCTGTTCACCATCAGCGCCGGCGCCAAGGACTTCACGGACAACGGCAAGATCCAGTATACGGAAGCTGTTGACGTGATCTCCGCCATTGGGGTTGTCGACGGTTACACCGACGGCAGCTTCAATCCCGACGCCACTCTGACCCGCGGTGCGGCAGCCAAGATCATCTGCAATCTGCTGCTGGGCCCCACCACTGCGGCGGCGCTGTCTGCCGACACTGCCCCGTTCAAGGACGTTCCCGTCACCAACACTTTTGCCGGCTACATCGCTTACTGTGCCAAGCAGAAGATCATCTCCGGCTATGATGACGGCACTTTCCGGCCCACCGGTACCCTGACCAGCTACGCATTCATGAAGATGCTGCTGGGTGCGCTGGGCTACGACTCCCAGCGTGAGGGCTATGTGGGCGCCAACTGGTCCGTGCAGGTGGCCAAGACCGCTCTGGGCATCGGCCTGGACAAGGGCCTGGCCAACGACTTCAACGGCCTGAAGGCCGTGACCCGTGAAGAGGCCTGCCTGTATGCCTTCAACACCCTGTCTGCCAATATGGTCCGCTACGGCTCCAGCACCAATATCGTGGTGGGCGACGCCCAGGTGAGCGTCACCGGTGAGCGGAAGTGGGATGATGACGAGGGTGCCGGTAAGGACAACATCGTTGCCGGCGACCGCATCGTGCAGTTTGCCGAGCGCTATTTCAGCAAGCTCTCCCTGAACAAGGATGTCAGCGATGCCTTCGGCCGTCCCTCCAATACCTGGTTCTACAAGTCCGATAAGATCGGTACCTATTCCAAAGCTGCGGATGCCAAGTACACCAAGGATACCTCTGAGGCGGACATTTACAGCGATGTGGGACTGACCGGCAACAGCACCTTCACCGTGTACGTGGACGGCATTGCGGCCCACGATTACAACCACAGCAAGTATGACGCCAAGGACAGCAAGGGCGACTACACCTCCCAGGTGGTGATCCGCAAGGGCGAGGAGGACAGCAAGATCGGCGAGGGCAACGGCGCCATCGTTGAGGTCTTCAAGGAGGACCGTATCATTGCCATCACCAACACCTATGTGGGAGAGATCGTAAGCGCTGAAAAGGCCACCACCAAGCGGGATGCCTATGTTGAGCTGGGCACCCTGGTGGACGAGAAGGCTTACGGCAGCGATGCCGATACCGGCAGCCGCCATGTGCTGGCCAATGAAAAGTTCGACACTGACGCGTTCAAGGTGGGCGACATCGTCACCTTCACCTATTCTCTGAAGGACAATGCCGTGAAAAGCGTCGTGGCTGCCGAGACGGTCACCGGCAACGTGGAGAGCTTTACCACCAACAAAAAGTTCACCATGAGCGGCAAGGCCTACGAGTACGGCGCCAAGAAGGTCAATGTCTATGGCTCCTCCGACATCGGCACCCAGTCCACCGTTTATATGGACAAGAACGGCTATGTGCTGTATGCCAAGGAGGGCGAGGACAACCTGAAGAACTACGCGCTGGTCCTCAATGCCGGCGTGGAGAGCGCGCTGGCCGGCGACAAGTACCAGGCTTACCTGCTGTTTACCGACGGCACCACCAAGGTGGTGACCACCGACAAGAACTACGGCAAGGGCAAGGCCACCACCAGCAGCTTCGGCGACGGCCTGGTGGGCCAGTGGGTCACTTATAAGACCAACTCCAAGGGTGAGACGGTCCTGACCGATCCCACCGCCGGTACGGATACCTTCAGCGGCACCGCCAGCACCGCCCTGACCAAAAACGGGGACACCAATATCAGCCTGGGCGGCAAAGCGCTGAAGGTCAACAGCGCCACAGTGATCATCATCAAGGATCAGGGCGGCAAGTTCAAGGTCTTTGAGGGCGTTAAGGGCATCCCCACCATCACAAACGGCACTGTCAATACGCCCGGCGCGGTGGACGCCTATTCTGCTTACGGTACCGGCACCTTCCAGAAGCTGGTCTATATTGATTTGGCTGACAGCGGTGTGGAAGTGAATACCGGCAGCGACAAGGTCATTTTCCTGGTGGGCAACACCAATGCCGCCATGGTGGAGACCTCCTCCGACAAGTACTATGTCTTTGACGCAGTGGTAGACGGTGAACTGGTGAAGGACGGCGTCATGCTGGATGCCACCGACGGCACGTTCAACGGTTCCACGGCCAGCGGGTCCAAGACCGCCGGCGTCATCACCTACCTCAAGAGCGGTGCCAGCGTGGCGCTGGACAGCTACTCTGTCAGCAACGGCTTCTACACGGTGGACATGAAGGACAAGGTGGAGTCTGTGGCCAACGGCGGCTATGTGGACAAGGTTTCCGGCAACTGCATCGACTTCAACGGTGCCGCCTACTACACCGCCAAGGACTGCGTGTTCTTCCGCGTGGATGCCGACGGCAATCTGCGGACCTCCAGCATCAGCGGTGTCCGCAGTGACAAGGTGGGTACGAAGAATTACTACGCGCAGGTGTTCTACACCTATAACTCCAGCGCAGAGCTGACCGGTGTGTACTGGGTGTATAACCGCTGATCAAAGCGCTGCCTGGACGGCAGAGGAACTGAAGGAAACAGCAAAGCAACCCCCGCGCCTTCCGGCGCGGGGGCTGCTGCTTCAGGCCTGAGGCGCTGCTTCCGTCTCCTGCACATCAAAATAGTTGTCCGGGACTTCCCGCTGCTCCAGGATCTGGGACCCGTCGGCCCGGCATACCAGTACATCAATGGTCATTTTCTCACCCCATACAAAATAATTTCACTGCCTGCCGAAAGCGGCTGGCCGCCGTCTCCGTACAGATTCAGCGTGATGTCTCCGTCAGGGGGAACGAAGCTGGACGGGACGTAGGTTGGAAAGGTAGCTGACGGACAGGTGAGGCGATTGGTGGCCGTGAGGCGCACCGGCATCACATAGCCATAGTCATAGTCGTAAAAAAAGGTGAGGACCGTGCTGTGATCGCCCCGGAAATCCTGGTAGATGTTGTCGCTGAGGGTGTTGACCCGCACATAGATCACGGAAGCGTCGCTGCGGACATACGGGACCAGGATCAGCTCCGTGTACTTGGACAGGTCGTAGCCGCTGATATTCACATCCACCTGTGCCGCGTCCTGCTCCGTAACGATACGGGCCAGCCTTATCAGAGAGTTGGCCGCCTCCACCGCCGCATCTCCCGCCGCCAGCTCGCTGCGGATGGCCGCGGCCTGCTGGGACATCTCCTGCCGGATGGCGGTATCCTCCGCAGCTGCGGCCTGCCGGGCTGCGGTGTCCCCGGCTGCAAATTCCTGCCGGATGGCGGTATCCTGGTCCTCCCGGCTCCGGCGCTCCGTTTCCAGGGCGGCGCCCTGGGCGGTCTGGGCCTGGGATAGCTGATACAGCGCCGCGTCCAGCTTTTCGTTGTCGGCGTTGAAGTCCACCCGCATGATGCGGTCCTCCCCTGCCCATTGGTTCAGTTCGTAATGTGTGGTTTTTTCCATATGCCCTCCTCTGTTTTCCTGCAGGATTGGAGTTCTCCTCATTAATGCAGATACGCCCCCTTCGCCGGATGACGAAAGAGGGCATATCGTTGCACAAAAATATTTTTAAAGCCACCGGATGAAATGACGGAGCGGCGGGCTCTCATCAGCCTTCCGCCACACCGCCAGAATCTCCTCGGATTCCTCCGCCCCCATCAGGGGCACGAACACCAGATTGTCGGCATTGGTGAGCTTGTCGGTGCAGTAGGCGGGCAGAATGGACACCCCCTCCTCCGCCGCCACCATCATCAAGATGCTCTCCACATCGTTGGACCGCAGCAGGATATTGGGCTGATAGCCCGCCTGGCGGTAGAGGCCCATGAAGTAGGAGTCTCCGTAGGAGTCGCCGGTGGCGGAGGGAGACATGTAGAGGATGGACTCGTTGCGCAGCTCCGTCCGCCGCAGGGCCTGGCGGTGGGCCAGGGGATGGCTGGCATACAGCGCCACCATCAGCGGGACCTGCTCGATGACCCGCACCTCCACCGCCTCCGTGCGGATGTTGGTGCTGTCCCAGGTGAAAATGATGTCATACTCCCCGTTCAAAAGCCCTGCCGCCAGCACGTCGGTGTCGCAGCGGTAGCAGGTGATGAGGACGTTGGGGTACTCCAGATGGAACGAGCGCAGCGTGTTGGACAGGTCGCTGCGCTCATAGCCCTTGGTGTAGCCCACCCGCAGGGAGCCTGCCAGCCCCGTGGAGGCGTCCCGGGCCAGGTTCAGCGCCGCGTCCATCCGGGCCAGGATGGCCTTGGCCTCCGGAAAAAATACGCTGCCTGCCGGGGTCAGCCCCACCGGACGGCTGTCCCGATCCAAAAGCTGCACCCCCAGGGTGTCCTCCAGGGCCCGGACCTGCTGGCTGATGGCGGTCTGCGAGAGATAGAACTGCTTGGCGGCCTTGGTGAAGCTCTGCTGCTCCGCCACCGCCACGAAGTATTTCAGCTGGTTGAGATTCATAAAGCGCCCCTCCCGTGGCTGTATTGTACCACGGGAGGGGCGCCTTCGCAATCTTATGGCTGTTTAAGCTTCGGTGAGAATCTCCACGGCCTGGCGCAGCGTGTCCGCGTCGCCCACGTTGCCGGGGAAGATCACATAGGGGATCTTGGGGAACTTGCTGGTCTCGTCCGTTTGCCAGACGGGGATGCCCGGGCAGATCTGGCCCAGCACGTTGGCCTTCTTCACCCCCAGGGCCTCGGTGCCCACGGTGCTGGAGGTGATGCCGCCCTTGGCGATAATGAAGGCGGGGGTGACCTTCAGCCGGCCCACCAGGCTCTGCACGCCGTCGCTGATCTTCACGGAGCGCATCAGAGCGCTTTCCGGCGTGTCGTTTTCCACGGTGAGGAGCTTGCGGCTGGTGAAGCACACCGCCACCTTGCCGGAGCGGATGACCTCCTCTTCCAGCGCCACGCACCGATCCACCTCGGCGTAGAAGGCCTCGTCGCCCTGGAGCACCAGGTCGCTGTTGAACTGGATGGGCACCACGCAGGAAAGCTGCAGCAGGGCCTCCAGCTGGGCGGTGGTCTTTTGGGTGTGGCTGCCTACCACCACCACGCCGCCGGTGTGGGTGTCCACTGTGACCATGTCCTGGCGGCGCAGCAGGGGGATGTCGGTGATGCCGCCCACCACCTTCACCAGTCCCGCGGCGGTGCGGAACAGGAACGTCTTGCCCTGGGCCATGGCCCGGTAGAGGGCCACGGCAAACACCTTCACGTCGCAGTAGTCCACGGCGTTGACGCACACCTTGCCGAAGTCCGTGACGGCCATGAGCTTGGCGACGATGGCGTCATAGTCCTGGCCGCGCAGCTCCTCCAGGGAGATGCAGGTGACGGACCCGGCGCCATAGGCGCCGCCGGTCTTTTCCTCGATGTAGGCGGGGATGTCGGAGTGGGAATAGCCGAAGGTCTTGTCCTTGGCGAACTCCGTCTGGGCGGCGGGTACCAGCTCGTCGCCGTATTTCACATAGTGAGTGTTGCCGATGGTGAAGCGGCCGCCCTCCTTGAAGAAGGGGCACAGGATCTCTCCGTCCACCTGCAGGCCGCCCTCTGCCAGACCCTGGCGCAGCAGCTCCGTCTCCAGGGGGAAGTGGCCCCGGAGGGTGGAGTCGCTGCGGCTCATCACCAGATACTTCTTCCCGGTCTCCCGGGCGGCGGCGACGATGTTGGCGGCGATCTCCTTGTGGACGGCGGTGGTCTGCTCCGCCGTCAGGCCGCGGCTGTTGGTGAGGATGTAAAAGACCTTCTGGGGCTCCGTCAGGCCGCTTTTGATGCTCTCCACGGACCAGTCGGTGTACACGGAGATGTCATGGACGGTCTGCACGCCGGTGGGGTCGTCGTCCAGGACGATGAACTTGGTGTCGTCCCGGTCGATCTCAGCGCGCAGCAGCGCGTCCACTGCCGCCTCATCCACGGCGGGAAAGGAGGTAAGGATATCTGCGGAAATGGTCTGTTCCATAGCGGCTCCCTCCTTGTTGGCTCAGGCTTCGTCGGAGCGGACGGTGACGCCCGCCAGCTGCTCGAAGTACTGGACATAGCCGGAGTGGTCGTCATCCATGTGGCCGGAGACCTTCAGGGCCTGCTGGATCTCAAAGAGCTGGGCGGTGAGGGGCAGGGGCACGTCGATCTCGTGGGCGGTGGCCAGGACGTTCTTGATGTCCTTGTGGTTGACCCGGATGGTCCCGCCGGGCTTGAAATCCCGCCGGCACATCATAGGAGCCTTGGCGTCCAGCACGGTGCTGCCGGCCAGACCGCCCCGGACAGCATGATAGACCTTCATGGGGTCCACGCCCGCCTTGGTGGCCAGCACAAGTGCCTCGGACACGGCGGCGATGTTCAGGTTCACCATGATCTGGTTGGCCAGCTTCGTGACGCTGCCGGCGCCGGGGCCGCCGATGAGCAGGGCGCTGCTGCCCATGATCTCGAAGGCGGGCAGGAGCTTTTCAAAGTCCGCCTCATCGCCGCCGCACATAATGGCCAGGGTGCCGGCGATGGCGCCGGGCTCGCCGCCGGAGACGGGGGCGTCCACAAAGCCCACGCCCATCTCCTTGAGGCGGCGGTAGCACTCCTGGGACTCGCCGGGGGTGACGCTGGACATGTCGCACACCACCTTGCCGGCGGTGAGGCCGGAGGCCACGCCGTTTTCCCCGAACAGCACCTCCCGGACGATGGCGCCGGTGGGCAGGATGGTGAAGATCACGTCGCAGGCACGGGCCAGCTCCGCGTAGGTGCCGGAGGATGCGCCCAGGGCGCACAGCTCCTCCACCAGGGCGGCGTTGAGGTCGCTGACCATCACGTCCTGTCCGCCCTTCACCAGGTTGGTGGCCATGGGACGGCCCATGATGCCCAGGCCAATGAAACCGATCTTGCTCATATGAAACATCCTCCTTTAAAAATCCATGCCCGCCGGGCATGTGCCGCGTCACCGTTTGCCTGCGCCGTGCAAGACTTGCGCAAGGGACCGGCGCTGTTGCGTTTTCCGGAAAACAGTATATAGTATACCGGTATACCGGTCAAGGGGAAACCTGGATTTTTTTGAAAACCGGCAAAAAACCGGAGAGTTTCACAAAAAAATGTTTTCCATTTGTGGAAAAAGCACTTGAACGGTATACCGGGATTCTGATAAACTACCACCAGGACCGATCCGTTCAGATCGGAAGCACGAGAAAGGAGCTGCGCCATGGCGGGATATCGCTTTTTGCAGGAGGAGGCCTACGCCCATATCCGGGAGCAGATCGTGACCGGGGAGCTGGCGGAGGACCAGATCTATTCGGAGACGAAGCTGGCCGCCATGATCGGTATCTCCCGCACGCCGGTGAAGGACGCCCTGGTGCGGCTGAGCCAGGAGCGGTTGGTGGACATCCTGCCCAGCAAGGGCTTCCGGCTCCACCGGATGTCCCAGGAGGACATCTGGGAGACGTACCAGCTGCGTACCGCCGTGGAGGGCTTCTGCGTGCTGCATCTGGCCCACCGGAAGGATACGCCGGAGGGCGCTGCCCGTCTGGCGGCGCTGGAGGCGGCCAACGCCCACATGGCGGAGCTGGAGGAGCAGGCGGACATCGAGGCCTACTGGCAAGCGGATCTGGCCTTCCACCGGCTGCTGGTGGAGGCAGCGGGGAACCGGGAATTTCTCTCCCTTTTTGAAAGCTACAACTACCGGATGTCCGTCATTGCCCGCAAAAGCTTCCAGAGCCCCAACCGCCGGGCGGTGGCCTTGGCGGAGCACCGGGCCATCACGGAGGCCGTGCGGGCCAGCCGGGGCCGGGACGACATGGCGGCCTTCTCGGCGGTGCGCCGCCACATGGAGGCCAGTCGGGATCTGGTGCTGCAGGAGGCGGAGTGAAAAAGACGCCGGACCACACAGGGTCCGGCGTCTTTTTATTAGGTGGACTTGGGCAGAAAGGCTGCGTCAAAGCTGTGAGGCAGCAGCTCCCGCAGCGTCAGCGTCAGTTCCTCTCCCCTGCTGTTCAGGCACAAGACCTCCAGGTCCGGGGCGAATTCCTGGAGCACCTGGCGGCACACGCCGCAGGGGACGCAGTGGTCCGGACCGGACCCTGCCACGGCGATGCGCACGAAGTCGGTGTGTCCTTCGCTGACGGCCTTGGCCACGGCGGTGCGCTCGGCGCAGATGGTGGGGGAAAAGCCGGCATTTTCAATGTTGCATCCGGTGAACACGGACCCGTCGGCGCACTCCAGCGCGGCGCCCACAGAAAAATGAGAGTAGGGGCAGTAGGCCCGCTCCCGCATGGCCATGGCGGTCTCCTTCAGTTCCTGGCGCGTCATGCGCATCCCTCCCTCGTCGGATCGGGCGGCGCATCGCACCGCTTCTGTCCCCTTCATCATACCGGTCCGGCGGCAGAAAAGCAAGGGGCGTTGTCTGCTTCGGCCTCTGGACAACCATGAGGGCGGCTCAAACGTAATCGGTTGCGCAATTGGTTGATTTATACAATTGAAAAAAATGAATGAGAATTGAATTGGTGATATGGCACAAAATCGGCGGCGAAAAACAGGTTTTGGTTGTATTTCGAGGGGTGGGCTTGTATAATAAACCCAACCAAACGATGAGAGGGTTTCTAACATGATGCTGCTGTCCGCTCACATTGGCATTCTGGCTCTGAACATTATTCTGGTCCTGGTACTGGTACTTCTGGTGCGGGAAGAGAATAGTGCATTTGGTCATGCCTGAAGCAGGGGACGCAAAACCGGTTTTCCATCGCGGAAGCGGCGCAAGCCGGATCATTACAACGTTTACCCAAAAGCCTGCGGTTCGACCAACGAACCGCAGGCTTTTTTCAAATCATCGCGGAAAAAGGGGGATGTGACTATGGAACTGACAGGTGCGCAGATCCTGCTGGAGGGACTCCGGCGGGAGGGCGTGGATCATATCTTCGGTTACGCGGGCGCCACCATCTGTCCGGCGGTGGACGTGCTGCGGGACGCGCCGGAGATGGGCTATACCCTGGTGCGGACGGAACAGAACGCCGGCCACATGGCCTCGGGCTACGCCCGGGTCAGCGGCAAGGTGGGCGTGTGCATGGTAACCTCCGGTCCCGGCGCCACCAACCTCATCACCGGTATCGCCACGGCGTATATGGACTCCATTCCCATGGTGGCCATCACCGGCCAGGTGCCCAGCAGCCTGCTGGGGCGGGACATCTTCCAGGAGGTGGACATCACCGGCGCGGTGACGCCGTTCACCAAGCACAACTACCTGGTCAAGGACGCCGCCCAGCTGCCCCGGGTCATCAAGGAGGCGTTTCTCATCGCCTCCACCGGCCGCCCCGGCCCGGTGCTCATCGACATTCCCATTGACATCCAGACCCAGGTGGTGGAGAACGTGGAGTTCCCTGAGAGCGTCTCCATCCGGGGCTACAAGCCCTCCGTCCGTGGCAACGATCTGCAGATCAAGCGGGTGGCGGAGGCCATCTCCAAGTCCCATCAGCCGGTGATCTGCGCCGGCGGCGGCGTGTGGCTGGCGGATGCCCGGGACGAGCTGGTGGAGCTGGCGGAGCGGTACTCCATCCCGGTGGTCAAAACCATGATGGGCCTGTCCGTGCTTCCCACGGACCATCCCCTGAACCTGGGCATGATCGGTGCCCACGGCAACCGCTGCGCCAACAAGGCCCTGGCCAAGTCGGACCTCCTCATCATGGTGGGCAGCCGGGTGGCGGACCGGGCCATCATCTCCCCGGAGGAGATCCAGCGCCGCATGGCCACCATCCACATCGACGTGGACCCGGCGGAGATCGGCAAAAATATGCAGGCGGCCATCCCCCTGGTGGGCGATGTGAAGGTAATTCTGCAGCAGCTGCTGGCGCTGCAGGTCCCCCCGCCGGACGACGCCCAGTGGCGCGAGCAGCTCAAGGAGTACCGCCGGGCGGAGCTGGAGCGGGTGTTCCCCCACCGGGACGGCTCCGTGTTCCCGGGCACCGTGCTGCGCAAGCTGGGCCGCCTGCTGGATGACGACGCGGTGGTGTGTGTGGATGTGGGCCAGAACCAGATCTTCGCGTGCAAGTATCTGCCCCAGAAGCACGGACGGCTCCTCACCAGCGGTGGCCTGGGCACCATGGGCTACGCCCTGCCGGCGGCGGTGGGCGTGAAGGTGGCCCTGCCGGACCGGCAGACCATCGTCATCTGCGGCGACGGATCTTTCCAGATGGCCATGAACGAGCTGGCAGCAGTGCGGTGCGCGGGGATGGACCTGAAGATCGTCCTCTTCCGCAACCATGTGCTGGGCCTGGTGCACCAGATCCAGAAAACGGAGCCTTACCACGGCCCCTTTGGCGTGGATCTGGACGGGTCCCCGGACTTTGCGGCCATCGCCGCCGCCTACGGTATCCCCAGCCTGACGGTGGACGACGAGGACAAGCTGGATGAGACCCTGGCGCGCTTCCTGGGAACGCAGGGCAGCTGCATCCTGATCTGCGAGGTCCATCCCGAAGTGAGCACCACGGACTAAGGAAGGAGGAGACGCACGATGAAACAGACGATTTCTGTGCTGGTGGAGAACCAGGCGGGCGTCCTCAACCGGATCACCAGCCTCTTTTCCCGCCGGGCCTTCAATATTGACTCTCTGGCGGTGGGCGTCACCGATGACCCCACTATCTCCCGCATCACCATCATCGTGGAAAACGGCAACAATGTGGTGGAGCAGGTGGAAAAGCAGCTCAACAAGCTGGTGGAGGTCATCAAGGTCCGCACCCTGGAGGAGGGCTCTTTCATCGGCCGGGAGCTGATGATCCTCAAGGTCAACGCCAACAGCAAGACCCGGCCCAACATCATGACCATCTGCAGCATCTGCGGCGCCAAGGTCTCGGACATCTCCCCCACCTCCATGACCATGGAGCTGTCGGACACCCCCGATCGCCTGGACGCCTTCCAGGAGATGATGCGCACCTTCAACATCCTGGAGGTGGTGCGCACCGGCGTCATCGCACTGCAGAAGGGCGGCGGCAAGATCTGAGCGCCGTTTTCAGGAGAAGGAGGAATAGAATTTTGAAGATCCGTGCGACACAGGCCATTATGGAGTGTCTGCTGGAGCAGGACGTGGACACCGTGTTCGGCTACCCCGGCGGCACGATTTTGAACCTTTATGACGAGCTCTACCGGTATCGGGACAAGATCCGCCATGTGCTGACGGCCCACGAGCAGGGCGCCGCCCACGCGGCGGACGGCTATGCCCGGTCCACCGGGAAGGTGGGGGTGTGCTTCGCCACCTCCGGCCCCGGCGCCACCAATCTGACCACCGGCATCGCCACTGCTCACCTGGACTCCTCCCCCGTGGTGTTCATTACCTGCAACGTGGGCGAGAGCCTGCTGGGGCGGGATGCGTTTCAGGAGGTGGACTCCACCGGCATCGCCATGCCCATCACCAAGGCGGCGTTTCTGGTGCGGGATGCCCGGCAGATCCCGGACGTGATGCGCCAGGCCTTCGCCGTGGCGGCCACGGGCCGGCCCGGCCCGGTGCTCATCGACTTTTTGAAAAACGTCACTGGCGCCGACCAGGAGATCGAGTACACCTTTATCCCCTGGCGGGAAAACCGGAAATGCGCCAGCATCCAGACCCTGGGGGCCAGCCACCTGCCCAAAAAGCCGGAGCCCGACCGCCAGGACGTGGGAAAGCTTCTGGAGATGATCGCCCAGGCGGAGCGCCCGCTGCTGATCTGCGGCGGCGGCGTGGTCCGGGGCCGGGCCCACCGGGAATTCCGGGAATTTGCCGAGAAGCTGGACGCCCCCGTAGCCATCACGGTGATGGGCGGCGGCGGCTTCCCCGGCGGCCATCCTCTTACAACCGGCATGATCGGCATGCACGGCTCCCGGGCCTCCAACGTGGCCTGCGACGAGTGCGACCTGCTCATCGCCGTGGGCTGCCGGTTCTCCGACCGGGTGGCCCTGGATCCGGCCACCTTCGCCGCCCAGAGCAAGATCGTCCAGATCGATATCGACCGGGCGGAGATCGACAAGAACGTCCCCACGGACCACCATATCATCGGCTCTGCCAAGCGGGTGCTGTCCATGCTCAACGAGCAGATGCCCCAGTATCACCATACCCAGTGGAAGGACCACATCCTGCCCATGCGCCAGCCCTCCGAGGCGGGCGACAGCGAGAAGCTCACCCCCCAGCAGGTGCTGGAGGTGATCCGCCTCCGGGCCCCCAAGGACACCATCGTGGCCACCGACGTGGGCCAGCATCAGATGTGGGCCATCAAGTACCTGCACTTTGACTATCCCGGACAGCTCCTGACCTCCGGGGGCTTCGGCACCATGGGCTTCGGCCTGGGCGCCGCCATCGGCGCCCAGATGGGGAATCCCGACAAGCGGGTCATCCACATCACCGGCGACGGCTGCTTCCGGATGAACTGCCATGAGCTTTGCACCGTGGAGCATTACGGCCTGCCCATCGTCTCTGTGGTGTTCAACAACGGCACGCTGGGCATGGTCCGCCAGTGGCAGAGCCTGATCTACGGCAAACGGTACTCCGAGACCACGCTGGACCGGGGGCCGGATTTTGTGAAACTGGCGGAGGCCTACGGCCTGCGGGGCTTCCGGGTGCAGACCCGGGCGGAGATGGAGGCAGCATTGGAGGCGGCCCTCTCCGGCGGCACCGGTGCCGTCATCGACTGCATGCTGGACATCGACGAGATGGTCCGGCCCATGGTGGCCGCCGGGTCTCCTATCACGGACTTCCTGCTGAACTAAGGAGGGCGCGGTATGAAAAAGCAACTGGACACGGAGCGCAAGCTCTATACCCTGTGTATCCTGGTGCGGGACATCCCCGGCGTACTCAGCCAGGTGGCCCGCCTCTTCTCCCGGAAGGGCTATAACATCGAATCCATCGTCTCCGGCGAGACGGACCGTCCCGGCATCACCCGCATCACCATCGGCATCCTGGCCGACCAGGGCATGATCGAGCAGATCGCCGCCCAGTGCAGCAAGCTGCTGCCGGTGACGGCGGTGAAGATCCTGGACGAGGACACCTCCATCCGCCGGGAGATCGCCCTGGTGAAGGTGGGGGCGGCGGACCGCAACGCCCGGGACGAGGTGATCCAGCTGGCCAACATCTTCCGGGCCAAGGTCATCGACGTCAGCCGGGAATCCCTGACCCTGGGCATTTTCGGCAGCAACAGCAAGATCACGGCGCTCATTGGGATGCTGACGGATTTCGGCATTTTGGAGATCGCAAAGACCGGTACTATCGCAATCGAGAGAGGGCGTAGCACGATATACGACGACAACAAACTCAAGGAGGAATACGACTATGGCAAACATGTACTATGAGAAGGACTGCGACCTGGGCAAGCTGGACGGCAAAAAGATCACCATCATCGGCTACGGCTCCCAGGGCCATGCCCACGCGCTGAACCTGAAGGAATCCGGCTGTGACGTGTGCGTGGGTCTCCGCGCCGGCAGCAAGAACTGGGCCGCCGCCGAGGCCGCCGGTCTGAAGGTCATGACCGTGCCCGAGGCCGCCAAGTGGGGCGACATCGTGATGATCCTGGTCAACGACGAGGTCCAGGCTGAGGTCTACAAGAAGGACATCGCCCCCAACCTGGAGCCCGGCAACGCGCTGATGTTCGCTCACGGCTTCAACATCCACTTCAAGCAGATCGTGCCTCCCGCCGACGTGGACGTGCTGATGATCGCCCCCAAGGGCCCCGGCCACACCGTCCGCTCCACCTATGTCAACGGCAAGGGCGTGCCCTGCCTGCTGGCCGTGTATCAGAACCCCACCGGCAAGGCCTATGACATCGGCCTGGCCTATGCCGCCGGTATCGGCGGCGCCCGGGGCGGCGTCATGGAGACCACCTTCCAGGACGAGACCGAGACCGACCTCTTCGGCGAGCAGGCCGTCCTCTGCGGCGGCGTGGTGGAGCTGATGAAGCTGGGCTTCGAGACGCTGGTGGAAGCCGGCTACGCTCCCGAGAATGCCTATTTCGAGTGCATCCATGAGATGAAGCTCATCATCGACCTCATCAACAAGGGCGGCGTGGCCATGATGAACTACTCCATCTCCGACACCGCCGAGTACGGCGAGTATGTCTCCGGTCCCCGGGTGCTGCCCTATGAGGAGACCAAGAAGAACATGAAGGCCGTCCTCACCGATATCCAGAACGGCACCTTCGCCGGCAAGTGGATCGCCGAGAACAAGAACGGCCGCTGCTTCTTCAACGCCTCCCGTGCCATCCTGGCCAAGCACCAGATGGAGACCGTGGGCGCCGAGCTGCGCCGCAACATGCTCTGGGGCGACGACACCGATCCCGATACCGCCTCCAACTAAGGCGCGCGCGAAAAAGGAATCCCCCACGGGATTCCTTTTTCGCTCCGCCGACATCTTTGAAAAGGAGAGATCCTATGCGTTCCGACGTTGTGAAATCCGGCATCCCCGCCGCCCCCAACCGCTCTTTGCTGTATGCCCTGGGCTATACCAAGGAGGAACTGGAGCGTCCCCTCATCGGCGTGGTGTGCTCCTACAATGAGATCGTCCCCGGCCACATGAACCTGGACAAGATCGCAGACGCCGTCAAGGCCGGCATCCGGGCCGCCGGCGGCACGCCGGTGGAGTTCCCCGCCATCGCCGTGTGCGATGGCATCGCCATGGGCCATGTGGGCATGAAGTACTCCCTGGTGACCCGGGACCTCATCGCTGACTCCACCGAGGCCATGGCCATGGCCCACCAGTTCGACGGTCTGGTGATGATCCCCAACTGCGACAAGAATGTGCCGGGCCTGCTCATGGCTGCGGCCCGGGTGAACATCCCCACCATTTTCTGCTCCGGCGGCCCCATGCTGGCGGGCACCCTCAACGACGGCCGCCGCACCTGCCTTTCCCACATGTTCGAGGCCGTGGGTGCCTACTATGCCGGCAAGCTGGACGAGGCCGGCGTGGAGGAGTACGAGGAGAACGCCTGCCCCACCTGCGGGTCCTGCTCCGGCATGTATACCGCCAACTCCATGAACTGCCTCACCGAGGCCATCGGCCTGGCCCTCCGGGGCAACGGCACCATCCCCGCCGTCCACTCCGCCCGGCTGCGGCTGGCCAAGCACGCGGGCATGCAGATCATGGAGCTGGTGAAAAAGGACATCCGCCCCCGGGACATCCTCACCGAGGCGGCCTTCCACAATGCCGAGACCATCGACATGGCCCTGGGCTGCTCCACCAACACCATGCTCCACCTCCCCGCCATCGCCCACGAGTGCGGCATCGAGCTCTCCTTCGACATGGCCAACGAGATCTCCGCCAAAACCCCCAACCTCTGCCATCTGGCCCCCGCGGGTAATACCTATATGGAGGACCTGGACCGGGCCGGCGGTGTGTACGCCGTCATGGCGGAGCTCACCAAGGCGGGCCTGCTGGACACCTCCTGCCTCACCTGCACCGGCAAGACCGTGGCGGAGAACCTGGCGGGCGTGGTGAACCGGGACCCGGAGCTGATCCGCCCCATCGACAATCCCTACTCCAGGACCGGCGGCATTGCCGTCCTCAAGGGCAACCTGGCCCCCGACGGCTGCGTGGTCAAGCAGTCCGCCGTGGCGGCGGAGATGATGGTCCACGAGGGCCCCGCCCGGGTCTTTGACTGCGAGGACGACGCCATCCGGGCCATCTACGACGGCAAGATCGTCGCCGGCGACGTGGTGGTGATCCGCTACGAGGGCCCCAAGGGCGGCCCCGGCATGCGGGAGATGCTCAACCCCACCAGCGCCATCGCCGGCATGGGTCTGGACAAGGACGTGGCCCTCATCACCGACGGTCGCTTCTCCGGCGCCACCCGTGGCGCGTCCATCGGCCACGTCTCCCCGGAGGCCGCCTCCGGCGGTCCCATCGGACTGGTGGAGGAGGGCGACCGCATCGCCATCGACATCCCCAACCACACCATCACGCTGAAAGTGGACGAAGCCACCCTGGCGGCGCGGAAGGCCAAATGGGTCTGCCCGGAGCCCCGGATCAAGACCGGGTATCTGGCCCGGTATGCCAAGATGGTCTCCTCCGCCGACCGGGGCGCCGTGCTGGAGTAATACATGACCGCCCGCCCCGCCGGGGCGGGCGGCGAGAGAGGAATGGATGCTATGTACCGTGAACTTTCCCATCTGCTGCTCTTCAGCGATCTGGGGGAGGACGAGATCCTGGTGCGCTTGGCGGAGATCTTCCGGGACTGGGAAAAGGGCGCCGACCGGGACGCCCTGGTAGGCCGGATCTACGCCCAGATTAAGCGGCTTCTGGATCTGTCCACTGCCTGCGGGTTCGACGAGAACCTCTGGCAGTGCTACCTCACCTGGCTGCTGATGACCAACCGCAACTCCTTCACCCAGACCTGCGAGCGGGTGGGCGCCAGCCAGGGCAGCGTGAACCACTTCGCCCGGGGAGACTTCGAGGTGTTCCGCCGCCTGATGCATTATGACTTCAGCCCCATCGAGGCGGACCTGGGCATCGACTGCTTCAGTGTAGTGTGCCGGTATCAGGCCATCCCCAAGAAGGAGCGGATGTACAACCGGGACATCAGCCAGCAGGTGCGCACGCTGCGGGCCCAGCTGGCGGAGGCGGCGGATGCCGACGCCATGTTCTCCCTGGTGACGGATTACTACCGCCGCTACGGCTACGGGGTGTTTGCCATGAGCCGGGCCTTCCGCATCCGCCGGGAGGCGGAGGGCGAGGTGACGTTCCTGCCCATCAGCAACATCGACGGCGTCCGGCTGGACGACCTTTTGGGCTACGAAAAGCAAAAGCAGGAGCTGCGGCGCAATACCGAGGCCTTCCTGGCGGGCAAGCGGGCCAACAATGTGCTGCTCTACGGCGATGCGGGCACCGGCAAGTCCACCTCCGTCAAGGCCCTCATCAACGAGTATTTTGACCGCGGGCTCCGGATGATCGAGATCTACAAGCACCAGTTCGGGGATCTCTCCGCCATCCTGGCCCACATCAAAAACCGCAACTATCGCTTCATCATCTTCATCGACGACCTCTCCTTCGAGGAGAATGAGGTGGAGTACAAGTTCCTCAAGGCCGTCATCGAGGGCGGCGTGGAGACCCGGCCGGACAACGTGCTGATCTACGCCACCTCCAACCGCCGCCACCTGATCCGGGAGACCTGGAACGACCGCACGGACATGGAGCACCACGGGGACATCCACCGCTCCGACACCGTGGAGGAAAAGCTCTCCCTGGCCAGCCGCTTCGGCGTGGCCATCAACTACAACGCCCCCACCCAGAAGGAGTACCATGCCATCGTCAAGGCCCTGGCGGCGCGTCAGGGCATCGACATGGACGAGCGACAGCTCCTGGCCATGGCCAACACCTGGGAGGTCCGCCACAGCGGTTTCTCCGGCCGTACCGCCCAGCAGTTCGTCCACTACCTGGAGGGCCTGCCTGTGTCGGAAGAGGCGCAGTAATTGCATATCCCGCAGCCGGCATGACGCACGTCATGCCGGCTTTTTTTGCGCCGCCTGAGATTCAGGCGTTTTTTTGCGTATGAAAGGGAAAAAAGCACAAACCCTATCCCAAGGACGCGATCCCAGAGAATCGGAAACAAGGAGTGAGCGAACATTGGATACGGGAATCCATAACACATCGGAGATCGGCCGCCTGCGGAAGGTGATGCTCCACCGCCCCGGCGGCGAGCTGGAGAATCTGATGCCGGAGTACCTGGAGCGGCTGCTTTTCGACGACATCCCCTACCTGCGGGAAGCCCAGCGGGAGCACGACGCCTTTGCCGACTGCCTCCGGGCCCAGGGGGTGGAGGTGGTGTACCTCACCGACCTGGTAGTGGAGTCCATCACCGGCCGGGAGGTGCGCCAGGCGCTGGTCGAGCAGTTCCTGGAGGAATCCGGCGTGAAGGACAGCCGGCTGCTGGAACGGCTGGAGGCATATTTTGCCGAGCTGCCGGACCGGGAGATGGTAGCGGCCATGATGGCCGGCGTGCGCAAGGAGCAGCTCCGGGGCAAGGGTGCCCGGCTGGGGGACTTCCTCTCCGACGGGGACGCCTATCCCTTTGCCGTGGACCCCATGCCCAACCTCTATTTTACCCGGGACCCCTTCGCCACCATCGGCACCGGCGTGTCCATCCACCGGATGCACACCGCCACCCGCAACCGGGAGACCCTCTTCGGCAAGTTCATCTTCCAGCACCACCCGGTCTACTCCAAGGCCCCCCGCTGGTACGACCGGGGCCGCACCAGCTCCCTGGAGGGCGGAGATATCCTGGTCCTCTCACCTCAGGTGCTGGCGGTGGGCGTGTCCGAGCGGACGCAGGAGGACTCCATCGACACCCTGGCCCAGACGGTGCTCAGCCAGAGCAAGACCTTCCGCAAGCTCCTGGCCTTCGACATCCCAAAGACCCGTTCCTTCATGCACCTGGACACGGTGTTTACCATGGTGGACCGGGACAAGTTCACCGTCCATCCCAATATCCTCTCCTCCATCACCGTGTTTGTGATGGAGTTGGATGAAAACCGGATCATGAAGATCCGCCGGGAGGACGGCCGGCTGGAGGACATTCTCCGGGAGCACCTGGAGCTGGACCATGTGACGCTGATCCCCTGCGGCCAGGGCAGCGAGATCGACGCCGCCCGGGAGCAGTGGAGCGACGGCTCCAACACCCTGGCCATCGCCCCCGGCGAAGTGGTGGTGTATTCCCGCAACTATGTCACCAACCGCTCCCTGGAAGAGGCAGGGGTCCGCATCCACACCATTCCCAGCGCCGAGCTGAGCCGGGGCCGGGGCGGCCCCCGGTGCATGTCCATGCCTCTGGTGCGGGACGATCCGTGACCGCGCCGCAGCAACATTAATATTAAAACAAACAGGAAAAGGAGAGCATATCCATGGCAGTGAATCTGAAAGGCAGAAGCTTCCTCACACTGGAGGACTTTACCCCCGGGGAGATCCGGTACCTGCTGGACCTGGGCCACGATCTGAAGGCCAAGCGCCGGGCGGGCATCTGCGATCCTGCGCTGGCGGGCAAGCACATCGTGCTGCTCTTTGAAAAGACCTCCACCCGTACCCGGTGCTCCTTCGAGGTGGCCGCCACCCAGGAGGGGGCCCACGTGACGTATCTGGACGCCGGCAGCTCCCAGATGGGCAAGAAGGAGTCCCTGGAGGACTCCGCCAAGGTGCTGGGCCGGTTCTTCGACGGCATCGAGTACCGGGGCTACGAGCAAAAGGCGGTGGAGGATCTGGCCAAATACTCCGGCGTGCCGGTGTGGAACGGCCTCACCGACGCCGATCATCCCACCCAGATCCTGGCGGACATGATGACCATCGAGGAGCACTGCCACAAGCCCCTGCGTCAGGTGAAGGTAGTGTTCCCCGGCGATGTGCGCAACAACATGTGCTACGCCTGGATGATGGGCGCGGCCAAGATGGGCATGCACTTCGTGGGCATTGGTCCCAAGGAACTGGCCGATGAAATGGATCAGGATCTGGTGCGCCGGGTCCAGGCGGTAGCTGCGGGCACCGGGGCCCGGGTGGAGATCAGCGCCGACATGAAGGACGTCCGGGGCGCCGACGTGATCTACGGCGACATCTGGGCCTCCATGGGCGAGGAGGCGCTGATCCCCAAGCGCACGGAGCTCCTGTCTCCCTACCGGGTGACGGAGGAGACCATCCAGGCCACCGGCAATCCCGATGTGCTGTATATGCACTGCCTGCCTTCTTTCCATGATTTCGAGACGAAGCTGGCCAAGGAGTGGAAGGACAAGGGCGTGGATATCCGGGAGGTCACCGACGAGGTGTTCCGCAGCCGCCACAGCGTGGTGTTCGATGAGGCGGAAAACCGCATGCACTCCATCAAGGCGGTGCTGGTGGCCACCATCGGCAGATAAGGGGGGAGGATCCTTGGGCAGACAGCGATTCCGCATGCCCACGGCGTATACCATCCTCTTTCTGCTGCTGGCGGCGGTGGCTGCCGCCACCTGGGTGATCCCCGCCGGATCCTACGACTATGTGGACGGCGTGCCTCAGGCGGGCACGTATCACCTGACGGAAGCCGCGCCCCAGGGTGTGGGGGATGTGCTCAAGGCAGCCTTCTCCGGCTTCTACGACGCCGTGGACGTATGCGTGTTCATTTTGATGGTGGGCGGCTTTCTCAGCGTGGTGATGAAGACCGGCGCCGTGGATGCCGGTGTGTCCGCGGTGATCCGGAAGCTGAACGGCCGGGAGAAGTGGCTCATCCCCATTTTGATGCTGGTATTCGGCCTGGGCGGCACCACCTTCGGCATGTGGGAGGAAACCATGGCCTTCTATCCCCTGCTGATCCCGGTGTTTTTGGCCGCCAGCTATGACGCAGTGGTGGGGATCGCGGTGATCCTGCTGGGTGCCGGAGCAGGGGTCATCGCCTCCACGGTAAACCCCTTTGCCACGGGCATCGCCGCGGGGTTTGCCGGGGTGTCTCTGGGCGACGGACTGGTGCTGCGGCTTTTGCAGTGGGTGGTGCTGGAGGGCGCCGCTATCTGGTACGTCTCCGCCTATGCTGCCCGGGTCCGCCGGGACCCCAGCCGGTCGGTGGTGGGCGTGGGTGCGGGCAAGCTTCACGTCAGCGTGGAGGAGACGGTGCCCCTCACCCCCCGGCGCAAGGGGATCCTGATCCTGTTCGCCTTGACCTTTTTGATCATGGTCTACGCGGTGATCCCCTTTGAGGACATGGGGCTCTCTCTGCCTCAGCTGGGGTGGTGGTTCCCGGAACTCTCGGCGCTGTTCCTGGTGGGCGGCGTAGCGGCGGGCCTGGCGGACCGCATGTCGGAGGAGGATATCGTGGAGACCTTCGTGGCCGGCTGTGCGGACCTTCTGGGCGTGGCCTTCATCATCGGCATCAGCCGCGGCATCACTGTGCTGATGAACGACGGCGGCATCACGGACACCGTCCTCCACTGGGGCGAGGAGGCCCTTGCGGGAGCGGGCAGCGTGGCGTTCGTGGTGCTGGTGTATCTCCTCTACCTGCCCCTGACGGTCCTGATCCCCTCCTCCTCAGGCCTTGCCACGCTGTCCGTGCCGGTAATGGCGCCTCTGGGGCGCTTCGCCGGAGTGGACGGCGCCCTGGTGGTGACGGCCTTTCAGTCCGCCTGCGGCCTGGTGAACCTGGTGACCCCTACCGCCGCGGTGGTGATGGGCGCTCTGGCACTGGGCCATGTGCCCTTCGACCGGTGGATCCGGTTCGTTTGGAAGCTCATCGCCTGGTTCCTGGCGCTGACGCTTGTGCTGCTGATCCTGGGAACGCTGCTGTCGGCATAAAAAAGCCGGAGGCCCTGCAGGGCCTCCGGCTTTTTAGTATACACGCAAAAACGCATATGCACAAAAAATATACACGCCGTGATGGCGGGAATAACAAAAATAAAGGGCCAATTTTAGCGCACTTTCACAGATTCATTGGGTGCCGCAGGAAAAAACACGCAAATAAATATACAGATTTTTTGAAAAAGTATTGACAGAACCGGCGGGGCGTGATAAGGTATCCCCTGTCAAGCCGGGCTGTCCCGGCAGACAAAAAACACGCGCCGCCGCCTTTGGGAGGCGGCCTGGATGAAAAAGGAAGTTTGTACCATGAAAAAGTTGTTTGCATTGCTGCTGACGCTCTCTCTGGTGCTGAGCCTTGCCGCCTGCGGCAGCAAGGAAGAGGCCGCTGAAGAGGGCGCCGAGGAAGGTGCTCAGGAAGAGACCGTGGATTACGCCTCCATGTCCATTGACGACCTGAAGGCTGCCATCACCACCGTTACGGAGGGCACGCTCACCGTGGCCACCAGCCCCGACTTCGCCCCCTATGAGTTCTACGCCATCGGCGAGGACGGCCAGGCCTCTCTGGCCGGCTTTGAGATGAGCCTGGCGCAGTACATCGCCGACTACCTGGGCCTCCAGTTGGAGGTCATCCCCATGGACTTTGACGGCACGCTGCTGGAGCTGCAGAACAAGAGCGTGGATCTGGGCATGGCGGGCTACTCCCCCAAGCCCGAGCGTGAGAATATCATGGACTTCTCCGAGATCTTCTATACCGGCGGCCAGTCCTTTGTGACCACCCAGGCCAACGCCGACAAGTTCACCTCTCTGGAGGACACCAACAGCGCCGAGTACACCTTTGGCGCCCAGACCGGCTCCATCCAGGTGGATCTGGCCATGGCCAACTCTCCTGACGCCGAGCTGATCCAGCTGCCCAAGGTCACCGACATCGTGGCCGATCTGGTGGCCGGCAACCTGGACGGCGCCTACATCGAGACGGTGGTAGCCCAGAGCTACGCCCAGAATTATCCCGACCTCAAGGTGCTGCTGGATGTCCCCTATGACCAGGAGGGCTCCGTGGTGGGCGTCTCCAAGGGCAACGCCGCCCTGCTGGAGGGTGTGAACCGTGCCATCGCCGCTGTTCTGGCGGATGGTACCATGGACCAGTTCGTCACCGAGGCCAATGAGCTGGCTTCCGGCACCACCTATGAGGGCCTGCTGGACGAGAACGGCCAGGCTGCTTCCGCCGAGGGCTGAGCAAACGTGTGAAGATTTCCAATTCCTCCCCCGAAGGATCGGGGGAGGAATTGGCGTGTTTTTGAGAGTCCGGAAGAAATAGAGAAAGGGGCGAACCCATGGGAAACTTTATCCAGCTGAAAAACTTTGAAGCTCTCCTTCCCTACGCCAATATGTTCAAGGAGGGCCTGATCGTCACGCTGCTGCTGGCGTTTTTCACGGTGCTGCTGGGCTTTGTTCTGGGTCTGATGCTGGCGGTGCTGCGCATGAGCAATTTTCGCCCGCTTTTGTGGCTGGCCCATGCGTTTCCCCGTGTGTTCGGCTTTTTCGAGCGGGACAAAGAGAGCGGCCTGCTGCGGGATTCCGGGTTCCTCTATCACCTGGGACGGTTCAACCCGTTGTCGTTCCTGGCCACCGCCTATGTGGAAGTGATCCGCTCCACCCCGGTCCTGGTGCAGATCTCCCTGATTTATTACGGCGTGTTCAGCCTGCTGTTTGATCTGCCCACCTTCAAGATCTTCGGATTTATTTCCTTCAACCGCTTTTTCCCCGGTGTGGTGGCCCTGGCCATGAACTCCGCGGCCTATCTGTGCGAGATTATCCGCTCCGGCCTTCAGTCCATCGACGGCGGACAGACGGAGGCCGCCCGTTCCCTGGGACTGACCCAGATGCAGAACATGCGCTTCATCATCCTGCCCCAGGCCATCAAGAACATTCTTCCCGCCATTGCCAACGAGTTCGTCACCATCATCAAGGAGTCCGCCATTACCTATGTCATCGGTGTGCAGGACATCATGGCCATGGTCAACTCCATCCGTTCCGCGACGTATATCATCATGGAGCCTTTGCTGGTGGCGACGCTTTTGTATTTCTGCATCTGCTTCCCGCTGTCCAAGCTGATTGCGTACATCGAAAGGAGAATGAGCCGTGGCGACCGGAGATAAGCTGATCCAGGTCCGGGACCTGAAGAAATACTACAACAAGGGCGCCATCAAGGCCCTGGACGGCGTCACGGTGGACATCGACCGGGGCGACGTGATGGTGGTGATCGGTCCCTCCGGTTCCGGCAAATCCACCTTCCTGCGGAGCCTGAACCTGATGGAGCAGCCCACCGGCGGTGCCATCATCTTTGATGGGGTGGACATCACCAAGCCCAAGGTCCCCGATGCGTCGGGCAAGCTGGTGCGGGTGAACATCGACCAGCACCGACAGAAAATGGGCATGGTGTTCCAGCACTTCAACCTCTTCCCCCACATGACGATCCTGGACAACATGACCCTGGCGCCCATCCAGGTCAAGCACATGAACAAGGCGGAAGCGGAGAAAAAGGCCCTGGCCCTGCTGGCCCGGGTGGGTCTGCAGGACCGCGCGGAGGCCTATCCCATCCAGCTCTCCGGCGGTCAGAAGCAGCGCATCGCCATTGTCCGGGCGCTGATGATGGAGCCGGAAGTGATGCTCTTTGACGAGCCCACGTCCGCCCTGGACCCCGAGATGGTGGGCGAGGTGCTGGAGGTCATGAAGGAGCTGGCTCAGGAGGGCATGACCATGGTGGTGGTCACCCACGAGATGGGCTTTGCCCGGGAGGTGGGCAGCCGGGTGCTGTTTATGGCGGACGGCAAGCTCCTGGAGCAGGGCACGCCGGACGAGATCTTCGGCCATCCCACGCACCCCCGGCTGCAGGATTTTCTCAGCAGGGTGCTGTAACCCTGGGCGGCGCGCACACCGTGCGCGCCGCTTTTCATTTCACGCAAGGAGGAACCTCTATGAATACGGACAAGCAGGCGGCCTTGGCCGCCGTAGACGCCAAGGCCGCCCTGGTGACAGAGGTGGCGGACTGTGTCTGGGACTATGCGGAGCTGTCCCTGCAGGAGGTGCGCTCCGCCGAGAAGTACTGCGGGGTGCTGGAGGCAGAAGGCTTTGCAGTGGAGCGGGGGATCTGCGGCATACCCACTGCCTTTTCCGCCTCCTATGGCAGCGGCCGCCCGGTGATCGGACTGCTGGCGGAGTACGATGCCCTCTCCGGCCTCTCCCAGGAGGGGGGCGCTCTGGAGCGGAAGGAGCGTGTGCCCGGCGGCTGCGGTCACGGCTGCGGCCACAACCTGCTGGGGGCCGGCGCCTTTGCCGCCGCCCTGGGCGTGAAAGACTGGCTTGCACGTACCGGTGCGCCGGGCACCGTGGTGCTCTACGGCTGTCCCGGCGAAGAGGGCGGCGCCGCCAAGGCCTTTATGGCCCGGGAGGAGCTGTGGCGGGGGCTGGATGCGGCCCTCACCTGGCACCCGGACGATGTGAACGAGGTGGTCACCGGTTCCTCCAACTCCTGTATCCAGACCCAGTATCACTTCACCGGCGTGGCGGCCCATGCCGCCGGTGACCCGGACCGGGGCCGCAGCGCCCTGGATGCCGTGGAGCTGATGAACATCGGCGTGCAGTTCCTCCGGGAGCACATGAGCGACAAGGCCCGCGTCCACTATGCCATCACCGATGCCGGCGGCCGCAGCCCCAATGTGGTCCAGCCCCGGGCCAGCGTGCTGTATATGGTCCGCTCCAATCATGTCTCCGAGGCAGTGGAGCTGCAGAAGCGGGTGGACGACATCGCCGCCGGTGCGGCATTGATGACGGGTACCACCTTTGAAAAGCAGTTCATCGACGGTCTGGCGGACACCGTCACCAACCACGCCCTGGAGGCGGTGCTCTACCGGAACTTTCAGGAGCTGGGCGTCCCGGGGCATACACCGGAGGAACTCGCCTTTGCAGATGCCTTGGCCAAGACCTATCCCGGCAGCGATGGGGTGCCGGGCATCGGCGCCCGGTATGACGGCACGGTGCTGGAACAGGTGCGCCGCCTGCAGAGTGAAGTCGGCCACACCATGAACGATTTTCTGGTGCCGCTGTATCAGGGGGAGGCGTTCCAGCCCGGCTCTACTGATGTGGGAGATGTCAGCTGGCAGTGTCCCACCGGTCAGATCCACGTGGCGGCCTGGCCCAACGGCTGTCCCGGCCACAGCTGGCAGAACGTCTCCTGCGGCCGGACGGACATCGGCCACAAGGCCGCCCTCCATGCCGGCAAGGTCCTGGCTGGAGCGGCCATCGATCTTCTTGCCCAGCCTGCGCTGCTGGAGGAGGCACGGGTGGAGTTTCTCCGCCGGACGGAGGCGGGGTACACCTGCCCCATTCCCGCCGGCGCCGTGCCGGTGGTGCCGGACTGAGCGCCGCGCATCCCCATACCTGCAAGCGGTCCCGCGCCGGAAGGCGCGGGACCGTTTTTGTATGACAGTGGACCTAAAAATTCGCAGATTGCACAAATAAATTTTGAGATTATCAAAAATTTTGTTTGCTTTTGCGGACGGGTATGGTATCATAGAAAAAGAGACTTGTGATTTCCTTTGGAAAGGGGATTTTGTATGGAAATGATGGATTCCCGCCGGAAACTGCTGTTTCAGTTCCGGGGCGTCCCGCCGCTGGGGACCTCCGCCTCGCTGGCGCTGCAGCATCTGGTGGCCATGATCGTAGGGTGCGTCACCCCGCCCATCATCATTGCAGGGGCCGTGGGGCTCAGCCAGGAGGACCAGGTACTGCTGATCCAGGCATCTCTGGTCATGTCCGCCGTGTCCACCCTGCTGCAGCTCTATCCCATCGGCGGCCGGTTCGGCTCCGGACTGCCGGTGATCCTGGGCGTCAGCTTTGCCTATGTGCCCAGCATGCAGGCTATTGCCGCCTCCGGCGGCGGCATTGCCGCCATTGCCGGCGCCATGCTGGTGGGCGGCGTGGTGGCCATTGTGGTGGGCATCTTTGTCAAGAAGATCCGACTTTTGTTCCCGCCAGTGATCACGGGCACCGTGGTGTTCACCATCGGCCTCTCCCTCTATCCCACCGCCATCAACTATATGGCCGGCGGCACCGGCAACACGGCGGAGTCCGTGGCGGCCCAGGGCCTTTCCGAGGCGCTGGTGTATGGCTCCTGGCAGAACTGGCTGGTGGCGGCGCTGACGCTGACGACGGTACTGGTGCTGAACCACAAGGCCAGGGGCGTGTGCAAGCTGGCCTCCATCCTGCTGGGAATGCTTTTCGGCTATGTGGTGGCCATGGCCTTCGGCATGGTGAGCTTTGCCGACGTGGGTACGGCGGCCTGGTTCTCCCTGCCCCGGTTCCTCCACTTCGGCATCTCCTTCGATGCGCCCAGCTGCATCGCCGTGGGACTGCTCTTTGCCATCAACTCCATCCAGGCCATCGGCGATTTCACCGCCACCACCATCGGCGGCCTGGACCGGGATCCCACCGACACGGAGCTCCAGGGCGGCATCATCGCCTACGGCGCCACCAATATCCTCACCGCCCTCTTCGGCGGCCTGCCCACCGCCACCTATTCCCAGAACGTGGGCATCGTCACCACCAACAAGGTGGTCAACCGCACGGTGTTTGCCATGGCGGGCGGTTTCCTGCTGCTGGCGGGCGTGTCTCCCAAATTTGCGGCGCTGCTGACCACCATTCCCCAGTGCGTGCTGGGCGGCGCCACCGTTACCGTGTTCTCCACCATTGCCATGACAGGCATGAAGCTCATCGCTTCCCAGGAGCTCACTGCCCGCAATACCACCATCGTGGGCCTCAGTGCGGCCCTGGGCGTGGGCATCTCGCAGGCCTCCTCTGCTCTGAGCCAGTTCCCCGAGGCGGTGACGATGATCTTCGGCAAATCCCCGGTGGTCATCGCCACGCTGATGGCGGTGCTGCTGAACCTGATCCTTCCCAAGGAGCGCTGACCGGACTGAAAAACAAGCACCCGCCGGAAGGCGGGTGCTTGTTTTTCAGCGGGGCTGCTCCAGCTGCGCCATGCTGCGGCGGAATTGGAAGAAAAACATCAGGGAGGTGGTGCACACGGCCAGCACATCCGCCACCGGCTCCGCCAAAAAGACGGCGAAGGCTTTGTCGGCAAAAAAGTTGGGCAGAATGTAGATGAGGGGGATCAGCAAAATGATCTTGCGGAGCACTGCCAGAAACAGGGAGGTCTTGGCGTTGCCCAGGGCCACAAAGGTCTGCTGGCAGGCGATCTGGACGCCGAAAATGCCGGTGGCGCCCATATAGATCCGCAGGGCCCAGGCGGTATAGGAGATGAGTTCCGGATCCGGCGTGAACATCCGGGCGAAGAGGGAGGGCAACAGCTGTACCAGCAGCCACAGCGTCAGGGAGTAGGCCACGCAGGACGCCAGCAGGCATTTGAACGCCCGGCGCACCCGATGGGGATTTCGGGCGCCGTAGTTGTAGCTGACGATGGGCTGGGCACCCTGGGTCAGACCTTGAAGGGGCATCATGGCAAACTGCATAATGCTGGTGAGCACCGCCATGGCGCTGACGGCCACGTCGCCGCCGTAGCGGAGCAGGGAGCGGTTGAAGCACACGGCGATGAGGCTCTCTGTGGACTGCATGATGAATGGGGAGAGGCCCAGCGCCAGGGCCGGCAGAACCACCTCCGCCTGAGGCCGCAGGCAGGCCTTGCGCAGATGCCACTTGGTCTGGGGGCCGGTGATGAAGCGCAGCACCCACGCTGCACTGACGGCCTGGGAGAGGATGGTGGCCAGGGCCGCGCCCCGGACGCCCAGACCCAGCCCGAAGATGAAAATGGGGTCCAGGATGGTATTGAGCACGGCGCCGATGAGGACAGTCTTCATGCTCACGATGCTGAAGCCCTGGGCGGTGATGTAGGCGTTCATGCCCAGCGTCACCTGGACGAACAGCGTGCCCACGGCATAGATGTTCATATAGTCCACGGCGTAGGCGATGTTGTTGTCGCTGGCGCCGAAGGCCAGGAGAATGGGACGGGAGAACACCCGGAACACCACTGTCAGCACCAGCCCCACCGCCACCAGCATGGTGAAGCAGTTGCCCATGATGCGCTCGGCCTCGGCCAGATCCCCGCGTCCCTCGGCGATGGAGGCCCGGGGCGCACCGCCCATGGCCAGGAGCGCTGCAAAAGCGGAGACGATCATGATCACCGGCAGGCACACGCCCACGCCGCCCAGCGCCAGCTTGCCCACGGTCTCCACCGGGGCCATGTGGCCGATGTACACCCGGTCCACAATGTTATAGAGCATGTTCACGATCTGAGATGTGATGGTGGGGACTGCCAGAGAAAAAAGCAGCCGTCCCACGCTGCCGGAGCCCAGATCCACTTGCTGTGACCGATTCATGTGTTTGCCTCCTTTTCCAGAGTGCTGCCGTTGTCCAGGACACGCTCCAAAAACGCGCAAAACTGATTTGTTTCCTCCTGAGAAAAGTCCTGCAGCAGCCGGGCGGTACAGCCTGCCTGCACGGCCTGGGCTTCCCTGGCCAGAGGCTCGGCCTCCTTCGTCAGATGGAGATGGATCACCCGCCGGTCCGAGGGGTCTGCCTGACGGTCCAGCAGGCCCTGGGCACACAGCAGATCCACTGCCTGGGATACCTGGGACTTGGACAGCCCCCGGTATTGGGTTACGTCCCGTGCGGTGTCGTAATCCGGATTATTGGCGAAAAACAGCAGTACGTTCATCTCCCGCATGGAAAGACCGCTGCGGGTCAGCAGCGGCGCGAACCGGCGGCAGTAGAACCGGCTGAAATGCTGGTAAAACTGCAGCATGCGGGTATAGGAGATGGACACGGCAAAGTCCTCCCTTTCAAAAAAGTTTCGTTTGGAAACTGTTCTGTAAAAAACAAGATTACCATACCACGGACCGCAGTCGCTGTCAAGGCATTGGGCATTGACAAACACGCTGTGCCGCGCTATGATGAAGATAAGAATCTGGTATGACAGACTACATCATAAGGAGAGACGTATGGTTTGGAACATTGTCAGCGACAGCAGCTGTGACCTGCGGATGTCGGATTTCACCAGTGAACGGGTGCGGTTTGAAACGGTGCCGCTGCGGCTGCAGGTAGGCGACCGGGAATTTTTGGATAACGACAGCCTGGAGGTGCCGGAGCTGCTGGCAGCCATGGCGGCGGAGAAGTCCGCCTCTTCCACGGCCTGTCCCTCCCCTGCTGCCTTTGCCCGGGCCTTTGAAAAAGGAGACCGGACGGTGTGCTTCACCATTTCCGGCAGTCTCTCCGGTACGTACAACGCTGCTATGATGGGCCGGGAGATGGTATTGGAGGAACACCCGGAGAAGGAGGTGTGCGTCATTGACTCCAAGGCTACCGCCGGTGCCATGGTGCTGCTGATCCGTCGGGCCAGGCAGCTGATAGAGGAGGCCCCGGAGCGGGACTTTGAGGAGCTGTGCGGCCAGCTGCGGATGTATCAGGCATCGCTGCGCACCTGCTTCACCCTGGAGTGCTTCGACAACCTCATCAAGAACGGTCGGATGCGGCCCCTGGTGGGCACGCTGCTGCGGTCGCTGGGCATTCATGTCATTGCCGACGCCACCGCCCAGGGCACCATCCACGTGGCGGACAAGGCCCGGGGAGAGCGCAAGACCTACCGTGCCATCACCGCGCTCATGGGCGCCAGCAAGGACTGCGAGGGCGCCCAGGTGGTGATCTCCCACTGTGAGAATCCGGAGGGCGCGCTGCAGCTGCGGGAGCAGATCCTGGCCGATCTCCCGGTGCGCAGCGTGGATATCCTGCCCTGCCGCGGACTTACCAGCTTCTATGCCATGGAGAAGGGCCTTATCGTGGGATATTGACGCGGAGCGCCGTCTGCGGAACGGCGGATCCGGAAAAAAGACCAAAAGAGTCCCCGGCGTTCTCAGGAACGCCGGGGACTTTTCTGTGGGCTCCGGCCCTATCTGGCGCCGTTGCGATTTTCATTGATGTAGACCTTCAGTTCCTGCTGGGCCAGGCGGTATTGGGCAGTGTCCAAGGCCACTTTCCCGCGCTGGATGGAGAGGAGCCCGTCCCGGCAGAACCGGGTGAGGATGCGGTTGATGGTCTTGACCGTCATACCCACCTCCTCGCTGATCTCCTGTCGGGTCTTCTGTAGCACCACCCTTCCGGTGCGGCGGATGCCCAGGGCATCGGCCTGCTGGGTGAGGTACTTCAGCAGCACATACTTGGCGGAGTAGAACAGCCGCTCCCCGCGGTTGTAGCTGGAGCAGTACAGCTTGGCCGCCACATGCTCACTGACGGCCCGCAGCAGCCGGATGTCCCGGCGGAGCCAGGCGTCAAAGGCCGCCACCGGCATGAAGGCCATCAGACAGTCCGAGACCGTTTCGATGGTGACGGAGGTGGTGGCGGCACCGGCCAGGAGCGTTACCTCGCCGGTAAAGGAGACGGCGTCGTTGAGCTCGATCATAAACACGTTGCCGTTTTCAAACTCGTTGACCACCCGGAAGGATCCCTTGAGCAGGATCCCGATCCGCTCCAGCCGTGAGTCCTTCTGATGGATCAGCGCATGGGGGCCGTAAGAGAGCAGGGTGAACTGCCCATCCAGCTCTTCGGGAATGGAATCCGTGAACCGGCTCAGTTCCGGTGCGATCTGCAGCAGCTCCGCAAAGCGCATAAAACCACCTCCGGGAATCATGATATCATGATTCCCGGAGGCGGACAAGCGTCACCAGCGGCACAGCCAGGGATTTTTCTCCAGAAGCAGCTCTGCCTCCCGGCGGATGCGGTGCACATCCAGCGTCAGAAGCTCCCGGTCCTTCATCACCAGAGCGCCGTCGATGATGGAGTGGCGGACGTCGGCGCCGGAGGCGCTTTCCACCAGAGAGTGCACCAGATCCTGGGTGGGCCAAAGATGGGGGGCGTCGATGTCGATGGCGATGAGATCCGCCAAACGCCCCGGCGCAATGGCTCCGGTCTCCGGCTCCAGCAGCACTGCGGCGCCTCCCTGTGTGGCCATCCGCAGAAGCGTCTGGGCGGGCATAATGGAGGAATTTGCCTCCGCCACGCCCCGGGTCACGTTCATCACGCCCCGGAAAAGGCGCATCTCCCGAAACAGATCCAGCCCGCCGTGGGCGGAGCCGTCGGTGCCCAGTCCCACCGGGACCCCTGCGCTGAGCAGCTGCGGCGTGGGCGGCACGCCCTTTCCGCAGTTGGAAAACGGGCAGTGGGCCACCCGCACGTCTCTGCGGGAGAGCACCTCCATCTCCTCCTGGGCCAGGAAGATGCAGTGAGGGGCTACCAGCGGCGTCTGCAGCAGGCCCTCCGATTCCAGCCAGGTGAACGGCCGCGCGCCATAGCGTTCGATGAACTCCGTCACCTCGCTGGCATATTCATTCATGTGAGTCTCCACCGGTACGCCGTCCTCCGCTGCCGCCTGAAACACCGCCCGCAGCAGGGCCTCGCTGACGGCGGTGGGCGTGGTGACGGAATAGATGGGCTTCATCCGTCCGGACAGCGCGTCCCGCATGGCTCGCAGCCGGGCCACGCCCTGGGACACCGACGGCGTCCGCAGGCTCTCCGGCGCGTGGGGGTTGTCGTTGGTCATGACGCTCAGGCGGCCCCGCAGCCCGCAGTCCCCGTAGACCTGGGCAAATATTTCCGGATACTTGCCGCCTGCGTCCACGAAGCCTGTGGTGCCGCAGGAGATCATCTCCATGGCTGCCAGCTGGGCGCTGAGCCGGGAGCTCTCCGGATCCAGGCGGCTTTCAAAGGGCACGTTCACCCGCTTCCAGATCACGGGCTTTTCGTCCAGCAGCCGTCCCCGCAGGAGCTGCTGGCTGGTGTGGAGGTGGCCGTCGATTAGACCCGGCATCCACAAAAGATGCTCCCCGGGCAGAACGGTCTCCGCCTGATAGGCCGCCGCTCCGGCATCCGTGATGTCCAGGATGCGGCCCTGCGCAATGGCAATGGATTTGCCGGAGACTACCTGCATGTCCGGCGTCAGATAACGGGTATTTGTCAGCAGAATGTCGCAGGAACGGATCTCTTTTTCCATAGGGACCTCCTATTTCAGCAGCATCAGCAGCGCAAAGCAAATGGAAAAGGCGGCGACGCCGCGCTTGAGCAGGGTCTGCGGCACCCGGGCCGCAGTGCGGCTGCCGATGGACACGCCCACCGCGTGGGCGCACAGGGATACTGCCAGCAGTGCCAGCAGCGGAGCAAGGGTGCATCGGCTCCCGTAGACTGCCACGGCGGGAAGCGCGATGAAAACGGAATCCAGCAGCGCCGTTCCCACCGCTGCCTTGGCCGGAAAGCCCAGCACCACCAGCAGAGGCATCACCAAAACCGGGCCGCCGGCTCCGGACAGGGCGCAGATCAGTCCGGTGACTGCACCCAACGGCAGCAGCCAGCCTGGGGGAACGCAGCGATCCGCCTTGCTGCGCTGAGGGCGCAGCTCCCGCAGGGCGATGGCGCAGCCGGACAGCAGCACCACCACATAAAGCACCTGCTTTACGGTTTCAGCCGGGATCAGTCCGCCCAGCGCCGCTCCGGCCAGACCACCGGCTAGGCTTCCGGCGCAGAGCCAGAGGGCGAGCCGCAGAGGCAGTTCTCCCCTGCGGTAGTAACTGCGGGCGCCGATGATACCGGAGACAGCGAAGCACAGGAAGCTGAAAAACAGACTTTCCGTCACAGATAGTCCGCAGGCGCTGACAAACAGGATGGGCAGCAGAAAGCCGGCCACACCGCACCAGCCGATCATCAGCCCCACGGCGCAGCAGCCCGCCGCGGCGAAGAGAAGCTCCATGGCCGGTCAGATCGTGTTGGTCAGCTGCAGCACCACCTGGGCGATGCACAGGGAACCGAAGAAGGTGCCGGTCATCACCAGGATGGTGATGAGGATCAGCTTCCATCCCTGTTTCAGGAAGGACTTGAGCTGGTTGCTGATGGACATGCCGGCGAAGGCGCCCACCATGGTCAGCGGAGCGGTGAAATTGATCTTCCCTGCCGCCTCGATGACAAAACCGGAAATGGGGGAAATGGGGCAAGCGCACAGCAGGCCCAGGATGGAGCAGTACGCCACAGTGGGCAGCTTCAGGGGGATCACGGCGGAGAGGCCCGCCGCGCACAGGGCAATGCCCAGCAGTACCAAAACGCCGGGCAGGGAATCCAGGAACGCCACGTCAAAACCGATGAAGTTGGCCGTCATCATGCCGAGACCGGCGATGGCTAGAACGAAGATCCACTCTTTGATACGCATGATCGCTTCCTCCTCTTATTTGTGCGCGGCCTGCTTGGCGTCCCGACGGCCCGCCTTGGTGATCCGTCCCAGAGTGGGTTCCAGCTTCCGGTACAGCCAGTTGCAAAGGGGGATGCCGATGAAAATGGCCATATAGATGCCGTCGATGCCGGAGATGGTCTCGCTGGCGGAGGCCAGCGCCGAGATCTCATCAGCGTAGGCGGGCAGCACCTCGGAGAGCGCCGCCACAGCGGAGGACATCAGAATGCCGGCACCCACGCCGGAGGCCATGCCCAGCGCGTAGGGATGGAACACGCCGGTGGCGGCGGCCATGGAGGCCATAAAGCCGAAATAGATGGTGCCCACCATGCCGCCGACAATGTAGACGGAGAGGCTGCCCTGCGCTTCGGGAGAGTCCGCACCGAACATATCCTGCATCAGGGCCAGATTGGTCTCGCGGTTGATGGAATGGGTGGCGCCCACCGCCTCCCGCTTGAGGCCCAGCAGCAGCGCCACGGGCATGGCCAGCAGGATGGTGCCCAGGTTGCCGAATTCCTGCAGCAGCAGCGCCGGACCTGCGGAAATGACCACGGAGAGGTTGGCGCCGGCGTTGATGCCCAGCTTGGCGACAAAGGGCAAAATGGCGACGCCCACCAGGCCGGATGCAGCCTTTACCTTCTGATTATCCAGAAGCTTCAGCGTATTGGGACCTGTCAGCACCCCCAGGAACAGCGCGTAGAAAATGGGGAAAATAATGAACGTTCCTTTCCACACGGGGATCTTGATCTGCCCGATGCTGTCGGCGATGAGGATGAACAGGAACGCCAGCAGGTACAGCTTCCATTCCCCTCCGATTCGGGCAAGCAGCGACGGATAGGCATATCCGGCTTTTTTCATGGGACTCCCACTCCTTCTCTCTCTTTGATAAGGGGAAGTATAGCCGACGGCAGGGGGTGCTTGAAAGGACAAATGGGCAGTTTTTGCAAGTTCCTGCGGTCCTGCCTGGAAAGGGGGGCTCTTTAGGGCCTCCAGAGCTGCCGCGCCCGGGATATGAAAAGCGGCGCCGCAAGTGCGGCGCCGCCTGACGGCCGAAGTGCGATTTCTGTTGGACAGGCCGGAGCGACGCTTCGCCGGTCCGGTTTATTCCGTATCGCTGAGTATCTCGTTGTGACTGTCCACTACCTCGATCTTGACCTGCCGGACGTCTGTGGTGCCGGGGTCCTGGGTGAGCTTCATGAGCCTGGGGGACAGATATACGGCATCCAGGGCCTTGCCATTCACTGTCACCCGGCAATAGGGGGTGAAATGCTCACCGCTGATGTACCAAGCATCCCCATGCTGTTCCAGTGTCTGGGCAACGATGGGTACCATCCCCATGGTCATATCCGTGGCAGTATAGGGGTCCTGCCCGTTGTAGAGGTACTGCTGTCCATAGAGCACATCATATTGCAGCAGCCGCAGCTCCTGGGCGTAGCTGGCCTCTCCGCGGAAGACCTGGTGAAGGCCGTTGAAATATCCGTCGGAGATGTCCAGGCGACCCAAGACCGCTGCAGAGAGCTGATAGGCCGCCAGATCCTCATTCAGAAGCTCCAGGCCGAAGTTGTCCCAGATCACGTAGCCGGTGCGGAAGAGGGTGCCGCTTTGCATATCCGCTCCCTCCAGGCCCAGCGCAGGCAGATGGTCGCCGTAGAGCACCAGAATTGTCTTCTCCTTCCGCTGGCTCAGGGCCTGGACCAGTTCGCCGATGAACTGATCCATCTCCCGGAGCTGATTGACATAATACTCCACTGCGTTGACATTCAGATGATCCGGACAGGCGGTGACGGTCACTGCCGGATCTTCCAGCACCGGCTCGGTGGGATATTTGCCGTGGCCCTGGACGGAGACGGTGAACACCAGATCCGGCTGATCCGGTGTGGTGTCCAGCGCCTGAAGGATCTGTTCCGTCAATACGGCATCCTTGGCCCAGTTGCCGGGAGTCAGCTCCACCTGGGGCATGTACTCCAGGGAGGTGAAGTCATCAAAGCCCAGATTTTCATAGACCAGATTGCGGTTGTAAAACGTGGCACGATGGTTGTGGATGGCATGGGTGGCATAGCCGTGCGCCTTCAGATTATAGGCCACGGTCTCCACTGCCCGGGTCTTCAGGCGGGTCTGATAGGGATATTCGCCGGGGCCGAAGAATCGTACGCTCATCCCGGTGAGGACCTCACATTCGGAATTGGCGGTGCCTGCGCCTACCACCGGCACCCGCAGGCCGCCGGAGGAATACGCTGCATCCAGGGCCGTCCAGTTGGGAACTGGGTTCTCCGACAGCTCCAGCCCCCGGATCTCCGCCGGGTCCACAAAGGATTCCAGCTGCACATAGATCACATTGACATCGTCCGCTGAAACGGCGGTGCTCCGCCCCGCATCTATCTGTTCCCGCAGGTCCCGGATGGTGCCCAGGTTGTAGCCGGGAGGCAGAGAGATGCCCTTGTTCAGCCAGGTCTGCGCAAAGCAGTAGGCAAAGCCGTAATCATCATAGGCGTTGGCCAGATTGGAAAACACAGTGGACAGCTGGCCGGCCCGGAATGCCAGGGTCCACGCACCGAAGAGAAGGCCTGCATTCACCAGAAGCACCAGGATCCCGGCAAAAAGCCGCTGCTGGCCGGGCGTATTGCTGCGCGGTCCCTTCCACAAAAGAAGTACCAGGCCTGCCAGCAGCGCGCCCACTGCAATGGCCAGCAGCACGATGTATCCTGCGGAGAGATAGTTGGGCAAGGTATCCAGACCGGTGTTCACCACCGTGAGATCTGCCACGGTGAAAGGAGTCATCCGGTTGAGGAGGATGAATCCGTTCACTGCTCCGCCCACCAGCCAGACGGCGCACGCCAGCGTGATATAAAAGACCCGGCGGCGCAGAAAGATCGCCGGTACCAGCGTCAGCAGCACCAGCAGGTAATTCACCAGCAGCGCCAAAGGCGCCCCGACGGCAAACTGCCAAAAGCTGTCCAGCCCGCCGGTAAAAGATTTGTGGTTGAACAGCTCCACCACCAGTGTCACCAGCAGGCTCAGCAGCGCAAGGACTGCCAGCAGGGCATACCTGCGCGGCTTTCGGACAATTGCGGCCGCAGTAAGCAAACTCATGCATCGACCATCCTTTCGGCAGAATTATAGCGTATCTGCCCCGCAAAAGATATGAACAAATTGTAAACACACTGTGAAAAAAGAGGTCCGCGGGATTTACCCGCGGACCTCTTTTCGGGATTGTGGGAGTGCTCAGTTCTCGTACATGGACTTGAGCTTGAGCAGGTGCTGATACCGCTCCATGGCGTTCTTCTCGTTGCGCTGGAACAGCTCGCCGGCGCGGTCGGGGAACTCGCGGGTCAGACGGCTGTACCGGGCCTCGTTCATCAGGAACTCCTGATATCCGCCGGCAGGCTCCTTGGAGTCCAGAGTGAACTTGGCGCCCTCGGCGGCGGGGTTGAAGCGGAACAGGTTCCAGTAGCCGCACTCCACGGCCTTCTTCATTTCCTTCTGGCAGTTCATCATGCCACCCTTGATGGAGTGCATCTCGCAGGGGGCGTAGCCGATGATCAGGGAGGGACCGTGATAGGCCTCGGCCTCCTTGATGGCCTTCAGGGTCTGGGCGGGGTTGGCGCCCATGGCGATCTGGGCCACATAGATGTAGCCGTAGCTCATGGCGATCTCCGCCAGGGACTTCTTCTTGATCTCCTTGCCGGCCGCGGCGAACTGTGCCACCTGGCCGATGTTGGAGGCCTTGGAGGCCTGGCCGCCGGTGTTGGAGTAGACCTCGGTGTCGAACACGAAGATGTTCACGTCGGTGCCGGAGGCCAGGACGTGGTCCACGCCGCCGAAGCCGATGTCGTAGGCCCAGCCGTCGCCGCCGAAGATCCACAGGGACTTCTTGCCCAGGTACTCCTTGTCGGCCAGGATCTCCTTGCTGAACGGGCAGTCGGGATCGGCCTCCAGGGCGGCGATGAGCTTCTCGCAGGCGGCCTTGTTGGACTCGTAGTCCTCCATGGTGGCCAGATACTCCTGGCAGGCGGCCTTCTTCTCGGCGCTCTCGGTCACCTCGGCCAGCTCGCGGATCTTGCCGGCCAGACGCTCACGGACGGCCTGCTGGCCCAGATACATGCCCAGGCCGTGCTCGGCGTTGTCCTCGAACAGGGAGTTGGACCAGGCGGGGCCGTGACCGGCCTTGTTGGTGCAGTAGGGAGAGGTGGCCGCGGGACCGCCCCAGATGGAAGAGCAGCCGGTGGCGTTGGAGATGTACATGTGGTCGCCGAACAGCTGGGTGATGAGACGGGCATAGCTGGTCTCAGCGCAGCCGGCGCAGGAACCGGAGAACTCCAGCATGGGCTGCTTGAACTGGCTGCCCTTGACGGTGTCGTCCTGCATGTCCTTCTTCTCGGAGACCTTGTCCAGGCAGTAGCTCCAGACTTCCTGCTGGGGAGCCTCCTGCTCCTGGGGCACCATGGTCAGCGCGCCCACGGGGCACTGGCCCACGCACACGGCGCAGCCCATGCAGTCCAGGGGATCCACGGCCATGGTGTACTTGTAGACGCCCTTGCCCTTGCCGGCCTTGACGTCCACGATCTTGGCGGCGGCGGGAGCCGCGGCGGCCTCCTCGGCGGTCATGGCGAAGGGACGGATGGTGGCGTGGGGGCAGACATAGGCGCAGTTGTTGCACTGGATGCACTTGGCGGAATCCCAGGTGGGAACGGTCACGGCAACGCCGCGCTTTTCATAGGCGGAAGCGCCGATCTCAAACTGGCCGTCCACGTGCTTGACGAAGGCGGAGACGGGCAGGCTGTCGCCGTCCATCTTGCCCACGGGATCCAGGATGGTCTTGACCTGCTCCACCAGCTCGGGCTTGCCGGCCAGAACGGTGTTGTCGGCCTCGTCCACGGCGTTGGCCCAGTCGGCGGGCACGTCGAACTTCTTGAAGGCAGTGGCGCCGGCGTCGATGGCCTTGTGGTTCATGTCGACCACGTCCTGGCCCTTCTTCAGGTAGGAGTGGGTGGCGGCGTCCTTCATGTACTGGATGGCCGCGTCGGCAGGCAGCACGTTGGCCAGGGCGAAGAAGGCGGACTGCAGGATGGTGTTGGTCCGCTTGCCCATGCCGATCTCCTTGGCCAGGTCGATGGCGTTGATGGTGTAGACCTGGATGTTGTTGGCGGCGATGTAGCGCTTGGAGGCGGCGTCCAGATGGTGGCCCAGCTCCTCGGCGCTCCACTGGCAGTTGATGAGGAAGGTGCCGCCGGGCTTCACGTCACGGACGATGGGGAAGTGCTTGGTGATGTAGGCAGGCACGTGGCAGGCCACGAAGTCGGCCTTGTTGATGTAATAGGAGGACTTGATGGGCTTGTCGCCGAAGCGCAGGTGGCTGACGGTGACGCCGCCGGTCTTCTTGGAGTCATACTGGAAGTACGCCTGGACGTACTTGTCGGTGTGATCGCCGATGATCTTGATGGAGTTCTTGTTGGCGCCCACGGTGCCGTCGCCGCCCAGGCCCCAGAACTTGCACTCGATGGTGCCGGCAGCAGCCACGCCGGGGGCGGGCTTCTCCTCCAGGCTCAGGTTGGTGACGTCGTCCACGATGCCCAGAGTGAACTGGCGCTTCATCTCGTCCTTGGCCAGCTCGTCATACACGGCGAACACGGAGGCAGGCGGAGTGTCCTTGCTGCCCAGGCCGTAGCGGCCGCCGATGACGCGGATGTCGGTCTTGCCGGCGTTGGCCAGGGCGGTGACCACGTCCATGTACAGAGGCTCGCCGATGGCGCCGGGCTCCTTGGTGCGGTCCAGCACGGCGATCTTTTTGCAGGTAGCGGGGATGGCCTCGATGAGCTTGTCCGCCCGGAAGGGACGGTACAGGCGCACCTTCACCATGCCCACCTTCTCGCCCTTGGCGGTCATGTAGTCGATGACCTCCTCGGCGACGTTGCAGATGGAGCCCATGGCGATGATCACGCGCTCGGCGTCGGGAGCGCCGTAATAGTTGAAGAGCTTATAGTCGGTGCCCAGCTTGGCGTTGATCTTGTCCATGTACTTCTCCACCACGGCGGGCAGGGCGTCGTAGTAGGGGTTGCAGGCCTCACGATGCTGGAAGAAGATATCGCCGTTTTCGTGAGAGCCGCGCATGCTGGGATGCTCGGGATTCAGGGCGTGCTTGCGGAACGCCGCCACGGCGTCCATGTCGCACATCTCCTTCAGGTCGTCATAGTCCCAGGCGGCGACCTTCTGGATCTCGTGGGAGGTGCGGAAGCCGTCGAAGAAGTTGATGAAGGGGACGCGGCCCTCGATGGAGGCCAGGTGCGCCACGGGGCCCAGGTCCATGATCTCCTGGGGATCGTTCTCGCACAGCATGGCGAAGCCGGTCTGACGGCAGGCCATGACGTCGGAGTGATCGCCGAAGATGTTCAGCGCATGGGTGGACACGGTACGGGCGGACACGTGGAACACGCAGGGCAGCAGCTCGCCGGCGATCTTGTACATGTTGGGGATCATCAGCAGCAGGCCCTGAGAGGCGGTGTAAGTGGTGGTCATCGCGCCGGCGGCCAGGGAGCCGTGGACGGTGCCGGCGGCGCCGGCCTCGGACTGCATCTCGCACACCTTGACGGTGGTGCCGAAGATATTTTTCTGACCAGCGGCTGCCCACTGGTCAACCAAGTCTGCCATGGGCGAGGACGGGGTGATGGGATAGATGCCCGCCACCTCGGTAAACGCGTAGCTGACATACGCAGCTGCGTTGTTACCGTCCATGGACTTGAACTTTCTTGCCATAAACTCTTACCTCCTATTAATTTGCTGCCCGAACAGCAATCTTGCCAAACACGAAAACCGGTCTCTCTCCCCCGAATTCTCATGCATGGCTATTATATCACTTGTCTTTCGCCCTGTAAACCGTGGCCTGTTATTTTTTGCACAATTTTTCCCCCGGTTCGCCGTGCATTCCGCCAAGTCCGCTGCCCTCAGCGGTTTTTTCGCCTCCGGGTATTCCCTGTCCTTCCTTTTTGTGGTAGGATAGCTGGGAATCCATGGACGATCTCCGGCCCTGAGGCCGGATGCGGAAGGAGGCGGCGCGCATGGTGGTGGCGGTGCGGTCCCTGGGACTCAGCGGGATCTCGGGATACGAGGTCAGTGTGGAATGTTTCCTCTCCGGCGGACTGCCGGCCTTTGATGTGGTGGGCCTGCCGGATACCGCTGTGCGGGAGGCCCGGGAGCGGGTGCGTGCGGCGGTGAAGAACTGCGGCGCCAAATACCCAGTGGGCCGGATCACGGTGAACCTGGCTCCCGCAGGGCAGAAAAAGGCGGGCACGGTGTATGACCTGCCCATTCTGGTGGGCCTTCTGTGTGCCGAGGGGACGCTGCCGCCCCCGCCGCCGGATGCCGCCTTCCTGGGCGAGCTGTCCCTCACCGGGGCGCTGCGGGGCGTCTCCGGGGTGCTGCCCATGGCCCTGGCGGCGCGCCGCAGCGGCGTGCGGCAGCTGTTCGTTCCGGCGGAGAACGCTGCGGAAGCCACGCTGGCAGGCGGCCTCACGGTATACGGCGTGCCGGACGTAAAGGCCCTGGCCGCCCATCTCAGCGGCGAGACGCCCCTTGCGCCCGCCCCGGCGTGGCAGCCGGAGCCGGAGGAGGTCCCCGAGCCGGATCTGGCGGACGTCATGGGTCAGGAGAACGTGAAGCGCGCCCTGGAGATCGCCGCCGCAGGGGGCCACAACCTGCTGCTCATCGGCTCTCCGGGCGCAGGCAAATCCATGCTGGCCCGGCGCCTTCCCTCCATCCTGCCGGATATGACCCGGGAGGAGGCGCTGGCGGTGTCGGGGATCTGGTCTGTGGCGGGGCTGACAGACCCCCGTCATCCCCTGCTGACCCGCCGCCCCTTCCGCAGCCCCCATCACACCGCCTCCGCGGCGGCCCTGGCCGGCGGAGGACCCGCCATGCGGCCCGGGGAGATCTCCCTGGCCCACAACGGCGTGCTGTTTCTGGACGAGCTGCCGGAGTTCCGCCGGGACGCCCTGGAGGCCATGCGCCAGCCGCTGGAGGATGGGGAAGTCACCGTGGCCCGGGCCGGGGGGACGCTGCACCTGCCCGCCCGGTTCCAGCTGGTATGCGCCATGAACCCCTGCCGGTGCGGGTGGTGGGGCCATCCCTCCGGCCGGTGCACCTGCTCGCCCCGGGAGGTGGCCCGGTATGTGGAGAAGATCTCCGGTCCCCTGCTGGACCGCATCGATCTGCATGTGAATGTCCCCACGGTGGAGTATGAGTCCATGCGCCGCCGGATCCGGCCGGAATCCTCCGCGCAGGTGAAGACGCGGGTGGATGCGGCACGGGCCATTCAGACCCGGCGCTTCCGGGGGACGGACACCACCTGCAACGCCGCCATGACGCCGGGGCAGATCGCGGTGTTCTGCGGGCTGGACAGCGCCGGAGAGACGCTGATGGAGGCGGTCTTTACCCGGCTGGGCCTCACCGCCCGCTCCCACGACCGCATCCTCCGGGTGGCCCGGACCATTGCGGATCTGGACGGGGCGGACGCCATCTCTGCGGAGCACCTGGCCGAAGCGGTCCAGTACCGCAACACGGACATTCTGAAAGGATGACACGCAGCAAAAAAGGACGGCGTCAGCCGTCCTTTTTTTGCTGCATTGTCATGGGGTCCGCAGCAGCGGGGCATACACCTCCCGGGGGATGGTGAATTCGGGCATCCCCATGGAGCCGGGAGCCACGGCGTACTCGTCGAATACCAGCACCAGGTCTCCGGTTTCGTTCCAATAGAAGCTTTGGTCCGCCGGGATGGCCAGCTGCTCGGGGAAATACATCACCGCCGGGTCTGCCGCCGTCTGAGACGCCATCTGTGCCTGCACCTCCCCGGAAAGGACCTGGGCGTAGTCCGCGTCTTCCTGGAAAAGATCCGCCAGGACCACCGTCTCATCGGTCGTCTTGTCGATGTGGTAGAACCGGCTGAAATCGTAGCCGCTGGCCTGGGTCTGGGTGGCGTCTATCCGCAGGGTGAACCACTCCGGGGTATCCGTCACCACGCTGCTGGTGACATACAGGCCCTGATATCCCTCGCCCACCGTCTCCTGCTGGGCCTGGAATTCCTCCAGCAGACGGTCCGTATAAGCCTGCACCTCGTCGCTGACGGCCTGAGCCGCCTGCCCGCCGGAGAGCTCCGGCACCGTAACGTCGGCGGAGCTGTGGCCGTCGTCATAGGCATACCGGTGGAAGGTCACGATCTCCACCAGGCTGCCCAGCACCGGGATCTCCGCCATGGCGGCGGCTGCCGCCGGAGAGACGTTGGGCACGGCCACGAAAAGCGCCAGGGCTGCGGCCAGCCACCCGCCCCAATGCCGGAAGCTCCGCCGCCGTGCCGGGGGGCGGTCCTCCAGAGCCGCACAGGTATCCTGCACCCGCTGGGCATAGTCTTCCGGCAGCGGGAACGGCTCCCGCCGTGCCCGCTCCCGGAGCAGTTCGTCAAAATGATCCATACTGCACCTCACTCTTCCCGCAGCAGTCTGCGCAGCCGCTCCCGTCCCCGGGACAGCCGCGTTTTCACTGCCGCTTCACTGATGCCCAGGATCCGGCTGATCTCCCGGATGGAGAGCCCGTCGTAATAATAGAGGGTCACCGTGATCCGCAGATCGCCGCTCAGGGTCATCACCGCCTGCCACAGCGCCAGATTCTCCACATGGTCCGGCTCCGGGGCGGGCAGATATTCCCGCACCAGATCCAGATCCACGGTGGGCCGCTGACGCCGGCAGGCATCGTAGCACTTGTTGGTGAGGATCCGCAGGATCCAGGGCTTGAACCGCTCCGGATCCCGCAGAGCGCTCCTGGCTGCGTACGCAGCGCAGATGGCCTCCTGCACCGCATCCTCCGCATCCTCATCCCTCCGCAGGATGGCCTTGGCGGTGCGGAACATGGCGTCCTGGTGCGCCATCACCTGGGCGCAGAAGGCCTCCTTATCCAGCATGGCTTGTTCCACGATTCCGCAGCACCTCCTTCCCGCGATATGACCGGTCACACTTCTCTAGATGCGTCCAAAGGGCAAAAGGTTACCTCCGGCCTGACGATTTTTCCCGGCGGGCCGGGAAAATAGGGCTTTTTCTTGCTTCCAAACTATTGTATAATAAATCATTCTCAAAATCTACCCATCCGGAGGCCGTATCGTTATGCTGCACCAAAATGAAATGCTGCTGCTCAAGCTGGGAGAGGTGGTCCTGAAGGGACTCAACCGCCGCTCCTTTGAAGATAAGCTGGTGTCCAACACCCGCCGCCGCCTCAGACACTGCGGCGATTTTCAGATTTATGTCCGGCAAAGCACCATCTATGTGGAGCCCCGGGGAGACCAGTGCGACATGGAAGCGGCGTTCGCCGCCTGCCGCCAGATCTTCGGCGTGGCCGCCGTGGCCCGGGCCGTGCCCTGTGAAAAGACGGTGGAGGCCATTGCCGAGACAGCCCGGGCCTACCTGGCCCCCGCCTTTGCCGCCGCTTCTTCTTTCAAGGTGGAGAGCCGCCGGGCGGACAAGGCCTACCCCATGACCTCCATCCAGATCAGTCAGGCCGTGGGCGGGCTGCTGGCGGAGGCCTTCCCCGCTGTTGCCGTGGACGTCCACGATCCGGACCTGACGGTGTACGTGGAGATCCGGGAGCACGCCGCCTATGTCCACGCCCCCTCCGTCCCCGGCGCCGGCGGGCTGCCGGTGGGTATGGGCGGCCGGGCGGTGAGCCTGCTCTCCGGCGGGCTGGACAGCCCCGTCTCCTCCTGGATGATGGCCCGCCGGGGCGTGGAGCTGGAGATGGTCCACTTCGTCTCTCCGCCCTACACCTCCCAGCAGGCCCTGGACAAGGTGCTGGAGCTGGCCCGCCTGCTCACCGCCTGGACAGGCCGGGTGATCGTCCACATCATCCCCTTCACCCATATCCAGGAGGAGATCCGCAGAAACTGCCCGGAGGAGTATTTCACCCTGATCATGCGCCGGTTCATGATGCGCCTTTCCCAGGCGGTGGCCCAGCGCTCCCGCGCCGGGGCCCTGGTCACCGGCGAGTCTTTGGGCCAGGTGGCCAGCCAGACCATGCTGGCTCTGGGCGTCACCGAGGACGTCACCACGCTGCCGGTGCTGCGCCCCCTCATCGGCGTGGACAAGGTGGAGATCATCCGCATGGCCCGGGAGATCGGCACCTACGATACCTCCATCCTTCCCTATGAGGATTGCTGCACTGTCTTTACCCCCCGCCACCCCTGCACCCGTCCCAAGGTGGAGGATGTCCGGGAGGCAGAGGCCGCGCTGGATGTGGAGGCGCTGGTGGCTGAGGCTCTTGCCGGGGAGACCTGGGTGCGCATCAAGCCCACCGACGCTCCCCGGATCTGACCAGATATCCCAGGCGGTCGGCTCTGCCGGCCGCCTGCTTACCAAATGCAGAAAGGCAGGTCATGCACCATGTCCCATACCGCAGAGCTCATCGCCGTGGGCACTGAGCTGCTCCTGGGCAACATCGCCAACACCAACGCCCAGACCATCTCCCAGGAGCTCTCCGCCCTGGGCATCGACGTGTTCTGGCACACCGTGGTGGGGGACAATCCCCAGCGCCTGGCCCAGGCGGTGGACATCGCCCGCCGCCGGGCGGACATCCTGATCACCACCGGCGGCCTGGGTCCCACCTACGACGACCTCACCAAGCAGACCGTCTGCGCCGCCTTCGGGAAGCCTTTGGAGCTTCACCGGGACATCCTGGAGGAGATCCGGGCCTTCTACGAGTCCGCCCTCCACGTGCCCATGCCGGAGAACAACGCCCAGCAGGCCATGCTGCCGGAGGGCTGCACCGTGTTCGACAATCCGGTGGGCACCGCGCCGGGCTGTGCCTTTTCCGCCGGCGGCGTCCACGTACTGATGCTGCCGGGGCCGCCCCATGAGATGGAGACCATGCTGCGCCGCTGCGCGGTGCCGTATCTGCGGAGCCTTTCCCGGGAGGTGATCGTCTCCCGGGACATCATGACCTTCGGTATGGGGGAGTCCTCCGTGGACGCGCTGCTCCACGAGGAGATGGCCCGGATGGAAAATCCCACTCTGGCCACCTACGCCAAGCCCGCCGAGGTCCGCCTCCGGGCCACCGCCAAGGCCGCCAGCCGGGCGGAGGCCGAGGCCATGCTCGCGCCTGTGGTGGAGCGGGTGTGCGCCCTGCTGGGGGACATCGTGTACGGTGTGGACGTGAAGGGCTTGGAGGAGACCTGTTTTCGCCTTCTGAAGGAGCGGGGATGGACCCTGGCCACCGCCGAGAGCTGCACCGGCGGTCGGGTGGCCCAGCGTCTCACCGCCCTGCCCGGTGCCTCCGCCGTCTACCGGGGCGGCGTGGTGAGCTACTGGACGGATGTGAAGGCGTCAGTGCTGGGAGTCCCCCGGGAGATCCTGGATGTGCACGGCGCGGTGTCGGAGGCATGCGCCCGGGCCATGGCCCAGGGAGCCCGGCGCATCACCGGGGCGGATATCGCCGTCTCCGTCACCGGCACCGCCGGTCCCGATCCGGACGAACGGGGCACTCCGGTGGGCATCGTGTTCATCGGGCTGGACACGCCTGACGGCACCTTCTGCCGCCGGGTGGACACCGGGCGCCGCCGCCGGGACCGCATCCAGGGCCTGGCGGCTAACCACGCCCTGGACGTGGTGCGCCGGTATCTCACGGACCTCCCCATCGCCTGATCCATCACCTGCCCCGCCGGATGGGCATAGACTGGACTGCCACTTTTTGATCGAGAGGAGTCCTTTGTCTATGCACCCTTCCTGTGATCCTTCCTGCTGCCCCTGCTGGTATCCCTGCTGTCCCCGCATCACCGTGGGGGACACCGTCACCACCGCCCCGGGCACCGATGCCCAAGTACAGGCTACCTGCACGCCCTGCGGGCTGCGGCTGGACTTCGCCATCCCGGAGGGCCGGCCCGGTGCGTCCGGCAGCGATGTCTATGCCTCCTTCTTCACGTTCCAGCAGCGCTTTGTCAACGGCCAGCCCATCGACCTCATCACAGCGGTGGCGGATGCCACCGGCCGCATCGGCCAGGAGAGCGCCGCCCGCATCACGCTGGCCCCGGGCACGTATTTTGTGACCTATCACATCTCCGCGGTGCTGGAGGAGGCGGGCTATCTCCAGGTCACCCCTGCCTATAATGGCACGGCACACCTGGAGTACGGCGTCTACGCCCGCACGGCGGATCCCGATGTCACCGTCTCCGGTTCCAACGCCTTCATTGTCGTGGCGCCGGAGGAGACGGTGCTGACGCTGAATGTCAACACCAGCACCGCCACCCGGGACGGTGCCGCCACACTGGTGATCCTGGGTCTGCAGCCGCCGGAGGCCTGAAGGTCCCGATTCACGAAGCGCCGCTTCCCTGTCACCAGGGAAGCGGCGCTTTTCTGATTGTGTGTGTTCAGCCCAGCGCCACGTCCAGCACCATCATTACCAGAAAGCCTCCCACAAACCCGCAGGTCCCTGCCCGGCTGTGGGCCTGGGGCACCAGTTCTTCCACCACTACGTACAGCATGGCTCCGGCGGCAAAGCTCAAAAGCCAGGGCATGGCCGGCGCGGCCCAGGCGGCCGTCAGCACTGCCAGCACCCCGAACAGCGGCTCCACTGCGCCGGAGAGCATCCCGCCGCCGAAGGCGCTCAGGCGGCTGTGGCCCTGCTGGCGCAGCGGCAGGGCCACAGCGCCTCCCTCGGGAAAGTTCTGCACACCGATGCCCAGGGCCAGCGCCGCCGCGCCAGCCAGCCCTTCGCCGGAGGCGGCCAGGGCAAAGGCCAGCCCCACCGCCATGCCCTCGGGGATGTTGTGCAGGGTGATGGCGGTCATCAGCAGGGCATTGCGCCGCCGCAGCGGAGAGAGATCCCGGCCCATGAGGCGCTGCGCCAGAGCGTCCAGCGCCGCCAGAAACACCGTGCCCGCCAGCATCCCCGCCGCCGGGGGCAGCCAGCCGGGAAACCGTCCTGCCGCCTCCGCCCGCTCAATGGCGGGCAGCAGCAAACTCCACACCGAGGCCGCCGTCATGACGCCTGCGGCAAAGCCCAGCATGGCCCGCTGGAACCGGGGCTGCGGCTCCCCGGAAAAACAAAACACCACGGCGGCGCCCAGGGTGGTCATCAGAAAGGTGAACCCCGTCCCCAGTGCCGCCAAACAAACTGCTTGCAGCATCGCGATCAACGCCTTTTCCAAGATTCGGGCGCAGGACGCCCGTATGCCAGTATAAGCGCTGCGGCGGCCGAGGGTGCCGGGGCTTGCGTTCGCCCCGGCGCCATGCTATCATCAAAGCGGGGGCGGACGGCTGACGCCGCCCGCCCCTTTGAAAGAGAATTTGTACTGGATGGAAAACGAGGTGATCCCATGGCTTTGACCATTCTCAAAGGCACGATCGTTTCCGCCGCCGACCCCCGGCGGCCGGAGGTCACGGAAAACGGCTATCTGGCGGCAGAGGACGGCATCGTCACCGGCGTGTTCTCCCAGCTGCCGGAGCAGTACGCCGGCGCGCCGGTGGAGGACTTCGGCCGGGACCTGATCCTCCAGTCCTTCGCGGACCTGCACCTTCACGCTCCCCAGTATCCCATGCTGGGCACCGGCATGGACCTGCCGCTGCTGGACTGGCTCAACGCCTACGCCTTCCCTACGGAGGCCCGGTTCGCCGATCCGGACTACGCCCGGGAGATCTACCGCCGTCTTGCCCGGGAGCTCATCGAAAACGGCACCACCCGGGTGTGCATGTTCTCCTCCCTCCACACCGATGCCACGCTGATCCTCATGAAGGAGCTGGAGCGGGCGGGCGTTACCGGCTATGTGGGCAAGGTGAACATGGACCGCAACAGCGCCCCGGGGCTGCTGGAGGAGACCACGGAGGAATCCAAACGGGAGACGCTGCGCTGGCTGGACGCCTGCGGAGACTTCCGGTACATCCGCCCCATCCTCACCCCCCGGTTCACCCCCTCCTGCACCGACGAGCTGATGGATTTCCTGGGAAAACTGGCGTCGGAGCGGGACCTGCCCGTCCAGTCTCACCTCTCGGAAAACCAGGCGGAGATGGAATGGGTCCGGCAGCTCCACCCCGACTGCGCCCAGTATTGGGAGAGCTACGCCAAATTCGGCCTGTGGAAGCCCGGAACCGTCATGGCCCACTGCGTCTGGTCCGATGCCCGGGAGCGGCAGGCCATGCGGGAGGCGGGGGTCACCGCCGTATACTGCGCCGACTCCAACCAGAACATTTGCTCCGGCGTGGCGCCGGTGGTGCAGATGCTCCGGGAAGGCGTCCATGTGGCCCTGGGCAGCGACATCGCCGGCGGCGATCACCTGAGCATGTTCGACGTGGTGGCTGCCTCCATCCGCTCCTCCAAGGCCCGGCGCATCCTGGACGGCTGGAAGACGGAATTCCTCACCGTGCCGGAGGGCTGGTATCTGGGAACCTCCGCGGGTGCCGCCTACTTCGGGGATGCCCCGGGCTTCGCCCCCGGCAATCCCCTCCACGCCCTGGTCCTCTCTGACGACGCCCTGCCCCAGCCCCACCCCCTGACGCCACTGGAGCGGCTGGAGCGGTGCGTCTACCGCCGCCAGAGCGGCGCCGTCCGGGCGGTGTGGAGCGCCGGACGGAAGGTGTATACTGCCCGGTGATCCCTTACGCCAGGAACAGCGACACCGCGCAGTACACCAACAGCAGTGCCATCACAGTGTTTACCAGCTTCGCCTGGCGGGAGAAGAGCCGCCGGAAGCCTGAGCCGAAGGCAGACCAGCAGAGCGTGAAGAAAAAGCCGATGAAGGCCAGCAGCAACGCAAAGCCCAGCAGCGGCAGCGCCTGTCCAGCGTAGACCGGCAGGATGTACGTTTCCATGGAGACGATGCAGTAAATATAGATCTTGGGGTTGATGAACTGCAGCGCAAGGCCTGAGACGAACCCGCCTCCCCGATGGTCCTCCGTCAGTTCACCGCCTTTCCAGGTTTCCCAGGCCAGATACAGCATGTAAGCGGCGCCCACCGCCACCATGGGCGTCCGGAGTCGGGGGATCAGGTCCGTGAGGGCCTGACAGAAGGCCGTGCACAGTACCATCACCACAGAGAATCCCGTCCAGATGCCGAAATTGAAGGGCAGCGCCCCCCAAAAGCCCCGGCGGCTGCCGTTGGACATGGACATCAGATTGTTGGGGCCCGGCGTTACGGCGGTGACCACAGCATAGGTGAGAAAGGAAACCCAGTGGAACATGGCGATGCACCCCTTGATTTGGTTGTATATTAATTTAGTAGTCCGATATATCGGATTTTTCTCATTGTAACAGCCTTTGGATACCTTGTCAACAGGAGGAAGTATGGACGTCACACAGGTCGTTGCGGGGAATGCCCGCCGGATCCGGGAACAGAAAAAGCTGACGCTGGACGCGGCGGCGGCTGCTACCGGTGTGTCCCGGAGCATGCTGGCGCAGATCGAAAAGGGCGAGGTGAACCCCACCATTTCGGTGCTGTGGAAGATGGCCAACGGTTATAAGGTCTCCTTCACCTCGCTGATGGAGCCTCGGACGGGAGCCGTGTGCGTGGTGCGGCAGGCGGAGATCACGCCGCTGACGGAGGAGGACGGCCGCTACCGGAACTACCCGGTATTCCCCTTTGACGAGCAGACACTCTTTGAGACATACCGGATCGTGATCCGGTCCGGCGGTGCCCTTTCCGCCCAGCCTCATCTTCGCGGGGCGGTGGAGTATATCACTGTGTTTGCCGGAGCAGCGGAGATCACCGTGGATAAGGAGATCTTTTCCCTGGACAAAGGAGACTCCATCCGCTTTCGGGCGGACGTGCCCCATGCCTACCGCTGCACTGGCGAGACGGACGCAGAGCTGAGCATGCTGATTTACTATTCCCAGACGTGATGCACCTGGACGGCAGACGCCCCCTGTACAGGCATTCTTCCTGTACAGGGGGCGTTGTGCTGCCGGGAGAGAGGAGGTCAGTAGCCCGCGCCCTCCATCGCGGACAGCGCCAGGGAGGTATAGCGCTGGTAGAGTCCCTTGCGGGGCGGGCGGGGGACCAGGTCTTCTGTTTTGCTGCGCTGCTGCAGAATCTTTGCGGCCTGCTCTGCGCCGCACTCCGTGCCGTCGATCCCCACCAGGTCCAGCGTCCGGTTGGGGATGTCGTAGGCGATGATATCGCCGGTGTGCACGTAGGCCAGAGGGCCGCCGGAGGCCGCCTCCGGGGAGATGTGGCCGATGCAGGCACCGCCGGTGGCGCCGGAGAAGCGTCCGTCAGTGATGAGGGCCACGGAGGTATTCAGCTCCGGATCCGCCACGATGGCATCGGTGAGCATGAGCAGCTCCGGCATGCCGCTGCCCCGGGGGCCCTCATAGCGGACGATGATGACGTCGCCGGGGCGGATGTCCCGGTTCACCACGGCCTGATAGGCCTCCTCCTCGCTGTTGAAGGCTCTGGCACGGCCCTTGTGTACCCGCAGCTCCGGTTTGCAGGCGGCGTACTTGATCACCGCGCCGCCGGGGGCGAGATTGCCCCGCAGAACCGCCAGGGAGCCGATCTCCGCCTTCTCCGCGGGGAGGATCACATCCTCCCGCTGGAGTCCGTAGTTGTGCAGATAGCCGATGTTCCGGTCGAAAAAGTCGTCTGCCCACAGGTCCTCCAGATTTTCTCCCAGGGTCTTGCCGGTGCAGGTCATCACGCTCAGGTCCAGATGGTCCCGCAGGAGCCACTGCACCATGGGGACGCCGCCGGCGAACCAGAGGTCCTCGCTGAAGTATTTGCCGCTGGGATAGACATTGCACAGGTGGGGGATCATCCGGTTGATCTCATCGAAGAGCTCCGGCCTGAGGTCGATGCCCAGCTCTCTTGCAATGGAGGACAGGTGGATCATGGCGTTTGTGGAGCCGCCGATGGCCGTGTGTACGATAATGGCGTTGCGGAAGGCGGACTCCGTCATGATCTGACTGGCTGTGATGCCCTTTTCCACCAGGTTCATCACGGCGCGGCCGGCTCTGCGGGCGCCCCGCAGGATGTCCTTCTGGGTGGCCGGGGCGACGGCGCTGCCGGGCAGCGCCAGTCCCAGCGCTTCGGACATGCACTGCATGGTGGAGGCGGTCCCCATGAAACCGCCCGCGCCCACGCTGGGACAGCCTGTGAGCTTGTAGTTGCGGACCTCCCGGCTGCTGATCTCGTTGCGCTTCATGCGCAGGGTGATCTCTCCGGCCTTGGCGGAGGAGATGCGGTCGGGGCCGGGGCGTTTGCTGCCGCCGGGGATAAAAACGGTGGGCACGTCCAGCCGGGCGGCTGCCTTCAGGTGGGCGGGCACGGCCTTGTCGCAGGAGGAGCAGAGGATCATGCCGTCCCAGGAATTGACGGTGCCGTGGACCTCGATGAGATCGCACAGCGCCTCCCGGGAGGCCAGGACGATGTTCATCCCGTCGTGTCCCTGCCCGCAGCCGTCGCAGATGTCTGTGGCGTGGAACATGGCCGGATGGCCTCCCCGCTCATAAACGCCCAGCTTTGCCTCATCCGTCAGCGACTTCAGGTGGTAGCTTCCCGGATGGCTGTCGCCCCATACGTCCTCCACCAGGATCTGCGGCTTGGTCAGATCCTCCTCGTCCCAGCTGGTGCCCAGATTCAGCGCATCGAACTGCGCCCAGACGGCCCGTTCCCGGGCGGTTTTTGAAACGAAATTTTCCAATGACACTGTCATTCACCCTTTCTCAGCCGATATAGCCGGTGAGCCGCGGCAGGAACAGCACCACGTCCGGCAGGAATACCAGGATCAGATCCACGATGACCATGCTGAAGAGGAACCACCAGATGTGCTTGCTCAGATCCACCAGCGTGGTTTTGGTGATGCCCTTGATGACGAAGAGATTCAGTCCCACCGGCGGCGTGACCTGGCCGATGGCGGTCCCCACCACCAGGATCAGGCCGAACACCAGGGGATCGACACCCAGGGTCCGCAGCACCGGGAGGAACAGCGGCGTATAGATCAGCACCTGGGAAGCCGTCTCCAGGAACATCCCGGTAAAGAAGATCATGATGACGAACAGCACCAGAATGACGGTGGGATTATTGGTGACGGCCAGGATGGCCTCTCCCACCAGCGCGGGGATGTTCTTCATGGTCAGATAGCGGGCGAACGCCGTGGCGAATCCCAGAAGGAGCAGCGTGCTGCCGGTGGTGATGGTGGCGTTTGCAAAGATGGTGTAGACCTCGGAGAACCGGATCTCCTTGTAAATGAAGAGGCCCACCACCAGGGAGTAGATCACGGCCACCACGGCGGCCTCCGTGGCGGTAAAGATGCCGGCGTAGATCCCGCCCAGAATGATGACCGGAGACAGCAGGGCCCAGAACGCCTCCTTGAACGAGGCTGCCAGGACCGTGAGAGAGAACTTCTGATTGCCGTCCTGGGGAGGATGGCGCCGGCAGTGCACGGCGTTGACGATGATCAGGCCAATGGCCACCAGGATGCCGGGGGCGAAGCCGGCCAGAAAGATGTCCGACACGGAGATCTCCGCTGTCACCGCATAGATGATCATGGGGATGGACGGCGGGATGAGAATGCCGATGGAGCCTGCGCAGGAAGTCAGACCGCCGGCATAGTTGATGTCGTAGCCCTTTTTGACCATGGAGGGGATCATCATGGAGCCGATGGCGGCGCAGGTGGCAGGTGCGGAGCCGCAGACCGCGCCGAAAAAGGTACAGGCCAGGATGGTGATCACGCCGAGACTTCCGTTGTGGCTGCCCACCAGCGCGCCGCAGAAGTCCACCAGGCGCCGGGAGATGCCGCCCCGCTCCATGATGAGGCCTGCCAGAATGAAAAGCGGGATGGCGATGTAGGTGAAGTTGTTCAGGCCGGTAAAGCAGATCTGGGTGAGCTGAATGATGCCGATGTCGGCGGCCATGAAGCCCGCCATGGTGGCGATGCCGATGGTGGCCGCAATGGGCATGCCCAGGAAGATCAGCACCAGGAAGATGGCCATTACAATGCCGAATGCCTGCACAGCACACCGCCTCCTTTACTGCTTCACTGCCGGGATCTCGGCAGGCCTGCGGATCAGCCGGTAAACATTCTGGATGATCCGGAACGTCATGAGGAAGAAGCACACCGGCAGCACCAGATAGATGTAGCCCATCTCGATGCCCAGCGTGGGGGAGTTCTGGTGGAGGGTAAAGGTCTTTTGGACCAGTGTGATGGAGTTGATGCCTATGACGAGGCTGAACACCGCCCAGGTGATTTTCAGCACTACGTTCAGCCACTTGAGCACCTTGGGGGGCAGGACCAGATCCGCGATCTCGACACGGGCGTGCTGGTCATGGATCACGGCGGCGGAGGCCGCCATGTAGTTCATGAAGATGAACACATAGCGGATGAGCTCCTCCGACCACGCCAGGGAACGGTTGAAGATGAAGCGGGAGAGAACGGACCATGCTGCCAGGATGACCAGGAGGAACATGAGGAGGACAGCAATGGAGAGCTCCAGCTTTTCATCTAAGAACTTCAGTACACGTTTCATAAATCCCTCGCTCTCAGACAGTGGAAGGGTCGTGCGCCGCAGAGACGGAGATCAAAGGCCCAGCGCGGACATCAGCTCCGCATACAGCGCCTCGTCCGCGGCCTTGCCGTAGGATTCGCAGACATCCTGGACAGCGGCCACGCATTCGCTGCGGAATTCGGGGGTGATCTCCGTGATGGAGAGCTCCTCCGCCATGAGCGCTTCGCACTCTGCGTCTGCGGCCGCGCACTGCTCGCGGGTGTAGTTCACGGCGATGTCCACAGCCTCCTGGAGGGCCGTCTGCTCATCGGCGGTGAGCGCGTCGTAGAATTCCTTGGAGAAGGCGAAGATCAGGAAGTCGCAGACATGGTTGTCCTTCAGAATGTATTTCTGGACCTCGTTGAATTTCTGCGTGTAGATATTGGACAGCGGGTTTTCCTGGCCGTCAACGACGCCCTGCTGCAGCGCGGTGAACACCTCACCGGAGGCCATGGGCGTGGGGTTTGCGCCCAGCGCCTCGTACATGGCGATATAGAGGTCGTTCTGCATCACGCGGATCTTCAGGCCCTTGTAGTCCGCCATGGAGGCGATGGGCTTGTTGCTGGTGGTCAGCTGGCGGAAGCCGTAGTCGCCGATGCCCAGGACCTTGAAGCCTGCGTCCTCAGCCGCTGCGCACAGCTTCTGCCCCCATTCGCCGTCCAGCAGATCATGGGCTGCCTCGGCGTCCTCAAAGATAAAGGGCAGGGAGAGCAGGTTGTAGGCGGGGGTGAAGTTGGCCATGACGGCGGGGGTGGGAATGCAGAGGGTGGCGGTGCCGTACTGGATGGCCTCCAGCACATCCCTGTCGGCGCCGATGGAGCCGTTGGCATAAATGTCTACCGTCAGGGTGTCTGTGTTGGTCTCCAGATATTCCTTCATCTTCTCCAGAGCCACCGTGCCGTAGTGGGAGTCCGTCAGGCCGGTACCTACGGTGATCACCTTCTTTTCCGCGGCGGCGGGCGTCTCCTCCCCGGAAGGGGCGGCATCGGGATCGGCGGTTTCGGAGGATCCGCAGGCGGCCAGACTGAGCATCATGCAGGCGGCCAGGACGAAGGAAAGCATCTTTTTCATCATACGGTTCATGATCAGTTCTCCTTTTCGTATATTGTCAGCTTTATCGTTTAAGGGATCATGGGGCAAGATCGGAGGCAAAGGCCCCCAGAAAGGCGTCGATTTCGGTGAAGTCCTCCGGGGTCAGCGTGTATCCCGGGTGGCGGCAGCAGGCGGTCTCCAGCATGCCACGGCGCCGGAGGATCTCCTTTTCCATGGCGATCACCCGCTCGACGGAGGTGTTCCACCGGACGAAATACGATACCAGCTTGCTGTGCAGCCTGCATGCGCCTGCGGGGTCCTGGGCATTGTAGCGCCGGTATATCTCAACGTACAGCTCGCAGCAGGAAAAGCCCGGCATCACGCCCACTCCCCCGATCTGCAGGAGGTCGATGAGATGGATCCCCCAATATCCGTTCATGATGGACAGGTCCGGCTTCATGGCCAGCAGCTGCTTGCTGTACGCGGCGGGGTCAGAGCATTCGATCTTGTACATAACATGGGGATGCGTCCGGGCGATCTGCACCAGGACCTCCGGCGGGATGCTGACGCCTGTTTCGTTGGGTGCGTATTGGATGATAAGGGGGATCGTCACCGCCTCCGCCACTGCTTCCAGATGCCAAAGCAGCTGATCCGCGGACGGATTCATGAAATGAGGCGGAAGGACCATCAGGCAGCTGGCCCCCATCTCCTGAAATTGCCTTGCGCGCCGGACGGCGATTTCCGTGGCATGGTCTGTCACCGAGATCAGACTGTACACCCCGGAGCCCTCCATCTGCTTGAGCATCCGGTGTGCCAGCTCGCTTTTTTCCGCATCCGTCAGCTTGTAAAATTCGCTTACCACGCCAAAAAGTCCGATCCCGTTGACGCCGGTTTTCATCAGGGATCCGATGAGCCGGTCGAACTGCGCATAGTCCACGCTGCCGTCCTCCCGGAACGGCACGGCAGTCAGGGGACAGATCCCGTGTATGCGCGGTTGTGGATTCAATGACAGCATGACACCCCTCCCGTTCTTCATGGATCACGGCCTGCCGGACTGCATTCCCGGCGGCCGCATGCAGCGGTGCACCTCATGCTGCAAACATAGCGGAAAGGGCGGTATTTGTAAATTCACAACTTTTTCCACAATCCGAAAAACAGAACTGAGCGTCTTATAAATGGCGTTGCCGCCCGGCGGAGCCAGGGATCCTTTGCCGCCCTGCGGTTGACTGATTTTTTGACAGCCATGGATACCGCAGCTGTGGATTTCCACAAAAGGGACGGGAAGATTTTTTGTAGAATGGACATCACAGGGGGGTATCAAATCCCAAGAAGTCGGATTTTGTTTGTTTAAGACAAGAATTATCACCAATCACAATTTGCGTGCTTTTGTGGAAAATGCTATAATTTTGCCATGAGAATCTGGAGGAGGTATGTGAAATGGCCCATCGGGTTGTACCGCGGAACGACACTGTTTTCTTGAATACCCTCCGGAGGACGATCATGGTGGCAATGATCCCGCTGGTGAGCATGAGCCTGTGCCTCTTCCTGTTTCATTTCTGGCAGACGCTGACGGCGGCGGACGAAGCAAATATCAATATCCTCTACAAAGACGCAAAGATCATGGATCAGACGCTGGACAATCTCCATCGCAGCTTGAACTATTCCGCCCAGGACCCATCTGTGGTGGGGTTTTCCATGCGTCCGTACATTCAAGACACGGAGCGGGACATCCAGCTGTTGGCCATGCTGAAAAATCTTGAAAAATCCTACCCCTTCATTCATGAGAGCTATCTCTACTCGCCGCATGAAAACAGGCAGCTCTCTTCCACAGGGTCCATCGTCAGCGCGGCCCCGGAGTGGCTTTCCCGAATGTCGGAGGCCAGCTGTACGCTGCCCAACGGCCTGCTGGGCTGGATGGGCCGGGGAACGGCTGCGGCGCAGGACCTCTATCTGGCCGCGGCAGTCCCGATGGAGTCTTCGGACCCTGCCGGATATGTGGTGCTGCGGATCGACTTCGGCCAATTTGCCCAGGACTCTCTGGAACTGGAGGAGCAGGATTCCAACAGTGCTACCTATATCTTTTCCGACGACTACGGCCTGCTTTACAGCACGAAGAACGCCATGGACCTCTCCCAGTGGGCGGATGAGATCTTTGGGATCTCCTCCGGGTCATCTGCGCTGAAGCTGCTGGGCGGCGCGCTGCTCCATTGTACCACGCTGCGCAGCGAGGGGCTGGGATGGACCTACGTCTACACCTCTCCGGCGTTTCCCACCAGCGCGCTGCTGGCGCTGCTGGTGCCTATACTGGTCAGCATTCTGACGGCCATCGGCATCGGGCTCTGGCTGGCGTATCAAAATTCAAAGGAACTGTACCGGCCGCTGGAACAGCTGGTATCTGCACTCCCCAACGATCTGCCGGAAGCGGTGGACGCCAGGAACGAATACTCCAGGCTGGCCCAGTATTACGACGCGCTGCTGAAGCAGCGAGATGAAGTATACGAGCAGGTGGCGGAGATCAAGCCGCTGCTGCTGAAGGAATTTCTGGTTTCGCTGGCCCATGGAGAAGCGGTTTCTGCAGATGAGATCCAGTATCAGGCGGAGATCCTGGAGCTGCCGTTTCAGGAGACTGCGTTTTTGGCGTGCATCCTTCAGATCGACAGCTATTTCAAACTGCCGTACACCGACGAGGAAAAGCGAATGATTCGGAGCCGGATGATAGACCTGGCCAGCGCCGGCGAGGCCCGGGCCATTTACGCGCTGGCCACCGATGTTTCCGACGAGACGCTGCTGGTGATCTGTAATCTTCTGGATGAAGGCCTGGGATCGGATGCGCTGCTTTCATATATGCAGCGGCTGAAGGGGCAGATCGAGACCGAATGGAAGTTCTCGCTGACCATGGCCGTCAGCGAGACGGTGCATACTGCCGAGGCGCTGCCGGCGGCATGCCGCCAGGCGAGGACCGCAGCTTCCTACAAGCTCTACCGCGGCAGAGGCTGCATCATCCCCTACGAGGAGATCTGCCGGGAACCGCATCAGCCGTACAGCATGGACTTTGAAAAAATTCAAATGCTCTTGCAGGCACTGCGCTCCGGAGACAGCAAGCAAACCGCCCAGCTCCTGCAGGAACTTTTCCGCGACATGCGGGAGCGCCGCGCCGAACCGGAACACATCCGGGCGGCCATGAAGCATCTGGTGGTGGCACTTGCGGATGTGACCTGCGCGAACGGCGTCTCCCTCCGACCTGATACGTTGGATGCCCTTGTCGGCGAATTTTCTAAACGGAAGACCATGCCGGATATGGAGGAATGGCTGATTTCCACCTATTGCCGCGCTGCGGATCAGATCAGAGAGTACGCGGCCCAGAGACCCAACAAGAGTGCGGAAAAGATCCGGGCCTACATTGACAGCAACTTTACAAAGGATATTTCCCTGGCGACCATTGCGGATTATATGGGGTACAGCTCCACCTATGTGAGCAAGATCTTCAAGCAGACCTACGGCATGAGTTATATTGAATACATGAATTCCAAACGGATAGAGCTTTCCAAGCAGCTGCTGGCCGATACGCAGCTATCGGTGAAAGAGATCGGCTTCCGGGCTGGATTCAACAACATGCAGACATTTTTCCGCGTATTCAAGCAGTGCGTTGGGACGACTCCGTCACAGTACCGGGGATCCACGGAACTGAGTTGAGATGGCTGTGATGGAAAGGCGGATGGGGAACGGCTCCGCTCGTCGGGCGGAGCCGGGGACGCTTTCCGCAAGAAATCATCTTGCTGCCGTGATCGTAGCTTGCAATCGAGAAAATGCCAAGGGCTGTTTTCGGTTCAGGCAGCTTACTATGCACGGTCCCTACCGCACCGCGTGGTGGGGAAGTATATCAACCAGACAAACGATAAAATGACAATAAAAAAATATTGGCTGAAATTTGAAAGTAATAGGGTTACGTCACGTTCTCTGCAATACGAAGCATGGTGTCCTGATCTACCGGACCATGGATCCGGAAGCGGATTCCCATATTCAGGCCTTTTCATGTCAGAGTGCTAATTCCTGCAACATTGACATCGACGTCGGTGCCGGTGAAGATGGACACTCCGCCGATTGCTGTCTAATTTTCTTGGACCTTTTCGCTGTTGACTGCCATGGCCTCGCCGTTACTTTCATAGAACTCCTCCACTTCTCAATATTGGGCATCCATATCATCGATTTTCACGGCTACCAGTGTGCCGCTTGTTGGGATATTCTGTCGTTTTTTAATGTGACGTATGAGCAAATAACACCCATAAAGAGACGGTATCTCATCAAGCACCTGCTTTCGGAGGTTGACTTGTTCCCGAAAGAGGAACAAAAGGTACCAAAACGAGTCATTGAGCCGGCCACATATTTGCTTCTTATTGAGCAGGACTGCTTAGCGACAGGAAGTATCCGTCGGGATCGTGGCGCTGCTGGTACGGGAGACAAACAGCGCACAACCAGACAAGATGCAAAAGGAGCGTCCGGCAATGTCGCCGGACGCTCCTTTTTGTAAGAGAAAACCACCGGTTGTGCCTTATCTTAATGAGATTACGGCACGGCCGGTGGTTATAATTGTATGCCTTTGAGGATAGAGGGATACTCAGAATTTCAACCGGAAGCGGACGTCTCCAGCAGTGATCTCGTCGCCGCTGCGCAGGATGCGGGGTTCCGTCACCACCGCACCGCTGACGGCCGTTCCGTTCTGGGAGCCCAGATCCTGAATCCGGACGGCGGTCCCGTCCCAGAAAATCCGGGTATGGCGGCGGGAGAGGACCGGGCTGTCAAAGGCGATGTCACACCCAGCGTCCCGGCCCACCAGCAGTTCATCCGTCAGATCAAATTCCGTCCGGGTGCTGGTGAGTGTCCCCTCCAGTACCTCCAGGCGCATGTAGATGCCCGGCTGGTCCGCGGCGGAGGCCAGCACAGGCTTTTTGCGCCGCAGCAGCACTGCCGCCAGGACCACTGCCAGGATCACCACGCCGCCGACGGCACCAGCCACGGCACCGGAGATGGGAACTCCCGTCTCCTGGGGTGTTTTCTCCGGGGCCGTATCCGCCGCTCCTCCCATACCGGAGGACGCGGCATCCGACGGGGGAAGCACCGGCTCCTCCGCGGGCGTCTCACTGCTGCCGGAGGAGAGCGTCTCGGGGATATCCACCTCCGTCTCCGCCCGGCAGATCAGCTCCGCCCCGGAGCCAAAGGTGACGGAGAGGTGTTCCGTGCCGCCTTGGCCGGAATAGGAGCTGATGGGGAAGCCCGTGACCAGCAGGTTGTTGGCGTATTCCGTCAGGTCCTCCGCCGCGGCCTGGGCGGTGAGAGAAGGCCCCACCACAGCGTGGATGCCGCCGGAGGCTCCTACCAGCCGGGCCATGTCTTCCAGGGCACCGGTGTCCGTACCGAAGCCCACGGAGTGGACCATCACGTCGGAGCGGCTGATGCGATCTAGGATCTCCTCATAGGAGACGCCGCCCTGGGGGTCGTACTGTACGGCGTCGGAGAGCACCACGGCGCTGCGCAGCTCGCTGCCCTGCCGGGGCAAGGACTCAAAATAGTCCAGCATTTCCCCCAGACTGCTGTGGAGCCGGGTCTGGGTGGCGGTGTAGGCGATGGTGTCGATCTGAGCTGAGAGACTGTCTGCGGTGAGGTCCTCTGCCAGCACGGTAAAGTCTTTACCGAAGGTGGCCAGAATGAAGCGGGTATTCTCCCCGGCGGTCCGGGCCAGCTCCGCGGCAAAGGCCTGGATGTCTGCCTGGAAGTCAGGCATGGAGTTGGAGCAGTCCACCAACAGCAGATAGGTGACGGGAGAGCCCGCCTGACGGACAGTCTCCAGCGTGCCGGAGGCCGGGAAGACGTGAGTGCCCAGCGTGGCGTCCGCCTTGGTGATGGGGCGGGTAACGTCGGTGAGCTCCACGTAGGTGTAGAGGGTATCCTCGTAGACAAAGGCCCGGACCAGCTCCGCCTGCTCCGCCGCCAGGACCGGGATGCTCAAAAGCACCGCCAGCAGGGCGGAAAGGCCTGTGAGCAGGAAGCGTTTCATGTTCGTTCCTCCACAAAAACCGTGATGAGTGAGAAGTTGTCGTTGCCGGGGGGGATGCGCCGGATATGGCGCAGCAGCATTAGCTCCGCCCAGTGCTGGGGGGAGGAGGCTTTGGACAGATCCAGCAGCATTTCCTCGTTGTAGACAAACTCCCAGAATCCGTCGGAGCACAAGACAAAGGCGTCTCCCGGTGCGGCGGTCTCTGCTTCCGTCTCCGGCTGGCAGGTGGGCTTGCCCAGTACCCGCAGCAAACTGGAGCGGTCGTCGTCGTGATAGACGTCCATATAGGAAATCTCGCCGCCCAGATACTTCTTATAGGTGACGGAGTGGTCTCCAGTTACGGATGCCAGCGCTCCGCCGGAGAAGTGATAGACCCGGGAATCCCCGATGTGGGCTCGGAGGACCCGGTCATCCTCCAGGCAGAGGAGGGCGGCGGTGGTCTTCATGCCCTCCTGTCCGGGTTGTGACTGCTGTTCCAGGATCTTGGCGTTGGCATCCCGGAAAAGAGTGGTGAGGGCGTCGGCATCCACCGTCTCCGCCTGGAGACAGCCGTCCAGTAGAGTATCCGCCGCCAGGGCGGAGGCCACCTCGCCGCACTGGTGGCCTCCCAGGCCGTCCGCCACCACGAAGACGCCCCGCTGCCCCTCGATCCGGCAGCGGACGCTGTCCTCGTTGTGGTCCCGGCCGCCCCGGTTGGTGTAGGAAAAAGCTGAGATCTTCATGGCTCACTCCACATCCAGATAGAGGGTGTTGTCCGGCTCACCCAGATAGATGGAGCTCTTGGGGGGCAGCTTTACGGGAGATTCCGGCGCGATCCGCTGGCCGCCTGCCAGGAAGGTGCCGTAGGTGGAGCCCAGATCCGTGACCACGAATGCCTGCGCCTGCTCGTCAAAGAAGATCTGGCAGTGGCGGGAGCTGACGCCAGGCGTGTTGTCCCGGAATACCAGACGGCAGGTGGCGCTGTCCCGTCCTACCTGCACCGGCTGGTGGTGAAGCTGCACCACCATGCCGCCGTGCTGGACGGACATGGACCGGATCACCGGCGTGCCCGCCGCCTTGGAAGGCTCCGGGGCCTTCTGGGGCGCGGCGGCCGGTACTTTCTTTTTCCTGCGCAGCACCACTGCCAGCACGATGATGACGATCACCGCTGCGGCGCCGATGCCGCCGTACAAAACCAGATTGCTGCTGCTGCTCTGGCCGGCGGCCAGGGTGTAGGGGATGTTGTTGCGGTCCAGCATGGGGATGATCTCGCTGACGCTGACGGCGTAGAAAAGGTTCTGATCCAGGTTGGACCCAGCGGTGTTGACGCCGATGACGGCACCGTTTCCATCGGTCAGGGGACCGCCGGAATTGCCGCCGCTGAGGGCGGCGTCCGTCTGGATGAGCTTGCGGCCGGTGCCGCTCTCCGTCAGAAAGCGGCTGATGCTGCCCGTGGTGACGGTGGCGTCGCTCTTGCTGGCAGAGGTGACCGACTGGACCGTCAGGTCCGCCGCCAGGGGATAGCCCACCGCGTAGACCTCACTGCCCAGCTCCGACTCCTCCGCCTCCCGCAGGGAGAGGGCGGAACGCTGGTCCGTGGGGTCCGAGAGCTTCAAAAGGGCGATGTCCTTTTCGTAGTCGTAGTCCACCAGGTAAGCCTCCTCCTGGACGTCCTCGTCAAACATCACATAGAGTTCGCCGCCGCCCAGGGCCTTGCCGGCCAAGATAAACTCCTCCACCACATGGCAGTTGGTGACGATGTACTGGGGGTCTTCCCCCTGGGCGCCCACGAAGAAGCCGGTGCCCCGCCAGTAGGACATGGCGCCGCTGCTGTCCGGCGCGCCGGTGTAGATGAGGACGATGCCGTCCAGGGTGCTCTGGTCAAAGGTGGCGGAGGCGGGCGCAGCGCCTACCAGAAATGCAGCCAGCAGGAAAACGATGCACAAACGGAATTTTCTCATAATTCTTTTCTCCCATTCGGTATGGATTCAATGGCGATCATGATGCCTGTAAAGTTATCCTGCTCCGGCAGGGCTTTTTCCCGGACCATGGTTTCCAGCAGCCGGCACCCCTCGTCCGGCGGCAGGCGCATGGCCTCCATCAGCTCCGGGGGCGTCAGCACGCCGCTGATGCCGTCGGAGCAAAGCAGCAGCACGTCGCCGGGCAGCAGGGCAAAGGGCCGGAGATTCCGGTCCGTCTCCCGCAGCTCCGGCATCCCCAGAAAGGAGCTTAGCCGCCGGGCGTCCTCGTCGGTCTCCGCCCGGGTCTTGTTGCTGGGCTCCCGGCCCAGCTCCGCGAGATACAGCTCATTGAGCCGGGTGTGCTCCCGATTTACCTGGAAGACACCGCCGGAGCGCATCAGATAGATGGCGCTGTCTCCCACGCTGATCCAGTCCAGCCGGTCCTGAAAGATCCGGACAGCCACGGCAGTGGTGCCGCCGCGGCCGCCGAAGCGCTGGAAGAGGGCGTCGTTGACGGTATGCGCGCCCTCCAGCAGCTGTCCGGGGATGTCTCTGTCGCCGTCCAACAGCTGAAACATCTGTAAAAATCCACTGACAGCCCCCTCGCTGACGACCTTGCCGTCCTCCAGGCCGCCCATGCCGTCTGCCACCACGGCAAAGAGCCCCTGCCGGGCAAGGGCCTCCGGGTCCGCGGCGTTCATCAGGGCGAAGGAATCCTCCTGTCCCTCCCGGGCGCCCATGCCCTGAACATTGCTTACCAGAACAGGCGATGCCGGCGCGGGGCGGTCCATCCGGGCGGTGGGGACGTCCTCCGTCACTTTTCGGGGGCGGCGGAAGAGGTCAGCGATCCTCCCCATGGCCGTCCTCCTTCTTCTCCCAGGTGAAGTGTTCGCCGCACAGGGGGACGAACAGCAGTTTCGTCTCTCCAAAGTCGATGAGGTCATAGGCTTTCAGCGGCGTGGCGGCAAAGACCTCCTCGCCGTTGAGGTAGATGATGTTGCGTCCGTCACCGGGAATGAGGTTGAAGCGGTTGTTGCGCTCACTGTAACTGAGCTTGGCGTGATTTTCCGCCGAGAGCTTCATATCTCCGGTGATGGTGATATCCATGCGGTCGCTGCGGCCGATGGAGTTGATGCCGCCCCGGATGGTGTAGCTCCTGCCCCGGCTGGGACCTGCCACACAGGCAAGCCAGCCCACCACCGGGTCGAAGCCCATCTGGGACTGCATGATGCCGATGGTTTTTCCGCCCTCAGACACGCTGACGGCTCTGGGAGGCGCAGTGGGCTGGGGAGCCTCCGGAACACCGATGGGATCGTACCCCCTGGGGGGCATGGTTTTGGAGGCGGCGGTGACAGGGGTGTAGCCCCGGGGAGGCTGGGTCTTCTGGGGTGCCGTGACCGGCGTGGGCGCATAGCCCCTGGGGGGCTGCGTCTTCTGGTCGGCTGTCACCGGCGTGGGGGTAAGGGGCGCCGTTTTCTGGGGCGCCGTCACCGACACCGGTGCGGTCTTGACGGGAGCGGTGACATGGATGGGCGCGGTGCGGCCTGCCGCCGCCACGGTGATCTGCTGATGGGTGTTGCAGTAAGGGCAGGTGGCGTACTTCTCCGGATCATAGAGATGGCCCCGCCCGCATTCGATCTGTGCCATGAAAAAATCCCTCCTTTTGCCTTACTGGTCAGCTCTTGGTCACGTTGGGCACGTGGGCTACAGGTGACCAGTCGCTGATTTTTGCTTCGCCGTACTCACGGATTTCCAGGGATTGCAGATTCGTCAGGTTCTTCAAAGCGGAGATATCCGTCACACCCCGTTCGGTCAGCGTCAGGGACTGTAGATTGGTCAGCTTCCCCAGGGGGGAGATGTCCGTCAGGACGGGGCGGTTGTAATCCCCGTTGATGTAAAGTTCCAGCGAGCGCAGGTTGGTCAGGCTCCCCAGCGGGGTTAGGGAAGTGACCTGGTCATTGAGGTTGAGATAGAGGTCCGTGAGGCTTGTGAGGTTCGCCAGGGGGGCCAGCGAAGAATAGCCGCCGTCGTTGGAGCCGCCGTAAATCCGCAGGGACTGGAGCTTCGTCATGCCGGAGAGAGCCGCCAGACTGGCCACATCGCCGGAGATGTCCAGGGACTGCAGGTTGGTGAGGTTCGCCAGGCCGCTGATGTCCAGCACGATGTTCATCTGATAGTTCATGGAAGGCAGGCGCAGGGACTGCAGGTTGGTGAGGTTTGCCAGCGGATCCACGTTTTTGTAGGTGGCGTCGCTGCCGTAGAAGTCCAGCTCCTTAAGCTGCGTGAGGTTTTCCAGCCCGTGAAAGCTGGCAAGACCGTCCGCTTTCATTGACAGCGACTGAAGTTTGGTCAGTTTGGAAAAGGCTGAGAGGTCCGAGACGTATCCGTCTGTGTAGAGGTACAGCGACTGCAGCTCTGTGAGATTTGCCAGCGGCGAAAAGTCCTCAATATACGGATTGGTGTTGCTGCCGTTGGGCGATATCTGCAGGTTCTGCAGCTTGGTAAGACCCGCCAGGGGGCTTAGATCCGTGAAGCTCAGGTTGCCGTAGAGGGAGCATTCCTTCAGCTCCGTCAGGCCCTCCATACCGGAGAGGCTTTTGAGCTGTCCCATGTCCAGCCGCAGGGACTGGAGCTTGGTCATACCGGAGAGGCAGCTTAAGTCCTCCGCCGCGAGACCGCTGGCCGTGTTGCCGTTGCGCTGGAGCTCCAGACTCTTGAGGTTGGTCAGCGAGGCAAGGGGGGAAAGATCCGCCTGGCCGAAGGTGCCGTAAAGCTGCAGGTCTGTGAGGCTGGTGAGGTTTTCCAGGGGGGAGAGGTCCTCCACGCCGTTGACCAGGATCCGCAGCACTTCCAGCTTGGACAGGCCTGCCAGGGGGGAGAGGTCGCTGATGGCACTGCTGGTGCTGTTTCCCCAGCTGCCGTCAAAGCTGATTTCCTGGAGCTCCGTGAGGCCCGCCAGGGGGGAGAGGTCGCTGATGGCGGACCCGGGGGGCAGGGAAAGGAAAGTCAGTTTCGTCATGCCGGAGAGAGGGGAGAGGTCGCTGACGCCGGAGTTTCCGTTGGTGCCGCTGCCGCCGCTAAGCTGCAGCTCCTCCATCTTGGTCATGCCCACCAGGGGCGAGAGGTCGGAGATGTCGTTTTGCCGCAGATTCAGGCTCCGCAGCTCGGTGAGTCCCTCCAGGGCAGAGAGGTCCGTAATCCGGTTTTCCCGCAGGTCCAGGTAGGTGAGATTGATCATGTATTTGAGGGGCTCGATGTCCTCATCTGTCAACCCCATACCCTGCAGCCGCAGCTCCCGTTCGTTGGTGCTGTAAGTTTCTCCGGCAATGGTGATGGACGGCACCTCGGCCTGCTTAAGGGGCGGACCGCCGGGATCGCCGCTGCCGCCGGAGAAGACGCCCACCGCAATGACCAGTGCCAGCACGGCCGCGGCAATGCCGCCGAACAGGGCTGGCTTTTTCTTCACCTTGGCGATGACGGCGTCCAGCTGACCGCCGGCGGTGGCGGGAGCAGGCGCGGTGCCCGGAACCTCCACCACCCGCTGGGATTCGATGGCATCCAAAAACTCCGCAGCGGACTGGAAGCGGTCCTCCGGCTGGACGGCCAGGCCCTTGAGAATGGCCTTGTCCAGATATTCCGGGATCTCGATGCCAAGCTGAGAGATGGGCACCAGCTCGTCCTTGTCCAGCCGCTCCAGGCTCTCCGGCGGGAGATACCCGGTGATGGCGGCGTAGAAGCAGGCGGCGCAGGAGTATACGTCGGTATAGGGGCCCTGGCGGCTGCGGCGGATGTACTGCTCTTTCGGGGCATAGCCCACCTTTAAAATGACGTCCAGGCTCTTGGACTTGTCGCCGATGGAGTACCGGGCGGAGCCGAAGTCCAGCAGCTTCACCATGCCGTCTTTCGTGATGTAGATGTTGTCCGGCGTCACGTCACGGTGGATGAAGCCCTCGGCGTGGACGGCGGTGAGAGCCTGGAGCACCGGGATCATGACGTTGCAGGCATCCTCCACGCTGACCTTGCCGCCGTTGTTGGCGATATAGGTCTTGAAGGAGATGCCCTCGATGTAGTCCATGACGAAATACGACGTGTCGTTCTCGTCAAAATAGCTGGAAACACCCGCGATGTTGGGATGGCCAATGAACTTGGCCAGGGTCCGGGCCTCCTCCTGGAAGCGCTCGGCGCCGTAGGTAAAGGCCTCCGTCTTACTCTCCGCCATGACGGAGACGGTGGTGCCGTCCACACGGGTGGCCAGCTCGCCGGGCATGAACTCCTTGATGGCCACTTTGGCGTCCAGCTGGGTGTCCAGAGCCAGATAGGTGATGCCGAAGCCGCCCTGCCCCAGGACGCGTCCTACGATGTAGCGGCCGTTGAGCACCGTCCCGGCCCGGAGAGCCACCGGGTATTTCTGCTGGTTTTCCTGGAGGTCAAAGCCGCAGTAGGGGCAGGGGCCCTCCTGCGTTTCCCGCGCCTGAAAGCAGTTGTAGCAAAGACACTTGGCGGTGGTAATGGCTGACATAGTTCCATCTCCTGATTCAGAAATAGGGGGATAGCAGTTGGGGCGGGATTTCTCCCGCCCCGGATTACATGTAAACATTACAGGTCCAGCAGCTGTTTCTTTTTGGCGTCAAATTCTTCCTGGGGAATGGCACCCGTGTCCAGAAGTTCTTTGTGCTTTTTCGGTTCGCCGGGCACATCGATATACGCGCCCGCTCTCCGGGGGGCGGCAGCGTACTGGGGCGCGGCGGGACCGCCTTGCTCCACAGAGACGATCCGCGTGCCGGCAAAGACACAGCTCACAGTCGCCAGAACTTCCCCGAAAAAGGCGGACGGATGCAGCCCGTAACCGTAAGTCAGGATCTGCAGCGCCTGGATCGGGGCAGCCAGAGAGCACGGAAAGATATGCCGCCGGAACGAACCAGAGCTTTTTCGCCGTCTCGCGGAAGGCGGGCATGGGTGGTGAGCGCCACCACCAGATCCACCAGGGCCATGACACCGAAGCCGCCGCACAGCAGGACATCTTTTCAGCTGATGAGCAGCATGGCTGTGGTATAGGCCGGCGTGGCCAGGGACAGCAGGCTCCAGATGGGAAAATACTGCATAAGGCTCACCAAGGAAAGCAGGGCCATGATGCCAAACCGGATTCCTGCAATGAGATTGCTGAAAGCAGACTTGTTCGCTTGCAGGATGATTACCCGGCTCTCCCCACCGACAAGCCAGCTGCGGCCGGAGGGGCCTTTCTCTTCTTCTTTTTCTCTTTTTACGCGTTGCTCAGGCCATGCCGACACCGGTATGGTGCGCGGACAGATACGGCGCTCACAGGAGCGTCTTTTCGTTTTCCGAAAACAGCTTGTCGTTGATCTCGTTGAGGTCTGTGTGATGGATGATGCCGTGGCTGATGATGGCATCCCGCTTGTTCTTGGGATAGAGCTGGGCATAGGAGGCCTCCAGCAGCAGACGCTGGGTCTCATCCAGTGTGGCCCCAAGGCCCACACACAGGCACAAAAGCCGGTCCCGGGAGGGATTCCGTCGGCCGGAAAAGACCTGGTGGAGGTAGATCTCACTCATACCGGCTTTGCGGGCCAGCGCTGCTTTGGAAAGCGATTTCTTTTTGTAAAGCTCCGTCAGCAGCTCGGCAACGCTGTAATTGGAGAAGTATGAACTGTTCTCACGGATGTACGAATCGATGCTGGCCTCGCTCATCAGTTCGTTCTTCAATTCGGTAGTCGGTTTCTCCTTCAAATGGTTGCGCCCCTTTACTTCCAAAATGGAATCGTCTATACTAAATTTACATCCGTTTGCGGGCGGATACAATATGCCCGCTGCATAGTGTTGTGCTGGGAGGGGATTCCAATTTACACCTGGCTCTTGCATGTATTGCAGGAAGAATATGAGCAGGTCCGACTCATCAAGGAGAGCCCCCGGGGCAGCGTGCGCCTCATTCGCCACAAGGCCACAGGTCGAACATTCATCCTGCGTCACTTTACCGGAAACCCGGAGGTGTATCAGAAACTGCTGGATTACACCTGTTCCAACCTGCCTGCGGTGTATGAGGTGGCCACACAGGGGCAAGAGAACCTGGTGCTGGAGGAATTCATCGAGGGGGATACCCTTGGATTTTTGCTGCAGGGAGCGCTCTTTTCCACAGAGGAGACCCGGAAGATCGCCATACAGGTGTGCCGGGCACTGTGGGTGCTCCACTCCATCGGTGCGGTGCACCGGGATGTGAAGCCGGAGAATATTATCCTGCGGGGGTCGGAAGCGGTCCTCATTGATTTTGACGCTGCCCGGTTCCATAAGCCGGAACACGACAGCGATACCCAGATCCTGGGGACGGCGGGATTCGCCGCTCCGGAGCAGTACGGACTGTCCCAGTCGGATATCCGTACGGATATCTATGCCATGGGCATCCTCATCAATGTGATGCTCACCGGGGAGCATCCCTCCAAAAAGCTGGCGGAGGGAAAAATGGGACGTATTGTGGACCGCTGCACCCACGTCAATCCTCAGCGGCGGTACAAAAATGTACTGCGGCTGATGGAGGCGCTGTGAAATGGATGAGATCAGGAAAGCTTGTCCCTTTTGCGGTGCTTCCCTGCCGGAGGAGGCGTCCTTTTGCCCCTGCTGCGCCCAGAACATTCGTCCCCGCAGAACGATAAAAGTCCCCACGCATCTGCGGAGGAAGGTACTGAAGCTGGTCCTGGGGTTGATGGTTGCGGCAGCTGTGGCTGCCGGGGCGTATCTGCACCTGGCACCCGCTACCTACGACGGCTGGGGTGAGGTGACCTACACCGATGACGACGGCACCTACCAGCTGCTGCTCTCGTTCCGGAATGAGCGCTTTACCCCTCAGCCGGAAATCACGGAGCAGGCGGAGGTGAAAGGGGAATACCGGATGCCTTCCCGGCTCTTTATCAACCATGTGGACACGGGAGCAAATGCCGCGCAAATCTTCATGCAGAAGGTGGATACCGTGGATGCGCAGATCCTGCAGCCGGCGGACAGCCCCTCCCCCATGGTCTGCTCCCAGCCGGAGTACCGGAACTTCTCGCCGGACTCCGCCCGGGTCTCCCTGGTGGATTTTACCGGACGCAGTGCCCCAGCAGAACTGGTTTGGACCCTGGGCATGGAGAATGGAGATACCATCCGGCTGCACCAGAAGATTACGGTGGAACCCATTGAGACCTATGACTTTTATCCGGAAGACTGCGCCATGGGCACCATGGAAGAACTCCAGGCCCTGGTGGGCCGGATCGCGGAAGAAGTCCCCCTGCCGGCGGCGGTGAATCTGCACCTGCCTGCCGTGACCTATCAGGGAGGACTCACCATTGAGGGCCGGCCGGTGAATCTCTATGGTTCCGCGGATGCGGAGGGGAATTGCACTACTTTTACAGATACGATCCGGGTAGCGGCCCAGGATGGCCCCATTTCTTATTTTTATGATCTGGACTTCGTGGGGGAGGGGACCGGCGTGGGAGTGTCCGCGTCTGCACGGTTCTGGGCGGAGAATTGTTCGTTTGCAAACTGGAAGACGGGTGTGCTGGGCTACGGATCTGCCTGGGTCAATGTGATCGGCTGCCGGTTCCAGGGCAACGGCGTGGGGTTCCACTTCAACAGTGACGGAGGATATGTCACGCACACCATGTTCAATGACAATGTTTTTCTGGATAATGACACCGCTGTGCTGCTGGAGCGGGTGCCCACCCAGGAGACGCTGAATTTCCAGGGTTCCCGGTTCACCGGCAACAACACGGACATCGACAATCGCTGCGGCCATCCGGTGGAAATTGCCCAGGCCGTTTTTGAGTAGGAGAGGGAGCATAATGGAGAGAACCTGTCCGCACTGCGGTATACCCTTACCGGAGGAGGCGGCATTTTGTCCCCGCTGCGCCCGGGATATCCATGAACGCAAAGCACCCAGAGTGCCTGTTCCCATACGCCGAAAGGCGCTGCTGGTTTTGCTTGCGCTGGCGGTTTTGGCTGTTCTGGGCGGCGGGATGTACTGGGCCGCCCGGCCCCATGTGCCCCAGGAGTATGACGGAGTGGGGGAGGTGCACTACACCCTGGACGATACCGCCTATCAGATCCTGGTGGCGTGGCCCAACGACCGCTGCGCACCGGCACCGGACATCTATCAGAATGGGCGGGCGGAGGAGACCACCCGCTGGCCCTCCCGGCTCTACGTCAACTACAAAGATACCGGTGCCGATGGATGGGATACGTTTTCCCAGCAGGTGGAGGCGGTGCGTGTGGAGGTAGAGCAGGATGAAAACGGTGCTTCCGATCTCGTCGCGGGGGAACCAACGGTCCGGGACGACTACTCGCCGGACGCCGCCATGGTCTCCACCCTGGACTTCACCGGGGACTGCGGAGAGCCGCAGGTGGTCTGGATCCTGGAGATGAAAAACGGAGATGTGATCCGGGTCCGGCAGACCATGCATGTGACGCTCATCCATACCTATGTTTATGATTACCACGACTATCCCATGGAGACCACGGAGGAGTTCCAGGCTCTGGTGGAGCAGATCGGGGAGGAGACCGACCGGCTGGATGAGGTGATCATCTATCTGCCCCCAGTGACCTATACGGGAAAGCTGGAGCTGACGGGTCGCTCCTTTGAGTTCCATGGCTGCACGGATGGTAGCGGTCGCACGGTGTTCACCGACACGGTCCAGGTGGCCACGGAGGATGCCTACTGGCTCAATTTCTTCTATGATATCGATTTTGTGGGCAGCGGTACCGGTGTGGGGCTCTCTTTTTCGGTAAGCGGGCGGGCCACCCGGTGTACATTTACCGGTTGGAAGACCGCCGTGCTGGGCTATGGCTATGCCTGGGTCAATGTCATCGAGTGTCAGGTGACAGATAATCAGGTGGGTTTCCACTTCAACAGCGTTGGTCAGAGTGCCAACCATACGCTCTACACCGACAATGTCTTTGCACGCAACGGGACCGCCGTGCTGCTGGAAAACGTCCCCACCGACCTGATGATGGATTTTTCCGGCTCCGTATTTACCGGCAACGGTACGGACATCGACAACCGCTGCGATCATCCTGTGGATATTTCGGAAGCAGTTTTCAATTGAATACCTGTAAAAGAGATACGGTCAAAAGGAAGATTGAAATGAAAAAACGACTGCCTGCGAAATTTTCCGCAGGCAGTCGTTTTATTTTTTGTGCGGCTTCAATGTCATTACTGCCTGGCCCTACACCTCCTTCCTGTTTCCGCTGATGTGGAGAAATAACGTGCCGCGCAAGGGGGAACTGATGGTGAGTCAGCCCAAGACCCATAATTCTATCCGCGTTCTGCCGGTCTCACAGCAGGCGGTGGAGCTGCTGGTTGAGGAGCACAAGAAGCGCCCGGGAAATCCCTGCCCGGTGCTGACTTTCTGGTAAACATTCTGTCAGTTTGTTGCACAGAAACATGCAATTTTCTTCATACGTAAGCCTGTATTTGAGAAAACTTTCAGGAGGGCAACCTATGAGCAAGGAAGCAACTGGTGAAAACGGTGCTGTTTTGGGGGAGCGGTGAATATTGGAACCGCGTAAACCGCGCCACTTTTTTGCACGCTGATGCAAAGACCGTCAGAAACGAATTGCCGCGAAACATTACGGGGGGTGGGGAAGCGTGCTGGCGCCGCAGTGGAAGAGATCTACGACGACTTGCAGGAACACATAAACGTCATCGCAACATGATCCTCTGATCGGAGGAGCGCACTTGCCAAGCAGGTACAATCGCTATTATGATGTATGCAGGATGTCCGGCAGTTTTTGCAGCCATAGCAGTGACTGTATAGGAATCCTGAATGGATCCTCTTTTTATCTCCCAGGCAGTTCTTTTCGTGACGATCGGGCTACCCAAACAGCAATTCAAAAAATGAAGAACTGTTCAGACTTCTTTGCCAGTGAGTGCCTTGATTTGCTTCAAAAGGCTGTGGATTGGAGTATTTCCTTTGCGGCAGGGAGCGATGCAAGAAAGACTGCATTTCTCCAGGATATTTCACAGGGAAAGGATAAAGAATTCTTACGGGATGTACTGAACACATACCGTAGCAACCATGAATCGGCAGATCTGCGGGGGCATTGCGGGTATTCCATTGGCAGCAGAGAATATCTGAACTATGTGGAACGGAAGGTCCTTTTGGTTACTGGGGCTGCATTGGATGCATTGGAGCTGTACCAGACGGTAGAAAGCGATCTTCATGACGCAGATCGGAAAATTGGAAAGAAAACATATTCAGCAGTTGCTGGAATTGGTGGAAGTTGGGGACTGGGCGCGCTGGGCGCAAAGGGCGGCGCTGCTGCAGGTGCTGCAATCGGAACAGCGATTATGCCTGGCGTGGGAACGGCAATCGGCGGTGCTGTTGGTGGTCTTGTACTCGGTATTGCAGGGTCCTACGGCGGTAATGCACTTGGCAGATGGGTTGTTGATATTACTGCAATGGAGTGATGCAAATGTTATGGAAACGGGGTAATCATAACCAAATATACCGGAATACCGAACTAATCAGCACGGATATTACTGTGCGCATAGGCGGATTCTATTCCCATGAAAAACCCGCTCATCCGGCCAACCAGTTGCTGTGTATGGAGCCGCGCTATGAGGATTCTGACCCTGGGTTTCCGCAGTTCATGCGCCTATGTGGCGCACAGATCCTTTCTCAGTATTCCTTTGTTCTGGAACATCTCGAGTCCTTCAAGGACTCGCTGGAACACGCACCGTTTGCTGCTGGGTATCAGTCCCTGGGAGGAAACGTTATTTGCCGGACAGCATCCACACTTATAAGCGTATCAGAATATGACAGCCCTAAACTCCTGCAGTTGATTCCGGAAGATAGCCTGCTGCAATACAGATACTATGGATATGGGTACTGCCAGGCGCTATCAAAACCGAACTTTGCACAGTTGGAGAAGAGCCCGTTTGATGTGCGCGTATTCTACCATGAACTGCATGACTATTTGTTGATTGAAGTTCCTGGTAGTGTACAGAAGTGCATCGACCAGATAAAAACACTCTGTGAAAAAGAGGGAAGACAATTGACTCTTCAATAAGTAGGTGGTTGACTTTACTGGGCTGCCAACAAGAAATTTTACAGCAGCGATTACTGATACATGCGATTTGAAAGGCTAAATTGTTCCTGAGCATAGGAAACGGATGTGGGAGAGTAACTATGGTTTTCCGGAAACGAAAAGGAAAAACTGACAGGTTGCTTAACGAACTGCGCCTAGGGGAGTTTTGGCTGATGCCCGGAGAGTTCCGGGCAGAGGAAGCAACTGCCGGCATGACGGGATCATACGGACTTCCCGGCGGATATGGGGCGCTGGCGGCCTCGGCCGAACAGGAGGAAGCGCTGCGCCCCTTCCATGCGATTGTACAGCGCACTGTGGAAGAGGTCAGTGCCGGGCTACCTGTGGTGCTGACCGTGTCGGACTATACCGGACATACCTGTGCCCTGTGGGAGGCGCGCTCTCCAGAACTGCGCCAAATGGCGTTGGAACAGTGCCGTTGGTTCAAAGAAGAGGAGGTGGGCAAAGGGGAACGGCATATATTTCTCTTTGACCGGCTACCCAAAGGATTGTATACATCGCTTTATCAGTGTATCCATACGGAGATTCTCTGGGCGGACGTCTATCTGAATTGTTCTGTTCTAAAAAAAGAGGTTCCTCTTCATTTTGATGAAGGTTCGACACTGGAGAAGAGCGCTCTTCTAAACCTGCATGTGGATTGGGGACATTTGGTACTCATTATACAAACCGCACCAGACTTTCCAATCAAAAAGCTCACCAAAGCGCTTGCAGACGCGTGTGAGATGGAAGGCTGGATTTTTTCTGACCATACAAAAAGATCGTAACCATCACGGCAGCACCGGGCGAGGAATTCCTGCCCGGTGCTGCCTCATTCTATCGGATACTATTGCCGAATTGGTCAGTGTATTGGTCGGAGAAAAAGCCGAAAATTTTAGCAAATTTTTTCGCGGTGGATAAAAAGAAAAGTTCCTGATTTCTCACGAAATCAGGAACTTTTTGGTGGAGACTACTGGACTCGAACCAGTGACCTCCTGCGTGTGAAGCAGGCGCTCTAACC
>CALWXB010000001.1 GCA_944385405.1 uncultured Oscillospiraceae bacterium | reverse complement strand
GGCGAGGGCAAGGCCATGCACAAGTCCCTGGGCAACGGCATGGACCCCTATGAGATCATGGACAAGTACGGCGCGGATCTGCTGCGCCTCTGGGCCGCCAGCGCCGACTACCACGCCGATGTCCGCTGCTCCGACGCCATTTTCAAGCAGCTGAGCCAGAACTACCTGAAGTTCCGCAACACCGCCCGGTACTGCCTGGGCAACCTGGACGGCTTCGACGCCGACCATCTGGTGCCCCCGGCGGAGATGGAGGAGCTGGACCGCTGGGCCGTCACCCGCCTCAACGCCCTCATCGAAAAGTGCTTCCAGGCCTACGACGACTATGAGTTCCTGGCGGTGACCCACGCGGTGAACGACTTCTGCGTGGTGGAGATGTCCAACTTCTACCTGGATATCATCAAGGACCGGCTCTACTGCGAGGAGAAGGACGGCCGCCTGCGCCGCAGCGCCCAGACCGCCCTGTTCCTGATCCTGGACACCATGACCAAGATCATGGCACCCATCCTGGCCTACACCTGCGACGAGATCTGGCAGGCCATGCCTCACCGCAGCGGCGACGATCCCCGCAACGTGGTGTTCAACGAGATGAACAAGCCCTTCCAGGAGTACGACCTGGGGGCCTGCGTTTCCTGGAGCATGCTGATCCAGCTGCGCAGCGGCGTCAACGCCGCCCTGGAGGCCGCCCGGAACGACAAGAAGATCGGCAAGGCCCTGGAGGCCCGGATCACCCTGGTGAAGGACAAGGGATCCAAGACCGACATGCTCAAGGACCTGCAGGAGAAGTTCCAGGACCAGTGGGCGGATCTGTTCATCGTCTCCGATGTGGCGGTGTCCGACGATCCCGCCCTGTATGCCCAGGGTGCTGAGACGCCCATCGCCGGCGTGCGGGTGGTGGTCTCTCCGGCGGAGGGCGCCAAGTGCGAGCGCTGCTGGAAGCAGTCCCCCGCCGTGGGCGCCGACGCGGCCCATCCCACCCTGTGCCCCCGCTGCGCCGCGGTGGTGGCCAAGCTGCCCCAGTTCTGATCAGCAATCCCTTATCAACGGAGGAGAGGCAAGCCCTCTCCTCCGTGCTGCTTTGTGCCTGACCTGATAAAATTTCGCAGAACTGGGTATTTATCTCAGCTCAGATTTGGGGTATCGTGTGGGACAATCTGATTTGCCCTGGAGGAGATCCGTATGAAACAGACCTGGACCACGCAGAAGCTGGTATATATCGCTGTGCTGGCGGCGCTGGTGTGTGTGGTGACCTTTTTCCGCTTTCCCCTGCTGGGGTCCAAAGTGCACTTTGCCAATGCCATGTGCCTGCTCAGCGGCCTTTTGATGGGCCCCTTTGCCGGCGGACTGGCCGCGGGTCTGGGCTCCACCCTGTACGACGCGCTCTTCGGTGGGTACGACCTCATCAACTGCGCCGTCACCTTCGTCTCCAAATTCGCCATGGCCTGGGTGTGTGCCCGGATCGCCTTTGCCGGCGGCCGGGAGGCCGGACACCACGGCTGGAACGTGTGCGCCTGCGTGGCGGGGGCGCTGACGTATGTGGCGCTGTACATGGCCAAGACCTTCGTGTTTCAGATGTATATCTATGGCTACCCCATGGAGACGGCGGTGCTGACCATGGGCAGCAAGCTGCCTGCCTCCGTTCTCAACGCCGCGGCGGCCATGATCGCCGCCCCCGTGCTCTACACTGCCCTGCGCCCGGCCCTGAAGCGGGCGGGGCAGCTGGAGAAGATGCGCCCGTGAACCGGAAAACGCCCGGAGATCCCTCCGGGCGTTTTGTTTGTTGCAATTCCCGGCGGAAGTGTGTAAACTGGTCAGGTAATCTGGAGTTGAGGAGAACGCCCATGTTATATGCCATTTTTACCGCCCTGGCCCTGGCTCTGCTGGGCCTGGACCAGTGGCTCAAGGCCTTTGTCACGGCGCATCTGGCCCTGGGGGAGTCCATGGAGCTGCTGCCGGGGGTGGTGGAGCTGTCGCTGGTCCACAACTACGGCGCCGCCTGGTCCAGCTTTTCCGGCCAGCGGTGGCTGCTGGTGGCCGTCACCGGGGCCATTGTGCTGGCGGTGGCGGTGCTGCTGGCCCGGCGGGTGCTGCGCCATCCCCTGGGCACGGCGGCCTGTTTTCTGATCCTCTCCGGCGGTGTGGGGAACATCCTGGACCGGGTACGGCTGGGGTATGTAGTGGACATGTTTCACCTGGAGTTCTGGCCCACCTACCCGGTGTTCAATGTGGCGGACATCTGCATCGTCTGCGGGGCGGTGCTGGGAGCCGTCTATTACCTGTGGCTCCATGAGCCCCGAAAGAAGAGGTGACCATGGAGATCCGCACGCTGCAGGCCCTCCCCGAGGACGCCGGGGAGCGGCTGGACGCCTTTCTGGCCCGGCGTCTGGAGGACGTGACCCGCTCCGCCGCCGCCCGGCTTTGTCAGGAGGGGCGGGTGGTCTCCGGCGGAAAGCCCTTGGCCAAGAATGCCCGCCTCACCGGCGGGGAGACCATCCAGGTGACGCTGCCGGATCCGGAGGCGGTGGAGGCGGTGCCTCAGGACATCCCGCTGGACGTGGTCTATGAGGATGCGGACGTCATCGTGGTGAACAAGCCCAAGGGGCTGGTGGTCCATCCCGCCCCCGGCCATCCCGACGGCACACTGGTCAATGCCCTGCTGTACCACTGCGGAGACTCCCTCTCCGGCATCGGCGGGGAGCTGCGGCCAGGCATCGTCCACCGCATTGACCGGGACACCTCAGGCCTCATCATCGCGGCTAAAAACGATTATGCCCATCAGAAGCTCTCCGCCCAGCTTCAGGACCACACCCTGGCCCGGACCTACGCCTGCATCGTGGTGGGAAATCTGCGCGAGGACAGCGGCACCGTGGACGCCCCCATCGGCCGCAGCCCCGGAGACCGGAAGAAAATGGCGGTGGTGCCGGACGGCCGCCGGGCCGTCACCCATTGGGAGGTGGTGGCCCGCTACCCCGGTCACACCCTGCTGCGCTGCCGGCTGGAGACGGGGCGCACCCACCAGATCCGGGTCCACATGGCCTACATCGGCCACCCCATCCTGGGGGACACGGTATACGGCGCCAAAAAGGCGGTGCCCGGCCTCCAGGGCCAGTGCCTCCACGCGGTGGGGCTGCGGTTCCTCCATCCCCGCACCGGGGAGGCGGTGGAGCTGCGCTGCCCTCTGCCGGAGTCCTTCCTCCGCCAGCTGGAGAAGCTGGAAGCCCGGACCTGAGATCACGCGAAATCGGTTACGTCAGACAGGCGCCCCCGGAGATACGGGGACGCCTGTTCATTCTTTTGAAACAATTTTGTAATGTATTTGAGACACTTCTGCTATTGTGCACAAAAAGAAAACGATTACTCGCAACATTTATGAGGAAAGCAGACGTTGACGCCGGACGGGGGAGACTGTTAGAATATTAACGAACCCGACAAGGGCGGATCAAATATGCTGTAAGGAGGAAACGAGCATTATGGTAAGTGAGATCAACATCAAGGATAAGGCCCAGGTGGAGAAGATCAACCAGCTGGCCTGCGAGACGCCGTATGAAGTGTGGCTCAGCACCGACACGCTGATGCTGGATGCCCGTTCTCTGCTGGGGCTGTTTGCGCTGGTGGGGAAAAAGGCCCACGTCATTGCGGAGGACAACGTCAACCCCAAGAAGTTTGCAAAGCTGGTCGCCAAGATGGAGGCCTGAGCGAAAGGCGGCGCGCATGCGCCGCCTTCTTTTTGGCCCTGCCGGTCCGGCGGGGCTTTTTTTCTTGTGTTTTCAGGGGCTGTATGCTACAATTATTCGGTTAAAGTATCAAAAATCGGAGGTTGCCGACTTGGAACGGAAAGACGTCCTGATCCCGGAGGCGGAGCTGGCCCGCCAGCGGGAATTTGAAGAGAATATCAAGGCCCTGTTCGCCGGGCGGGGCATCCGCCCCACGGCCTGCGTGGATACCTTCGGGTGCCAGCAGAACGTGGCGGATGGCCAGACCCTCATGGGGATGCTGGAGCAGATGGGCTTCACCCTCACCGACAGCACCGACGCGGACGTGGTGATCCTGAACACCTGCGCCGTGCGGGAGCACGCCGAGCAGCGGGTGTTCGGCAATCTGGGGATGCTGACCCACGTCAAGCAGGGCCACCCCGGTCAGGTGCTGGCGCTGTGCGGCTGCATGGCCCAGGAGCCCCGGGTGAGCAAGCGGATCCGGGAGTCCTACCGGCATGTGGACCTGGTGTTCGGGCCCCACGCCCTGTGGCGGTTCCCGGAGCTTTTGTGGCAGGTATACACCACCCGCCGCCGGGTCTTTTCCGTGGAGGACGCCCACGGCTCCCTGGCCGAGGGGCTGCCCGTGGTGCGGGAGAAGGGCGTCAAGGCCTGGGTGTCCGTGATGTACGGATGCAACAACTTCTGCTCCTACTGCATCGTGCCCTACGTCCGGGGCCGGGAACGCAGCCGGGACCCGGAGCGGGTGCTGGCGGAGGTCCGGGAGCTGGTAGAGAGCGGGTATAAAGACATCACACTTCTGGGCCAGAACGTGAATTCCTATGGCCACGACCTGGACCGGAACTACGACTTCGCCGACCTCCTCTCGGACATCGACACCATTCCCGGGGAGTACCGCATCCGCTTCATGTCCAGCCATCCCAAGGATGCCACGTACAAGCTCTTCGACACCATGGCCCGTAGCACCCACATGGCTCATCAGCTGCACCTGCCCTTCCAGTCCGGCAATGACCGGGTGCTGCGGGAGATGAACCGCCGCTACACCCGGGCGCAGTATCTGGAGCTGATCCGCTACGCCAAGAGCGTCATGCCGGATCTGGTGCTGACCTCCGACGTCATCATCGGCTTCCCCGGCGAGACGGAGGCGGAGGCCATGGACACCGTGTCGCTGGTGGAGGAGGTGGGCTTCGACGCCCTCTTCACCTTCATCTATTCTCCCCGCCCCGGCACCAAGGCCGCCGAGATGCCGGACCCGGTGCCCCGGGCGGAGAAGCAGAAGTGGTTCGACCGGCTGCTGGAGGTGCAGAATGCCGCCTCCGCTGCACTCCACGCCGCCTATGTGGGCAAGACGGAGCGGGTGCTGGTGGACGGCGAGAGCGACGACGCCGACTTCCCTCTGGCCGGACGCACCGAGGGCAACCGTCTTGTGCGGCTGAAGGGGGACGCATCCCTGATGGGACAGTTCACAGACGTGCGCATCACCGGGAGCAATACCTGGGCATTGTACGGCGAGGCATTGCCCGGCGGGGCGCAATGAAGGAGGAGCAGCCATGAAGATCACCGTATTGCTGGAAAACACCGCCTGCCGGGCAGACCTCTGCGCGGCCCACGGGCTTTCCCTGTATCTCGAGGCGTGCGGACGCCGGATCCTCTTCGACATGGGGCCGGACGAGGGCTTCCTCCAGAACGCCAGAACCCTGGGCGTGGATCTCACGGCGGTGGAGCTGGCAGTGCTGTCCCACGGACACGACGACCACGGCGGGGGCCTGGCAGCCTTCTGCCGGGTGAACCCCGCGGCGCCGGTGTATGTCCACCGCCACGCCCTGGGGGACTTCTGTGCCCTGGCGCCGGAAAAGGAGCCCCGGCACATCGGACTGCCCCCGGAGGCTCTGGCCCTGGGGGAGCGGCTGACGCTGACCGGAAACGAGACGGCGTTGGCCTCCGGGCTGACCCTCTTTGCCGGACAGGAGCCGGTGTTCGACGCCATGGCCGCCAGCGCCACGCTGTTTGAAAAGACGGAAGCGGGGTTCGTCCCCGATGATTTCGGCCACGAGCAGAACCTGCTGATCGAAGAAGGGGATTGGGCGGTACTGGTGGCGGGCTGCGCCCACCGGGGCATCGTGAACATCCTGGCGGAGGCCCGCCGCCGTCTGGGCCGGGACCCGGACGCGGTGGTGGGCGGGTTCCACCTGTTCCAGCTGCCCCAGGAGGACCCCGCCTCGGCGGAACTGATCCGCCGGACGGGGGAGGCTCTGCTGCCCGGAAACACGGTGTACTATACCGGCCACTGCACCGGCGGCTATGCCTACGATATCCTCCACAGCATTTTGGGAGATCGGCTGCGGCCCATCAGCGGCGGCACGGTGCTGACATTTTGAAAGCAAACGGATAACGAGGTGAGACCATGGCGGAATTGACCCCCATGATGAAGCAATATCTGGAGATCAAGCGGGACAACCCGGACTCCATCCTCTTTTTCCGGCTGGGGGACTTCTACGAGATGTTCGCCGACGACGCGCGGCTGGCGTCCAAGGAGCTGGATCTGACCCTCACCAGCCGGGATAAGGACCCCAACAAGTCCGCAGAGGAAAAGGTGCCCATGTGCGGCATCCCCTACCACGCCAGTGAGGCCTACATCGCCCGGCTCATCGCCAAGGGCTACAAGGTGGCCATCTGCGAGCAGATGGAGGATCCCGCCACTGCCAAGGGACTGGTGAAGCGGGACATCATCCGGGTGGTGACTCCCGGCACGGTGATCGACGCGGCCTGCCTGGAGGACAAATCCTCCAACTTCCTGTGCGGCATTTATCTGGATGGGGAGCGTGCCGGCGTGGCCTTCTGTGACATCTCCACCGGAAAGGCTCACCTCACTGCCTTTTCCGGCAGGGACCGGGTAGAGCACGTCATCAATGAGCTGGGGCGCTTTGTCCCGGCGGAGGCCGTCCTCAGCGAGGAGGCCTGGACGGACGCGGCGCTGACAGAGACGCTGCGGGACAAGCTCAGCTGCCGCATGGAGCGGGGCGGCGCGGCCCGGTTTTCCCTGGCGGAAGCGGAGAAAAACATCCGCGCCCAGTTCGGGGAGGAGGCGTTCAAGCAATTGCCCGCCGGGAATCCGGCGGCGGCCCTGGCCCTGGGGGGGTTGCTGCACTATCTCTACGAGACCCAGAAAACGGACCTCTCCCACATCAACGACCTGGACTATTACGAGCAGGGCCGGTTCATGGAGCTGGACCTGACGGCCCGGCGGAACCTGGAGCTGACATCCACCCTCCGGGGCAAGGACAAGAAGGGCTCTTTGCTGTGGGTGCTGGACAAGACCCGCACCCCCATGGGCGGCCGGTGCCTGCGCAGCTGGCTGGAGCGGCCGCTGCTGAGCGTCACCGCCATTTCCCGGCGCTCTGCCGCTGTGGCGGCGCTGGTGGAGGATACCATCGTCCGGGAGGAGCTCATCGCGGCCCTCACCGGCCTGGGAGATATGGAGCGGCTCATCGGCCGCATCGTCTACGGCACCGCCGGCGGCCGGGACATGGCCTCCCTCCGGGCGGCCATCGGCCACATCCCGGCGGTGAAGGCCCAGCTCTCCCAGCTGAAGGACCGGAGCCTTTCTCAGCTGGCCGGGATGGACGACCTTTCCGACGTGGCCGAGCGCATCGGCGCGGCCATCTGCGACGAGCCGCCGTTTTCCGTCCGGGAGGGCGGCTTTATCCGGGACGGGTTCCACCCGGAGGTGGACCGGCTGCGGGGGATTCTCCGCGGCGGCAAGGGCGTCATCACGGAGATGGAGGCCCGGGAGAAGGAGCGCACCGGCATCCGCACGCTGAAGATCGGCTACAACAAGGTGTTCGGCTACTACATCGAGGTCTCCAACTCCTTCAAGGACCAGGTGCCGGAGACCTATATCCGCAAGCAGACATTGGTCAACGGCGAGCGGTACATCACCCAGGAGCTCAAGGATCTGGAGCACTCCATCCTCACCGCCTCGGACCGGGTGGTGGCCCTGGAGTATGAGCTCTTCACCGCCCTGCGGGGCGAGGTCTGTGAGGCCGCCCAGCGCATCCAGCGCACCGCCGCTGCCCTGGCGGAGGCGGACGCACTGGCGTCGCTGGCGGCGGTGGCCGTGCGCAACGGGTACTGCCGGCCGGAGGTGGACGAGTCCGGAGTCATCGAGATCCGGGAGGGCCGTCATCCGGTGGTGGAGCAGGTCCTGCGGGACACCCTCTTCGTCCCCAACGACACCTACATGGGGGAAAAGGAGAACCGGGTGGCCATCATCACCGGTCCCAACATGGCCGGCAAGTCCACCTACATGCGCCAGGTGGCGCTGATCGTCCTCATGGCCCAGATCGGGTCCTTCGTCCCCGCCCGCAGCGCCCGCATCGGCGTGGCGGACCGGATCTTCACCCGCATCGGCGCCAGCGACGACCTCACCGCCGGACAGTCCACCTTCATGGTGGAGATGACGGAGGTGGCGGACATCCTCCGCCAGGCCACGAAGCACTCGCTGCTGATCCTGGATGAGATCGGCCGGGGCACCTCCACCTTCGACGGCATGTCCATCGCCCGGGCGGTGCTGGAGCACTGCGCGGACCGAAAGCTTCTAGGGGCCCGGACGCTGTTTGCTACCCATTACCATGAGCTGACGGAGCTGGAGAACACCCTCCCCGGTGCCGTGAACTACAACATCGCCGTCAAGACCCGGGGCGAGGAGATCATCTTTCTGCGCAAGATCGTCCCCGGCGGCGCGGACCGCAGCTATGGTATCGAGGTGGCCCGGCTGGCGGGACTGCCGGAGTCGGTGATCCGCCGGGCCGGCGCGGTGCTGCGGCAGCTGGAGGCGGAAAACGCCTCGGCACAGACCCCCGCGCCCCGGCCGGAGCAGGACCAGATGTCCCTGGCGTCCCTGGGAGAGGGAGAAGTGCTGGAGGCGCTGCGCCGCTGCCAGCCGGACACCCTGACCCCCATCGAGGCTCTGGGCCTTTTGTACGAACTCAAACAAAAGCTCTCCTGACCGGAGCGGTCCGGAGAGCGCCGGGAGGGAACCATGGCAAAACGAGCATCCGCCCATCTGACGGCGGGCGAGCAGGCGGCAGGCACCGCGCTGTTCGTGATCTACTTACTGGTGCTGCCCTTCGCCGCGTCCCCCATGTTCCGCGTTCTGGAGGGGCTGCTGGGGACGGACCTGACGCCCGCAGTGGAGAACGTCATCTATTACTATGCCCTCTTCGCCGTGACGGTGGTGATCTTCCACGGCTTCCTGGCCCGCACCACCCGGCGTCTGGCAGACGAGGCGGGGCTGGCGCTGCGGACGCTGGCGGCGGGGCTGGTGGCGCTGTACGGCCTCAACGAGCTGGTCTACCGGCTGACGAACCTGCTGGTGGATAACCGCACCAACCTCAATAACATCGCCATCTCCGCCCAGATCGACGACGCGCCCCATATGACGCTTTTGATCGTGGTGTTCCTGGCGCCCTTCGTGGAGGAGGTGCTGTTCCGGGGGCTGGTGTTCGGAGGACTGCGGGGCAAGAGCGTTCTGCTGGCCTATGCCGTCAGCTGCCTGCTTTTCGCGCTGCTGCATGTGTGGCAGTTCGCGGTGGAGAGCCGGGATCTCACCTATTTTCTGCTGATGGTGCAGTATCTGGTGCCCGGTGTGGTGCTGGCGTGGGCCTATGACCACAGCGGCACGCTGTGGACGTCCATCGGCCTCCACGCGGCGGCCAATGCCCTGAGCGTGTGGGCTCTGGGCTGAAAGGAGAGAGAAACGAGATGTCCGGAGAGATTCGGCTGGAAACCGGCGGCTGGCGGCAGTGGGTGCCGTGGCTTTTGTCCCTGGCGGTGTCGGTGCCGCTTTTGTTCCTGGCCGTGAGCTATATGGCCCGCCGGGGCCTGGCAGGATGGGGCCTGCAGATCGGCTCGGCGGTGATCGCCCTGGCGCTGTGCTGGGCGCTGAAGAGCTGCCTGGCGCCGCTGTTTGCAGGCGGCGGGCGGACGGTCCGCTGGACGCTGACCGGAGACGTTCTGGATCTTGGCGGCGATGTGATCCCGCTGGCCTCCGTGCGCAAGGTCCATTGCTGGAAGCGGGGCGAGGGCCATATCGTAAATATTGAGACCACCGGGAAAAACCGGCTGCTGCGTCCCGCACCCGACGGGGAGGAGGCGCTGCGGACGCTGGTGGAGGCCCTTGGCTGGGGCCGGGACTGGGAAGCATGACGGAGGGAGCAGCAAGCGATGAGTTTTCAGGATACCTTCAATGAGATGATCGTCATTTTGTTCGCCGTGGGCATTGGCTATCTTGCCCACCGGCTGGGCTATCTGGGAGGCGAGATCAACCAGAAGCTCTCCAAGCTGATCCTCAACATCACCACCCCGGCGCTGATCCTCTCCTCTGTGGCCAACGAGGAAAACCTCCCCGGCGTGGGTGAGGTACTGTCCATCCTGGGGGTGGCGGTGGTGTTTTACGCCCTGGAGTTTGTCTTTGTACTGATCGTGCCTCCCCTGGTGGGGGGGACCCCCAAGCAGATCGGCGTGTGGCGGTTTCTGCTCTCCTTCCCCAACGTGGGCTTCATCGGCTATCCGCTGGTGGAGGCTATCTTCGGCCACACGGGACTTTTCTATGCTGTGATCCTGGTGATGCCCTTCAACCTCCTCAACTACTCCCTGGGCCCCCTGATGCTCAGCGGGAAGTTCCGCTTCCACTGGAAGCAGCTGCTCTCCCCCTGCATCGTCATGGCGGCCATCACGTTGGTGCTGACCCTGGCGGGTATCCACGTTCCGCCTATGATCGGTGCCATGGCAGAGATCGTGGGCGATGTGAACATCCCGCTTTCCCTGCTGGTGCTGGGGTCCATGCTGGCGGGCATGTCTGCCCGGCAGGTGCTTTCCTCTGCCCGGATGTGGATCCTGTCCGCGGTGCGGCTTTTGGCCATGCCCGCGGCGCTGGGCGCCGTGCTGCATATGATGGGCACCGATCCGCTGGTGCTGGGCGTGGCAGTGGCCCAGATGGCCATGCCTGCCGCCGTCAACGGGACCATGCTGTGCCTGGAGTTCAACGGCGACGCCGACGCCATGGCCCAGGTGACGTTCCTCACCACGGTGCTCTCCATCGTCACCATCCCGCTGGCGGTATCGTTGTTCGTGTGATACTCTGCAAATCGGAAAGGAGGACCCTGCATGCCTGAGATCCGACAACTGCCCGCCCATGTGGCAGACCTCATCGCCGCCGGCGAGGTGGTGGAGCGTCCTGCCAGCGTGGTCAAGGAGCTGGTGGAAAATGCCCTGGATGCCGGGGCCTCCGCTGTGGTGGTGGAGATCCGCCGGGGCGGCATGGGCCTGATCCGGGTGACGGACAACGGCTGCGGCATCGCGCCGGAGCAGCTGCCCACCGCTTTTTTGCGCCATGCCACTTCCAAGCTCCGCCGGGCGGAGGACCTGGGGGCCATTGGTACCCTGGGCTTTCGGGGCGAGGCCCTGGCGGCCATCGCCGCTGTCAGCCGGGTGGAGATCCTCACCCGCCGGCCGGAAGATGCGTCCGGCGCTGTGCTGCGCCTGGAGGGCGGTCAGGCCGGGCCGGTGGAGGAGGCCGGCGCCCCGGAGGGCACCACCATCGCCGTCCGGGACCTCTTTTTCAACACCCCCGCCCGGCTGAAATTCATGCGCAAGGACAGCGCCGAGACCGCCGCCGTGGCGGGCCTCATGCAGCATCTGGCGCTGTCTCACCCGGCGGTGTCCTTCCGCTTTGTCAAGGACGGCGCAGAGGCCATGCACACCCCCGGCGACGGGCGGCTGGACTCCGCCGTCTACGCCGCGCTGGGCCGGGATTTTGCCCGGGGACTGGTGCCGGCGGAGGGCCGGGGCGGCGAAGTGGCTGTCAGCGGCTTCATCACCGCCCCGCTGATGGGCCGCGGATCCCGAGCTATGCAGACCTTTTTCGTCAACGGCCGGTACATCAAGTCCCAGCTGCTGACGGCGGCCCTGGAGGAGGGCTACCGCAACCAGATCATGAAGGGCAAGTTCCCCGGCTGCGTGCTGGCGGTGACGCTGCCGGCCGCGGCAGTGGACGTGAACGTCCACCCCGCCAAGACCCAGGTGAAATTTGCCCGGGAGCGGGAGGTATTCGATGCGGTGTACCACACCGTGCTGGATGCCCTGGAGGCCCGGGGCGGCGCGGTGTCCGCCCCGCCCAAGACTGCGCCCCGGCCGGAGGAATTCTTCCAGCGCATGGACGCCGCGGCCTACCGGGCCCGGACGGCGGAGAAACCGGCGGCCAGACAGGAGGCCGCGCCCAAGGCGGACGCATTCCGGCGCGCGGATGCCGCCGCTTACCAGGCACGAAGCGTGGGAGCAGCGGAAGTCAGAGCTCCTTTGTCCGCCCCGGCCCGGGGAAGCGAGGCTGCGTCGCAGGCGGCCTCCCCCCGGGAGGCAGCTCCGGTCCGGCCTGTGTTCGACACGGAGTGGAAGCGATCTGCTGTGGCGGACAGTGCCGGCGGGTTCGCCTATCGGACTGCCCGGCAGACGCCGGATACGGGAGGCGGGGCTTTTGCGCCAGATGCCGCCCCAGGGCGTGACCTCGCCCCGCAGCAGTCACCGGAGCGCTCTGCGGAGGAAGCGCCGCCCCGCCGGACGCCGGCCATCTCCGCGGCCCCTGTCTCCGTGACGGGACAGACGGCTCTGGATATGCCCGCCAAGCCCTTCGTCCCCGCCATCCCGGACGGGGACCAGGTGCCGGGCCAGCAGGTCCTGCCGGCGGAGGAGGCCCCCTGGCGCATCGCCGGAGAGGTGCTGCGGACCTACATCGTCTGTGAGAGCGCCGACGGCTGCGTCTGGCTCATCGACAAGCATGCCGCCCACGAGCGGATCAACTTCGACCGGCTGTGCGCGGCCAAGGAGCCCCCCATGTGCCAGACGCTGCTGCAGCCCGCGGTGGTGCAGCTGGAGCGGGAGGACGCGGCACTGCTGCTGGAGAATCTGGAGCTGCTGAAGCAGGCGGGCTTTGCCTGCGAAGATTTTGGAGACGGCGCGGTGCTGGTGCGGGAGGTACCCTCGGATATCGACGCCGGAGATGCGCCTGCCGTGCTGGAGGAGTTCGCCGGGCAGCTGCGTACGGGCCGCAGTCTGGAAGAGCGCCGGGAGAGCCTGCTGCACACCATGGCCTGCAAGGCGGCCATCAAGGGCGGCTGGAAGAGCGACCCGGCGGAGCTGCGGGTGCTGGTGGAAAAGGTCCAGCGGGGAGAGGTGCGCTTTTGCCCCCACGGCCGCCCGGTGGCTGTGAAGCTGACAAAATACGAGCTGGAGAAGATGTTCAAACGGGCGTGAGAGATGCCCCTGATATGCACATACTGCAAATATGGACGCCATTCCGGCGGCAGGGAGGTAGCGAAACATGGCAAAGGATCGATTCATCAAGACGTACAGCCAGGGAGCCCTGAATATCACGGAGATCTGGGTGGACCGGGAGACAGGTGTGAATTATGTGTATCACTGCGCCGGGAATTCCGGCGGGCTGACGCCGCTGCTGCGGCCGGACGGTCAGGTGATGGTGGCGCCGGTTACGGACTGGGAGTGAGGTCATGAAACTGCTGTTTGTCAACTGCTGCATCAGCCAGCGGGGAGAGGCCTCCAGAACGCTGGCACTGGCAAGGGCCTATCTGGAGGCGTTTGCAACGGCACACCCGGACTGGCAGGTGGAGACGGTTCTGCCGGAGGCGTTGCTGGCCCTGCGGCCCTTTGACGCCGCGGCGCTGGATGTGCGGGATGCCCTGGCCTCGGTGAAGGCCTGGGACGCGCCGGTATTCGATCTGGCCCGGCAGCTGCGGGCGGCGGACCGGATCGTGGTGGCAGCGCCCTTCTGGGACCTGAGCTATCCGGCGGCCCTGCGGACCTATATCGAGTACGTCTCCGCCAACGGGGTCACGTATCACTATGACGCCAACGGCTGCCACGGTGACTGCGCTGCGGAGGAGCTGGTGTATCTCACCAGCGGCGGCGACGTGGAGCGGCCGGAGAGCGCAGGGGTGCTGCACTGGCGCCAGCTGGCCGCCATGTTCGGCGTCCGGCGCTTCGCCTATGTTTTTGCCGGAGGGCTGGATCTGGACCCGGCTTTGGCGCAGGAACGATTGGCGCCGGCGCTGGAGAAGGCCCGGCAGCTGGGCGCGGAGGCGTAGCATTGGGAGAGGAGGGAGGCCATGGCCCCCAAGATCGTCTGTGTGGCGGGCCCCACCGCCTGCGGCAAGACCACCCTGGGCGTACTGCTGGCCCAGCGGTACGGCGGGGAAGTGGTCTCCGCCGACTCCATGCAGATCTACCGGGGCATGACCATCGGCACCGCTGCCCCTACGGCGGCGGAGATGGACGGCGTGCCCCATCATATGATCGCCGTGGCGGATCCATCTGAGCAGTGGTCTGCCGCCCGGTATGTCCAGGCGGCGGTGCCGGTGGTGGAGGACATCCTGGCCCGGGGCCGGCTGCCCATCGTGGTGGGCGGCACGGGCCTCTGGGCGGAGGCCCTGGTGCGGGGGGTGGACTTCGCTCCGGGCCAAAGCGGCGGCACCGTCCGGGCGGAGCTGGAGGAACAGCTGCGCCGGGAGGGTATCGCGCCGCTGCTGGCGGAGCTGGCCCAGGTGGACCCGGCGTCCGCGGCGCGGCTCCATCCGGCAGATGAAAAGCGGATCCTCCGGGCGCTGGAGGTGTACCGGGAGACCGGCACCACCATCACCGCCCACAATGCCGCCACCCGGGCACGTCCGCCCCGGTATGACGCCGTGTGGATCGGGCTCCAGTTTGCCGACCGGGCGGACATGAAGGCGCTTATCGACCGGCGGGTGGACGCCATGGTGAGGGAGGGCCTTCTGGAGGAGGTGCGGCAGCTGCTCTCGTCGGGCCTGCCCCGGAATGCCACGGCCCTTCAGGCCATCGGGTACAAGGAGTTCCTGGCGGTGGCCGACGGCGCCGCCACCGAGGCCCAGGCCATCGAAGAGGTGAAGCTGCGTACCCGGCAGTATGCCAAGCGGCAGCTGACCTGGCTGCGGCGGAACCCGGACATCCACTGGATCTATTGGGAAAAGGAGCGGGATTTCGAAAGGGCCCTGCAGATTTCGACGGAAATCCTTACCGCCGCGGGGGTATGCTAGCCTCGGGCGGACGGTATCGTCCGACTCAAAACAGAAAAAGGAGCGGACGATATGCAGACAAAAGCGAATTTACAGGACATGTTTCTCCTTCGGGCCAGACGGGACAAGGTGCCGGTGACGCTGTTTTTGATGAACGGCTTTCAGATGCGGGGCGTCATCACCGGCTTTGATGCCTTCGTGGTGACGCTGGACAGCGACGGCAGGCAGCAGGTGGTGTACAAGCACGCCATATCCACCATCGCGCCGGCGCGTCCCCTGGAGCTGACGGAGGCATAAGGCGCCGGAGGGCGCGGGAGGCTGGAAGATGAACAACAAGTCGCTGGGCGGCCGGCTGCTGATGGGGCTGGTGACGCTGGGGGTCCTGGCCTATTTTGTGGTGCAGGCGCTGCTGTACATCGGGGACCCGCTGGCCACCACCCTGGCCTACACCTATGAGGTGGAGGAGGGGACGGACCTGACGGGCTACGTGGTGCGTCAGGAGCAGGTCCTGGCCGATGATACCGGCGGACTGCTGCAGCTGCAGCGGGGCGAGGGCGAGCGGGTCAGCAAGGGCGGGACCGTGGCGGCGGTGTATGCCGACCAGGCGTCACTGGACCGGCAGACGGAGATCGAATCCCTGCGCACCCGTATCGAACAGCTGACCTACGCCCAGGAGGCGGCGCTGGGTTCCGAGGCATCGCTGAAGCTGGACGGGCAGATCATGCAGGCCATTCTGGATTACCGGGGGAGCCTGACAGCGGACAAGCTCTATGAGGCGGAGCAGCGGGGCAGCGAGCTGCGGGCGCTGGTGCTGAAGCGGGACTATACATATTCCGACACCGGGGACCTCGCAGAGCAGATCACCCAGCTCCAGAGCCAGCTGCAAAGCCTTCGGGCCCAGGCGGCCGGTACTGTCCGGCGGATCACCGCTCCGGTGTCCGGGCTCTACTCAGCGGTGGTGGACGGCTATGAGACGGTCCTTACGCCGGATTCCCTGTCAGAGCTGACGCCTTCGGCCCTCACGGCCATCCGGGCCGATACCGCCGTCGCCTCCCAGGTAGGCAAGCTGATCCTGGGCCGGGACTGGTACTATGCTGCGGTTCTGGATACCGACACTGCCCGGGAACTGGAGGAGTGGACGGGACAGCTGCGGCTGCGGTTTTCCAAGGGCCTGGAGCGGGATCTGCCGGTAACGGTGGAGTCCGTTGGATCGGAGGAGAACGGCCGGGTTGTGATCGTGTTCCGGGGCACTACATATCTTTCCGAGCTGACGCTGCTGCGCCAGCAGAGCGCCCAGGTGCTGCGCACCACCGTCAGCGGCATTCGGATCCCCAAGGAAGCCCTGCGGGCCTCCCGGGTGACGGTGGACAGCGAGGGCGTGCGGACAGAGGAGAACCTGCTGGGGGTCTACTGCGTGGTGGGCAAGGAGGCCCGCTTCAAACCGGTGGAGGTCCTCTATAACGGCGACGGCTTCATCCTGGTGGAGCCGGCAGAGGACGTGAAGGAGACCACCCGCCTGCGTCCCGGCGACACGGTGATCATCAGCGCCGGGGACCTCTATGACGGCAAGATCATGGAAACCAGCTGAAGAGAAAGAAGAGGAGATACATATGTCCATTGCGGAAAACATTGCCTGTGTGCGGGCGGAGATCGCCCGGGCCGCCGAAGAGGCGGGCCGGGATCCCCGGGAGATCGTCCTGGTGGGCGCCAGCAAGATGAACGACGCCCAGGCCTGCCGGGAGGCCATCGCCGCCGGCATCGACGCTTTGGGGGAGAATCGGGTCCAGGAGATGATGGCTAAGCTGGACCAGCACGCCTACGACGGTGCGCCGCTGCACTTCATCGGCCATCTCCAGCGCAACAAGGTGCGCCAGGTGGTGGGCCGGGTGTCGCTGATCCAGTCGGTGGGCTCTCTGCCGCTGCTGGAGGAGATCGAAAAGACCGCCGCCGCCCGGGAGCTGGTCCAGGATATTTTGCTGGAGGTGAACATCGGCGGGGAGGAGGCCAAAAGCGGATTTGCGCCGGAGGAGGTGTTCTCCGCCGGTGAAGCGGCCCTCCGCTGTCCCCACGTCCGGGTGCGGGGGCTTATGACGATCCCCCCGGCGGATGCAGATCGGGAGGCGAATCTGGGCTATTTCCGGGAAGTTCGGGCGCTTTATGTTGACATGAACGAGAAATTGTTTCATAATAAATTAGAATACCTATCCATGGGCATGAGCGGCGACTATGCGGATGCCATCCGCGAGGGCGCCACCATGGTCCGGGTGGGCACGGCCATTTTCGGCGCCCGCCACTATCTTTGAACATCGCCGGAGGAGGCATTGCCATGAACTTTCTGGATGAGCTGAAGAAGCTGGCCCATCCCTACGAGGATGAGGATGAGGAATTTGAGGATTTTGAGGAAGATCCCCGCAAGGACGCCTTTGATGATCGCCGCGCCAAGGTGGAGGACCGCCGCAACAAGGTGGTGAACATTCACGCCACCACCCAGCTGAAGGTGGTGCTGGTGAAGCCGGAGCGGTTTGAAAACGCCTCCGAGATCGCCGACCAGCTCAAGGACAAGCGCACCGTGGTGCTGAATCTGGAGTCCACCAACAAGGATATCGCCCGCCGCCTCATCGACTTTTTGTCCGGCGTGGCCTATGCCGGAGAGGGCAAGATCAAGAAGGTGGCGGCCAACACCTACATCATCACCCCCTATCATGTGGATATCGAGGGGGATCTGATCGACGAGCTGGAAAACAACGGCCTGTATTTCTGAGATAGAGAGGAAGGAACGCTATGCTGACACCCCAGGAGGTCTCCACCCACTCTTTTACCAAAGCGGTGATGGGCGGATACAACATGGCTATGGTGGACGAGTTTTTGGACGAGCTCACCGACGACTATGCGGCTTTGTATAAAGAAAACGCGGCGCTGAAGGCCAAGATGAAGGTCCTGGTGGAGAAGGTGGAGGACTACCGTGCCACGGAGGACTCCATGCGCGCCACCCTGCTCACCGCCCAGAAGATGGCCGATTCCATCGTCCATGAGGCGGAGGCCAAGCGGGACGAAATGCTCTCCCGTGCGGAAAGCGATGCCCGGGCCCGCATCCAGCAGCTGCGCCAGGAGACGGAGGAGGCCCAGGAGCGGCTGCGCCAGGGCCAGCTGGAGCTGGCGAAATTCATTGCCTCCGTGCGGGAGGTGTGCGCCCGGGAGCTGACGCAGCTGGAGCAGCTGCCGGAGCTGCCGGTGGAAACGGCCCGGCCGGATCCCGCGGAGGAGCCTGCCGCTCAGATCGAGGAGACGGTGATGGCTTCCTTTGCCGTCCCGGCGGAGGAGCCTGCAGAGGCGCCTGCGGCGGAGGAGACGCCTGCGGAGCCTGCTCCCGCCTATCCCGAGGGAGATCCCTTTGCCCGGGAAAGCGCGTCGGAGGTGGAGGAGCCCACCCGCCGCATCAACCTCAGCGACCTGAAATTCGGCCGCAACTACAAGGGAGAACGATAAGAAAAAGCGGCTCTCCGGAGCCGCTTTTTTCCGCGGAAGGAGCTGCGATATGGAAAAGCGCCCCATCATCGCCTTTTTGTATGACTTCGACAAGACCCTGTGCACCACGGATATGCAGGACTACGCCTTCATCCCCAGCCTGGGCATGACCCCGGCGGAGTTCTGGGCAGAGGCCAATGGCTTCGGCCGGGGCAACCGGGTGGACGGGATCCTGGCTTACATGTACACCATGATCCGGGAGGCGGAGCGGCGGCAGCTGCCCTTCACCCGGGCGGATCTGGTGGAAAAGGGCCGGGACGTGGTGTTTTTCCCCGGCGTGCGGGAGTGGTTCGGCCGGATCAATGCGTTCGGGGACAGCCTGGGCGTCACGGTGGAGCATTACATCATCTCCTCGGGTCTCCGGGAGATCATCGAGGGCTCCGGCATCGGCGATGCCTTCCGGGAGATCTACGCCAGTGAGTTCTACTATGACGAGGCGGGCCGTCCCGTATGGCCCAAGCTGGCGGTGAATTTTACCGCCAAGACCCAGTTCGTCTACCGGATCAACAAGGGCGTGCTGGATGTCTCCGACGACAAGACCCTCAACGACTCCATGCCAGACGACAGCAAGCGCGTGCCCTTTTCCAACATGATCTACGTGGGGGACGGCCTCAGCGACGTGCCCTGCATGAAGATGATGCGGGCCTACGGCGGCCAGGCAATCGCCGTCTATCACGCCGGCAACCGGGCGGGGGTGGAAGATCTGCTGGCCAAGGGCCGGGTGGACTTCATCTTCCCGGCGGACTACCGGGAGGGCACCGCCCTGGATGAGACCGCCAAGAACATCATCCGGAAAATGGCCATCACGGACCGGCTGTGGGAGGAGAACGTCCAGCAGCTGCGGTCCATCGGCGGCGACGTGCTGCCGGACCAGGTGGGACTGTTCTGAGGAAAAAAGAGGGCTTCGGCCCTCTTTTTTTGCGCGCTGGGGGAGAATAGGCCTTTACTTTTCGTATCCTGTTTGCTAAACTATACCCTGCGTATTTTGATGTGTTGCAAAAGGAGAGAGAACCATGGCGTCCACCACTGCATTTTCCCGCACGCTGTCCCTGCTGCGGCAGGAGCGGGGCGTGTCCCAGCGCACCGCCGCCGGAGATCTGGGCATCTCCCAGGCCCTGCTGAGCCATTATGAAAACGGCATCCGGGAACCGGGCCTTTCCTTCGTGGTCCGGGCCTGCGATTACTACAATGTCTCCGCGGACTTCATCCTGGGCCGCACCCTCTCCCGGGAGGGCAGCATGCTCACCAGTGAGGAGGTGCTCTCGGCGGCGGAGCCTGGGAACGTGCTCCAGGGCAGCGTGTTGGCCACGCTGCAGAGCAAGCTCCTCTCCGGCGCGGTGGGGGTCCTCTTCGGCCTTTTGGGCAAGCTGGGGGACAAGACTGCCATCAACGCCGCGGCGGAGTATCTGGGAGACGCGGTCTACCAGCTCTACCGCCATCTCTACCGCACCGCCGGCGGCAATGAGGCCTACTTCTCCCTGGACCCCGCCGCCTGCATGCAGGGGGTGTCGGATGCGGACCGGAAGCTGGCTGAGACCCGGTACACCCGGGCTCTCCGGGCCCAGACGGCCCAGAAGGCGGAGTTCCCGGACCTCTCAGCGGAGGCGCTGACCGCCGGCTATCCCGGTCGGAGCCAGAGTCTGACGCAGGTCCTCAGTACCGCCGACGCCCGGCTCAGCGCCCTGGCCCAGAAGTGACATGAGCTTCCAATCCCTGTCCTTCCCAGTGTTCCTGGCGGCGGCGGTGCTGGTGTGCCGGGGACTGGCCGGTACGCCCGCCGCCGTCATGGCCCTGGAACTGTTCTGCCTGTTCTTCTATCTCTGCAGCGGCGGCTGGGCGGCCCTGGCGGTGCTGGCCGCCGGGGTACTGGTGACCCGGGCGGCACTGGGGGCGCTTGCGGGTCCCCACCGCCGCCGGACACTGACATTGGCCTGCTGCTACCATGTGGCGGTGCTGGCGGTGTTCAAGTATGCGGACTTTTTCACCGGCGGAGCCTGGTCCCTGGGCTGGGCGCCCCTGGGGCTGAGCTTTTTCACCTTTCAGCAGCTGTGGCTGCTGCGGGACGCGTATGCGGGAGACTACCGCCCGGCCGGCGGAGAGCCATGGCCCCTCTTCGCCCTGTTTTTCCCCACCGTGACCTCCGGACCCATCCTCCGCCCCGGGGATTTCTTCCCCCAGCTGGAGGCGGAGGGCTTTCTGCGGCCGTCCGGAGCAGACGCCGCGGCGGGGCTGTATGCCATGTGCTGGGGCACCATCAAGAAGGTGCTGCTGGCGGACCCCCTGGGGACGGTGGTGGCCAACGGCTGGAGCGGCGTGGAGGGCCTCAGCGCCCCGGAGGCGTGGCTGGTGATGCTGGCCTACACGCTCCAGCTGTATCTGGATTTTTCCGGCTACTGCGACATCGCCTCCGGCGCCGCCCGGCTGTTGGGGGTGCGATTGCCGGTGAACTTCGACTCTCCCTACCGCAGCTGCAGCGTGGGGGAGTTCTGGAAGCGCTGGCACATGACCCTCACCGGCTTTCTGCGCCAGTGCGTCTACTTTCCCCTGGGGGGCAGCCGGAAAGGGCTGCTGCGGACCTGCGGCAATATCCTGATCGTGTATCTCGTCAGCGGCTGGTGGCATGGTGCGGGCTGGACCTTCCTGGTATGGGGATCGCTCCATGGCCTGGCCCAGATCGCCGAGCGGCTCTGGGGCCCGGGGCGGGAGCGGCTGCCCGGCGCGGTGCGCTGGACAGGGACCTTCCTCTTCGTGAACGTGGCCTGGGTCTTTTTCCGGGCGCCGGATCTGCACGCCGCTGGGTCTATGCTGTCCGCGGCGGTGTCCGGCGGACTGCGCTTGCCGGGAGAGTGGCTGCTGGAGGGCTTTTTTGACTCTGAGACGGCGGCTGCCGCCCTGGCGGCGCCGGGATTGCCGGTACAGTGGCTGCTGCTGGCCGTCGTGCTGGCGGCGGGACTGGCGGTGTCTATGATGCGGGAGGAGCCGGTGCGGCGGATGGATACCTTCCGCCCCACCTGGCGGCAGGGCGCGGCGCTGGCGGTGCTGACGGCGTGGAGCGTTCTGTCTTTCACCGGCATTACCGGCTTTATCTATTCGAATTTCTGAAGGAGGCGGCTGTGAGACATTCCTGTGGACGCTGGGCCGCCGGTGTGCTGGCGGCGATCCTGGTGCTGCTGGCGGCGGCCGCTGCCTTCGTCTGGGCGGCGGACCCCTGCTTTTATGTGCGCCTGCCGGAGGGCGGCAGGGGCGTCTTTTTCAACGAACGGTATCAGAACGCCGGACTGCTGCGCCACGCGGAGGCGGACACGGTGGTGCTGGGCACCTCCATGGTGGCCAATTACCGCCCCAGCCAGATCTCTGCGGTGTTCGGCGGCACGGCGGTGAAGCTGACGGTGCCGGACGGTTATATGAGCGAGTTTGACGCCACCCTCTCCGCGGTGTTCCGGGCCCACCCGCCAAAGCGGGTGCTCTTTGGCCTGGACCCCAATATTCTGATCCGGGACGAGAGTGGCCTCACCGGCGCGCTGCCGGAGTACCTCTATAACGACGATCCCCTGGACGACGCCCGGTATTTTCTGAACCGGGATACCCTCTATTACGGCATTTACTCCCTGCTGACGCTGCGCAGCGGCGGCGGTACGGCGCTGGACGACGCCTTCACCTGGGACGGGGACATCTGGTGGAACCACATGACCGCCCTGGACAACTACGACCGCCCGGAGGTGTCGGCAAAGCAGCTGCCGGCGGAGGCCTACCTGAAGAACGCCCAGGCGAACCTGGCAGTGATCTGCCGGTGGGCGGAGGCCCACCCCGAGACGGAGTTCCATATCTTTTTTCCGCCATACAGCCTGCTCTACTGGGACAAGACCATCCGGCAGGGGGAGACGGAGGCGGTATTCGCTGCGCTGGAGCTGGCGGGCCGGACGCTGATGCAGCAGGACAACATCCGCCTCCATGCTCCGCTGCTGGACGCGGAGATTGTGACCAACCTGGACTACTACTGCGATTACATCCACTGCTCCGGGGAGGCAGACGCCCTGGTGCTGCAGCGGATCGCAGAGGGTGCCTGCCTGCTGACGGCGGAAAATGCGGAAGAGAAGCTGGCGGCCTGGCGGGAATTTGTGGTAAACTATGACTATGACCAGCTTTGGACCGACGCGTTCTGGTGGAAGTGGAACATCGACCACGGTGCGCCGGTGGTGTGGCAGCCGGGTTCATGACCGGCTGGAAAGCGGCATTTTCAGACCCCAACGGAGGTTTATGCAATATGAGCAAACAAAGCAATATCCGGAATTTTTCCATCATCGCCCACATTGACCACGGCAAGTCCACACTGGCGGACCGGCTGCTGGAAAAGTGCGAGGCGGTGAGCCAGCGGCAGATGGAAAACCAGCTGCTGGACAACATGGACCTGGAGCGGGAGCGGGGCATCACCATCAAGGCCCGGGCGGTGAAGCTGGACTACAAGGCCCGGGACGGCCAGGTCTACGAGCTGAACCTCATCGACACCCCGGGCCACGTGGACTTCAATTATGAGGTCTCCCGTTCTCTGGCGGCTTGCGAGGGGGCGGTGCTGGTGGTGGATGCCACCCAGGGCGTGGAGGCCCAGACTCTGGCCAATACGTACCTTGCCATGGAGCACGAGCTGGAGATATTGCCGGTGTTCAACAAGATCGACCTGCCTGCTGCCGACCCGCACAAGGCCAAGCAGGAGGTGGAGGACATCATCGGCCTGCCGGCCATGGACGCTCCTGAGATTTCCGCGAAAATGGGCACCAACATCGAGGCGGTACTGGAGGACGTGGTGCAGAACGTCCCGGCCCCCAAGGGAGACGTGAACGCCCCCCTGAAGGCGCTGATCTTCGACAGCCAGTACGACAGCTACCGTGGCGTCATCGTCTACATGCGGGTGATGGACGGCTCCATCCGCACGGGGCAGACGGTGAAGCTCATGGCCTCCGGCGCCCAGTACCAGGTTGTGGAGTGCGGACACCTGCTGCCGCTGGGCATGGAGCCCTGCGAGAAGCTGGAGGCCGGCGAGGTGGGCTACTTCACCGCCAGCATCAAAAACGTGCAGGACACCCGGGTGGGTGACACCGTCACCGATGCCGCCAATCCCACCGCCGAGGCCCTGCCGGGCTACCGGCCCGTGCAGCCCATGGTGTACTGCGGCATCTACACCGAGGACGGGTCCAAGTACCCGGATCTGCGGGACGCCCTGGAAAAGCTGCGGCTCAACGACGCGGCGCTGAGCTTTGAGCCGGAGAGCTCTGTGGCGCTGGGCTTCGGCTTCCGGTGCGGCTTTTTGGGCATGCTCCACATGGAGGTCATCCAGGAGCGGCTGGAGCGGGAGTTCGACCTGGACCTTGTGACCACCCTGCCCTCTGTCATCTACCACGTCTACAAGACCGACGGCACCATGGTGGCGGTGGACAATCCCCACAACTACCCGGACCCTGCCGCCATCGAGCGGGCGGAGGAGCCGTATGTGAAGGTCAGCATCATCGCCCCCAACGAGTACGTGGGCAGCATCATGCCCATGTGCCAGGACCGCCGGGGCGAGTTCAAGGACATGCAGTATCTGGATACGAACCTGGTGGAGATGCACTACCAGATGCCTTTGAATGAGATCATCTATGACTTCTTTGATGCCCTGAAGGCCAACACCCGGGGCTATGCCTCCCTGGACTATGAGCTCTCCGGCTACCGGCCCAGCGAGCTGGTGAAGGTGGACATGAAGCTCAACGGGGAGGGCGTGGACGCACTGAGCTTCATCGCCCACAAGGACAAGGCCTATCCCCGGGCCCGGCGGCTGTGCGAGAAACTCAAGGAGAACATCCCCCGCCAGCTCTTTGAGATCCCGGTGCAGGCGGCCATCGGCGGCCGGGTCATTGCCCGGGAGACCGTCAAGGCCATGCGCAAGGACGTGCTGGCCAAGTGCTACGGCGGCGACATCACCCGAAAGAAAAAGCTGCTGGAAAAGCAGAAGGAGGGCAAAAAGAAGATGCGGTCCCTGGGATCGGTGCAGATCCCGACAGAGGCATTTTTGGCAGTGCTCAAGCTGGACGAGTGATTTTGCCCGACCGGCGCGGAAGCGCCGCGCCGCGGAGGCGGCGTCCAAGCATCCGCCGGAGGCGGATCTTGCCGCAGGCGGGCTCCGCCCGCCGAGGAAAGTGGCCGCCGGGGACCCCGGAAAAGCGGTGCTTTTCCGGGCAGGCAAAAAGAAGATGCGGTCCCTGGGATCGGTGCAGATCCCGACAGAGGCATTTTTGGCAGTGCTCAAGCTGGACGAGTGAATCAAAAAAACCGTGCGCCCCTCCAGGGGCGCACGGTTTTTTGTCAGTATGCTTCCAGCGGCGGGCCGGAGATGGTGAGGAGAAGCGTGCCGCCGGTCCGGTCCAGCCACTGCCAGCAAAGCGTCCGGCCACCCAAGGGGGCGGGGCTGTCGGCGGGCATCTCCAGCCGGTAGGTCTCCGCTGTCTCCAGCTGAGCCAGGACGGTCTCCAGCCGGGCGGCCCGGCGGACGGCGGTACGGCCGGAGGACGGGGCGTGAGCCCGGCTGCGTCCGGCCGCCAGCGCCCGGTAGGTCATGCCGGAGGGAAGAGGGGGGCCTCCGTTCCAGAGACGGCAGGCGCCGGTAGCGGCATCCACCGTAAGGACTGCTGCCCAGGAGCCTGAGAGCACCTGGACCAGGGGAAGGGCGCAGCGGCGGTCCTGAATGCTGCGGATGGTGCAGAAGGCCACGGCGTGGCCGCTGTCCGGATCCGGAAGAAGCTGCACGCAGGTCTCCGCCCACGGAGCCAGTCCGCCTTCTCCGGTGAAGCGGTGCTCCAGCCGGAGTTCACTTTGGCCGCGCTGGAGGGCGTCCAGCAGGGCCTGCCGGGAAAAGCAGGCGGAAAACTGCGCCCGCTGGGCCGCATCCGGCACGTTGGTGCACAGATGCCTCAGGCAGGCATCTGCCGTATTGCCGAAAAGAACCTGCTTCAGGCGTCCTGTGGCCCGGGCATTTTCAATGCGGTCATGGGTAAGGTCCAGCCGGACCACTGCCAGGACCTCCGGCGCTGTCCGCCGCTGAGCGGTGCAAAGCTGCTGAAACCGCTGCGCTGCGGCGTTGGAGGCGGTGATGTCCTCTGCCTTGCCCAAAAGCCGGGTGACATTTCCCTGCGCGTCGATCTGGCGCAGCCAGGTAACACGGTAGCTCCGCCAGCCCCGGCCGTCGTAATCTGCCCGATATTCCAGGGTCTCCACCGCCGGGTGGGTGGCAGCCCGCCGTACGCCGGCCGCCAGGCGGCGCCGGTCCTCCGGGTGGATGGGGGTGTCCTCCTGTGCGGTGGCCAGATAGTTCCGCACGACGTGGACACCGTCACGGCCGCCGGAGCCTCTGCGGCGGATGCGGGCGGTATCGGATTCCGGATCATAGTCCAGCAGCACCACGGTGGTCCGCTCCAGCAGCAGCTGGGTCAGCTGGCGCTGGAACAGCAGCTCGGACTCCAATTCCTTGCTCCCTGTAATGTCCTGGCAGGCGGCGTAGATCAGCGCTCCGCCATCCGGTTCCGGCTGACGGATGGCGTCCAGCTGTACCCACACGGTGCCGCCGCCTTTGGGCCGCAGACGGCAGACATGATGCAGCGGAACGTCCATGGCGCGGGCACGGGCGATGGCAGCGGCCAGCGGTTCCCGGTCGGCAGGCAATACCCTGCGCAGCGGATCTCCGGCGTGGCGGCGCAGATCGGTGGGAGAAAGGCCCAGAAGTGCCGAGAGCCCCCGGCTGATCTCCAGAGGCTGCACAATGCCATCCGGGGATTGGCGCAGCAGGCAGAGCCCCCCGGGGAGATTCTCAAACAGCGCCGAGAGCCTGGCCTGAGAGGAGGTCAGCTGGGCTGTGGCCTGGGAAAGGAGCTGGCGGTCCCGGCGGCGCCGGTCAATGTCCAGCACCAGGGCGTAGAACGTGGAGCGGTTTTCTCGGCTGTGGATGTGTTCGGCCCGCAGATCCACCCAGAGAGGTGCCCCCTCCCGGCGCAGCAGCCGGAATTCATGGGCCAGAGACCGCTGGTCCCGGGCGGCGTCCAGCAGGGCCTGGAGCAGGTCCGGCCAGTCCTCCGCTGCGGTGAGGCGGGAGAAGTCTCCGTCGGTGTGATCCAGCAGCTCCCGACGGTTCCAGCCCGTCAGCCGGCAAAGCTGCTGGTTGAAAAACAAGCACTTGAGGCCCTCGCGGCTCAGCTCCAGCACGCAGGCGGCGGCGGGAAGACGCTCGGCCAGCAGGGAGGAGTCCTCCTCGGCGGGGCTGTCCAGGATCACGGCAGCCATACCGTATACGGGCTGATAGCAGGTGATGGTGATCTGCCGGCCCAGCAGTGTGGTATAGGGGAAGGAGGCGGCGGAGCCGGAGAAGGCCACTTCCGCCAGGGGGGCGAGAGGCGAGAGCGAACGGCCCGGGAAGCAGCGGGTGAACCGGGCGTCTGTCAACTCCTCCGGCGGCAGGCTCAGCAGCGTTCCGGCGGCGGAATTGGCAAAGCGGCATACCAGATCGGTCATCTTCCCGTGCCCGTCGGTGAGTACCTCCGTCAGCAGGAAGGGGATCCGGCTTTGCACGAATGGCTGGGTGAACCGATCCAAACGCTTTGCCATGCCGCCCTGCCCCCTCTCAAAGAAAAATCAGCACCATTATACCGCGCTGCTGTCCGCGGTGCAATGCCTTTCCGCCTGCGGAAAGGCGGGTCCAGAAAAATGCACAAAAAGTATTACCTCTCCTGCGGGAAAGTCCTATGGGCCGGCCGCAAGAAAACATTGACGGGCATGGAAAAAACCGTCATAATATTCTTCAAATACATTAAAATTGGCGGAATGCGGTCAAAAGTGGGAGGAGCCTATGAAAAAGGGATATCTGGTGCTGCAGGACGGCCGGGTGTTTGAGGGCATCCGGTTCGGTGCGGACACCGACACCGTGGGAGAGCTGGTGTTCACCACCGGCATGTGCGGCTATATCGAGACGCTGACGGACCCCAGTTATGCCGGGCAGATCGTGATGCAGACCTACCCCCTCATTGGGAACTACGGCATCATCCGGGAGGATTTTGAAGGCGCGTGCTGCGTGCGGGGCTATGTGGTCCGGGAGTGGTGCGAGGCGCCCTCCAACTTCCGCACGGACTGCGATCTGGATACCTTCCTGAAAGAGCAGGGCGTGCCGGGCCTCTATGGCGTGGACACCCGGGAGCTGACCCGGATCATCCGGGAGCACGGCGTTATGAACGCCACCATCTGCGACGAGGTCCCCGGGGATCTGGGAGAGGTGGAACGCTACGCCGTCACCGGCGTGGTGGAGGCCGTCACCTGCGCCGCGCCGTCGGAGCATCCGGCGGCGGGAGAGGAGCGCTTCCGGGTCAGCCTCATCGACTACGGCGCCAAGCACAACATCATCCGGGAGCTCCAGAAGCGGGGCTGCACCGTGACGGTGCTGCCTGCCACGGTCTCCGCCCAGGAGGTCCTGGCGGCCCATCCCGACGGCGTCATGCTCTCCAACGGCCCCGGGGATCCGGCGGAGAACGTCTACCAGATCGACCAGATCCGCGCCCTCCTGGGCAAGATCCCGATGTTCGGCATCTGTCTGGGCCACCAGCTGACGGCCCTGGCCGCCGGCGGGTCCACCTACAAGCTCAAGTACGGCCATCGCGGCGTGAACCAGCCCGTCCGGGACCTGAACGGCGTGCGGACGTATATCACCAGTCAGAACCACGGCTACGCCGTGGACTCCGACACGGTGAAGATGGGGAAGGTGTCCTTTGCCAACGCCAACGACGGCACCTGCGAGGGCATCGACTATCCGGAGCTGCGGGCGTTTACGGTGCAGTTCCATCCCGAGGCCTGCACAGGCCCCAAGGATACCTCCTTCCTCTTTGACCGGTTCGTGGATCTCATGAAAGGCGGTGTGCAGTAATGCCTCTGGATACCAGTATCAAGAAAGTCCTCGTCATCGGCTCCGGCCCCATCGTCATCGGCCAGGCCGCCGAATTCGACTACGCCGGCGCCCAGGCCTGCCGCATCCTGAAGGAGGCGGGGGTCAACGTGGTGCTGTGCAACTCCAACCCCGCCACCATCATGACCGATCAGGCCATGGCGGATGAGATCTATCTGGAGCCGCTGACGGTGGAGACCATCAAGCGGATCATCCTCAAGGAAAAGCCGGACTCCATCCTGGCGGGCCTGGGCGGCCAGACGGGATTGACGTTGGCCATGCAGCTGGACAAGGAGGGCTTCCTGGAGGCCCAGCATGTGCGGCTGCTGGGCACAGACGCCAAGGCCATCTCCCGGGCGGAGGACCGGGAGCTCTTTAAGGAGGCCATGGCGGAGATCGGGCAGCCGGTCATCGCCTCGGACATCGCCGAGACGGTGGAGGGTGCCCTGGCCGTGGCGGAGCGCATCGGCTATCCGGTTATCGTCCGCCCCGCCTTCACGCTGGGCGGCGCCGGCGGCGGCGCGGCCAAGAATGAACAGGAACTGCGGGTCATCGCCCAGACCGGTCTGGACGCCTCCCCCATCACCCAGGTGCTGGTGGAGAAGGCCATCTTCGGCTGGAAGGAGATCGAGTTCGAGACCATGCGGGACAGCGTGGGCAACGTCATCGCCGTCTGCTCCATGGAGAACCTGGACCCTGTGGGCGTCCACACCGGCGACTCCATCGTGGTGGCGCCCACCCAGACCCTGGCGGACAAGGAGTTCCAGATGCTCCGCTCCGCCTCTCTGGATATCATCACCCACCTGGGGATCGTAGGCGGGTGCAACTGCCAGCTGGCGCTGAACCCGGATACCTTTGAGTACGCCGTCATCGAGGTGAACCCCCGCGTGTCCCGGTCCTCGGCCCTGGCCTCCAAGGCCACCGGCTACCCCATCGCCAAGATCACCACCAAGATCGCCCTGGGCTACACCCTGGACGAGATCAAAAACGACATCACCGGCAAGACCTGCGCCTGCTTCGAGCCCACTCTGGACTATATCGTGGTGAAGATGCCCAAGTGGCCCTTCGACAAGTTCGCCGACGCATCCCGGAAGCTGGGCACCCAGATGAAGGCCACCGGCGAGGTGATGGCCATCGGTCCCAGCTTCGAGATGGCGCTGATGAAGGCCGTCCGGGGCGCGGAGATCGGCATGGACTCCCTGAACCGCAAGCCCGACCCCGAGGACGACGCCCCCATCTGGGAGCGGCTGCGCCGGGTGGACGACCACCGGCTCTTCACGGTGTTTGAGGCGCTGAAATCCGGCGTCAGCGTGGATGAGATCTTTGCCATCACCCGCATCGACCGCTGGTTCCTGGCAAAACTGCGGAAGATGGCGCAGTTCGAGCAGGCCCTGGAAAAGGACGGCCTCACCGCGGAGCACTATGCCGCCGGCAAGAAGATGGGCTATCCCGACCAGACGCTGCTGCGTCTGGCCCGCGCCCAGGCGCTGCCCTGCGAGGCGGCCCGGGCGGTGTACAAGATGGTGGACACCTGCGGCGCGGAATTCGACGCCGAGACCCCCTATTTCTACTCCTCCTTCGACCGCTTCTGCGAGTCCCGGACCTTCCCCCGGTCCGGCAAGCCCGTCATCATGGTGCTGGGCTCCGGCCCCATCCGGATCGGCCAGGGCATCGAGTTCGACTACTCCTCCGTCCACTGCGTGTGGACGCTGAAGGAGCTGGGCTATGAGGTGGTCATCGTCAACAACAACCCCGAGACCGTCTCCACCGACTACGATACCGCCGACCGGCTGTACTTCGAGCCCCTCTTCCCCGAGGATGTGATGCACATCATCGACGTGGAGAAGCCCGTGGGCGTGGTGGTGGCCTTCGGCGGCCAGACTGCCATCAAGCTCACCCAGTATTTGGACAGCCACGGTGTCCAGATCATGGGTACCAGCGCTGAGTCCATCGACATGGCCGAGGACCGGGAGCGGTTCGACGAGCTGCTGGAGCGCTTTTCCATCAAGCGGCCCCGGGGCATGGGCGTCACCGGCATGCAGGGCGCCCTGGACGCCGCTCACGAGCTGGGCTATCCCGTGCTGCTGCGGCCCAGCTACGTCATCGGCGGCCAGAATATGGTCATCGCCCACAATGACGAAGATGTGCGCACCTACATGGAGGTCATCCTCTCCGGCAAGATCGAAAATCCGGTGCTGGTGGACCAGTACCTCATGGGCAAGGAGCTGGAGGTGGACGTCATCTCCGACGGCACCGATGTGCTGATCCCCGGCGTTATGCAGCACATCGAGCGCACCGGCGTCCACTCCGGCGACTCCATCGCCGTCTATCCGCCCTTCTCCATCGGCGACAAGATGCTCAAGGTCATCATCGACTGCTCTGAGAAGCTGGCGCTGTCCCTGGGCACCCGGGGCCTCATCAACATCCAGTACCTCATCTACCAGGGCGAGCTGTATGTCATCGAGGTGAATCCCCGGGCCAGCCGCACGGTGCCCTATATCTCCAAGGTCACCGGCGTGCCCATGGTGGATCTGGCCACCCGGGTCATGGTGGGCCAGCCCCTCAAGTCCCTGGGCTACGGCACCGGCCTCTACCGCCAGCCCCCCTATGTGGCGGTGAAGGTGCCTGTGTTCTCCTTCGAGAAGATCACCGACGCCAACGCGGCCCTCTCTCCGGAGATGAAATCCACCGGCGAGGTGCTGGGCCTGGGCAAGAACCTTCAGGAGGCCATGTTCAAGGGCCTGGTCTCCGCCGGGTACAAGGTGGAAAAGGAGAGCCGGGGCGGCGTACTGATCTCCGTGAACCACCGGGATCAGCCGGAGATCGTCAACATCGCCCGGAAGCTGGACGAAATGGGCTACAAGCTCTACGCCACCGACGGCACCGCCAACGAGATCTCCCAGCTGGGCACTGATGTGGAAGTGGTGGGCAAGCTGGGCAAGGACAACCGGGTGTTCCAGATGCTGGAGGAGGGAAAGATCGACTACGTGATCCTCACCGGCTCCACGGAGCCCAGCTATATCCGGGACTTCATCCATCTCAACCACCGCTGCGTGCAGCTGGGCATTCCGTGCCTGACTTCTCTGGATACCGCCAACGCCCTGACGGACATCCTGGCTTCCCGCTATACCCAGCAGAACACGGAGCTCATCGATATCTGCCATCTGCGCGCGCAGCGGGAGAAGCTGCGCTTTGCCAAGATGCAGACCTGCGGCAACGACTATATCTTCCTGGAGAACTTCCACGGCGAGATCACCTGCCCGGAGTCGCTGTGCGTCACCTTCTGTGACCGGCACTACGGCATCGGTGCCGACGGCATCGTGCTCATGGAGCACTCTGCCAAGGCGGACGCCCGGATGCGGATGTTCAACAGCGACGGCAGCGAGGGCCTCATGGCGGGCAATGCCCTGCGGTGCATGTGCAAGTACCTCTATGACAACGGCATCGTGGAAAAAGAGGAGATGAGCATCGAAACGGGCAAGGGCGTCAAGCATGTCCAGCTGTACACCACCAACGGCAAGGTCACCTCTGCCTGCGTGGACATGGGATATGCCACGCTGGATACCGCCGCCCTGCGCTTCACCATTCCGGAAAAAACGGTGGTGGACTATCCTGTGCGCATCGGCGGGCGGCCCTACAACATCACCTGCGTGGACGTGGGCAATCCCCACTGTGTGGTGTTCTGTCCCCGGGTGGACGCCGTGGACGTGGACTTCATAGGTCCCCGGTTCGAGCATGCGCCCTACTTCCCGGAGCGGATCAACACGGAGTTCATCCGGGTGGTGAACCCCAGCACCATCAAGATGCGGGTCTGGGAGCGGGGCAGCGGCGAGACGCTGGCCTGCGGCACCGGCGCCTGCGCGGCGGTGGTGGCGGCAGTGGCCAACGGACTGTGTGCCAAGGGCAGCGACATCACCGTCCGGGTTCGGGGCGGCGATCTGGTGGTGAACTACACCGACGAGAAGATCACCCTTACCGGCGACGCCAAGCTGGTCTACACCGGCGAGGTGGAATACTGACGAAACGCCGCCTTGTGCGGCAGGGCCGGCGCTCCCACAGGGAGCGCCGGCCCGTTTTGAAGGAGATGGCAGTTGTGAGAAAAACGTACCAGCCCTCGGAGTCCTTTGCGGCAGCAGCACTGCTGGCCCTCAGCGGCGGATTGCTGGACGCCTATACTTATCTGTGCCGGGGCGGGGTATTTGCCAATGCCCAGACCGGCAACATGGTGCTGCTGGCGGTGCGGGCGGCGGAAGGGGATTGGCGGAAGGCGCTGGGATACCTGGTGCCCATTGGAGCGTTTGCCCTGGGGGTGCTGGCGGCGGAATGGGCAAAGCGGCGCTGGAGGGAGCACGCCGGTGTGCTCCACTGGCGGCATACGGTGCTGGCCCTGGAGATCGTATTGGCGGCAGCGGCAGCCTGGGTGCCCCTGGGACGGTGGGACAGCGGAGTGAATGTGGCAGTGTCCTTTGTCTGCGCCCTCCAGGTCCAGACCTTCCGGAAGGTCCGGGGCCGTGCCTTCGCCTCTACCATGTGCACCGGCAACCTGCGCAGCGGCACAGAGGCCCTGAGCCGCTGGGCATCGGGAGAGCCCGGTGCCGCCCGGACCGCCGGATGTTATTTCGCCGTCATTGCCTGTTTTCTGGCAGGTGCGGCCCTGGGGGGCGTGCTGGCGCCCCGGCTGGGTCAGTGGACGGTGCTGGCTGCGCCTGTGCTGCAGGCCGGGGCATTTTTGCAGATGTGCCGCCGGTAAAACAGGAAAATCTTAACGCGCTCTTTTCAGGAATGGCAGTTTGTGGTATACTATAACGCAAGCACCCTTCCTCGTCCAAAATTTTTCGGATATGGAGAGATCGCCAACATGAATAAGCCGACCCACCGCCCCAAAATCGGCATGCGCAACATCAAGACTGCCACTGCTGCGGCATTCTGCGCCCTGATCTACTTTTTCCTGGACCGCAGCCCTGCTTTTGCCTGCATCGGCGCCATCTTCGGTATGGGCAGCGATCTGGAGACATCCAAGCTCCACGGCGGGAACCGGGTGTTCGGTACCGTTATCGGAGGCCTGCTGGGAATCGTGATGTTCCGGATCTACCTGATCTTCCACCCCGACGGCGGGCGGTCGCTGCTGCTGGTGCTGCTGACGTTCATCGGTGTGGTACTGCTGATCCTGCTGTGCCAGGTGTTCTGGGTGGGTGGTGTGCAGCCCGGCGGCGTGGTGCTGAGCATCCTGCTGTTCAACACCCCGGTGGACAGTTATGTGAGCTACGCGTTGAACCGTATCCTGGATACCGCCATCGGTGTGATCGTGGCCCTGGTGGTCAACAGCTTCTTCCCGGGGGGATTCACCTTTCAACGGGCGGAGGAGTACTGCGCCAATCTGAACAAGCGGATGGAGGCCTTCAGCGGCTACTATCCCCAGCATCACCAAAAGGAGCATCCGGCCCCGTCTGAGGCACCGGAGCAGCCCCCTGAGGAGACATGAAAAGAGCAAAAAGCCTGCCGGATATCCGGCAGGCTTTTTTGTATGTTCAGGAGCGGATCTCGTCGCCGATGGCCTGACGGATCCATTTTCCGCTGCGGACCCGCAGCAGGGAAAAAATGCTGCCCACGGCCCAGCCGGCGGGGATGGACCACCAGATGGCGTTGGCGCCCAGCGGGGTGAGGTACGCCAGGGCATAGGCGATGCCTACCCGGGAGAAGAGGTTGGCCACAGAACTGACAGTAAAAGCTCCCATGTCGCCGGAACCCCGGAGCATGCCGTTGGCCACAAACAAAAGGCCCATGAGGATGTAGAATACAGACACGGTGTGCATGTAGGTCAGGCCGTAGCCCAGGGCACCGGAGGTGTCGCCGGGGTCCAGGAAGAGGGAGAGCAGGTTGTCGCCGAAGAGGAAGATCACCACCGTGATGAGCAGGGAGAAGATCACCACCATGAGAAGGCAGGCCCGCAGGCCCTGCTTCACCCGGTCGAACTTGCCTGCGCCGATGTTCTGGGCCGTGTAGCTGGACATGGCATTGGAGAAGTTCATATTGGGCAGCATGGCCAGAGTGTCGATCTTGGTGGCGGCGGTGTAGCCGGCCACCAGAACTTTGCCATAGGAGTTTACCAGGCCCTGCATCATCATCATGGACAGAGACACCAGGGCCTGCTGGAACATGGAGGGCAGGCCGATCTGCGCGATGCGCTTGACGGCCACCATGTGGAAAAGCGCCACTTTTTCACCCTGATAGGCCGGTTCGCTGGCCATGTGCTTGAGACGGCGGAATAGCACCAGCAGCGACGCCACGGCGCACAGGCCCTGGGAGATCAGCGTGGCCCAGGCCACACCCGCCACGCCCATGTGGAACTGGATGACGAACAGCAGGTCCAGCACGATGTTGGTAAGGCTGGAGATCATGAGGAAGATCAGCGGTGTCCGGCTGTCGCCCTGGGCATTGTAGATGCCGTTGAGAGTGTTGTAGAGGAAGAGGAACACGGCACCGCCGAAATAGATCTGCAGATAGGTCCGGGAGTCGGCCATGATGTCCGGGTCTGTGCCCAGCAACTCCAGCAGTGATCCGGCAAAGAGCGTGCCCAGGCCCATAATGATGAGGCCCAGTACGCTCAGCGCCAGGATGGCGGTGGAGATGGTGGTCTTCATCTCGTGGATGCGCCCTGCGCCGAAGAGCTGGGAGACCACCACGTTGCAGCCCATGGAAAGGCCCGCTGCCACGGCCACGGACAAAAACACGATGGGAAAGGAGGAACCCACGGCGGCCACGGCGTCCTCACCCACGAACTTGCCCACCACGGCGGTGTCTACCATGTTGTAGAGCTGCTGAAACAGGTTCCCCACCACCATGGGCATGGAGAAGAAGAACAGCAGCCGCAGCGGGGGACCTTCAGTGAGATTCTTGACCATTGTGTGTGCCTCCTTGTCGGTATTGGGTGACGTTTTGGGTGATGCGGTCCAGAAAGGATTCGTACAGGGCCCGCTCGTCCTCGGTAAAGCCATGGTAGCGGATCTCATTCCAGGTATTCAGGATCTGGCTGATGCGGATGTCTGCATCAGCGCCGGCAGGGGTAAGGAGGACTTGCTTTTCCCGGCGGCATTGGTCGCTGACGGTGCGTGCCACCAGTCCGCGTTTTTCCAGCCGGGCTAGGGACCGGGCCACCGATCCCTTGTCCAGTACGATCCATTGGGCAATATCCTCTTGCCGGAGAGCGCCCGGATGCCGGGCCAGCAGCCGGAGCACATAGGCATCCACCATCTGCAATTCCAGTTCCCCCAGCTGGTCCCGCAGATACTGCCGCTCGATTCGCCGCAAGATCTCAATGCGTTCCGACATGTCTGTCCCACCCTTTTGTTGCAAAAATCAACAGTTGCACTTTACAACGATCAGCGACAAAAAGCTATATACAAAATGGACAAAAACCGATGGGATCTCACTTGAGAAATTCAGATTCTGACAGACAGCTTTTAAAAAATGTTGCAAATATAATTTTGATATTCAAAATCATATGCTATTATGTAACGAAAGTAAAAATGTGTGTGGGTTGAATATCTGCGATGTATTGGCCTGACGGAAGGGGAAACTGCATGAGGATATGGAAAAGGACGATGGGTGTTTTGCTGACGATGGCGCTGCTCTTGACGCTGCTGCCGGCACCGGCACTGGCAGAGGAAGCAAACGCCAGCGCGGCGGCGGACGAAGAGGCGGTGGATACGCGCCTGGCGGTGGACGCGGTGCCGGAAGAGCCGGACGAGACGCCGGCTGCCCCGGTGGACACTGCGGAGGCCCTGGCCGACGCCATCGCAGCGGCGCCTGCCGACGGGACGGAAACGGTGGTGACCCTGACGGGGGACATCGCCGGACTGGACCGGATGCTGGACATTGAAGCCGGTCAGAACATCGTGCTGGACCTGGACGGTCATGCCGTCACGGTGACGGCTGGCTTTGCGGGCCGCCCCCTGCGCAACTACGGCACCCTGACGGTCACCGGCAGCGGCACCATCGACAGCTCCGCTTCAAAAACCGGCGGCTACGGCGCTGTGGACAACTTCGGCGTCCTCACCATTGAAAACGGCACCTTTGCCGGTTCGGTGGACGCCAGCGGGGCCGCCGTCAAAAACCGGCCCGGCGGCCAGGTCACCATCTACGGCGGCATCTTTACCGGCGCCACCACCGCGCTGTACAACGCGGGCACAGCCCGGGTCTACGGCGGCAGCTTTGATGTCTGGTCCTGCAGCGCCTGCAATTCAAAGAGCTGGGGTTACGCCATCCAGAGCCACGAGGACGCGGAGGGCCAGCCCCCGGAGCTGTATTTTTACGACGGCACAGTCACCGGCGTACAGGGCGGCTTTTCCAGCTCAGCCGGATACACGGAGATCCACGACGGCACGTTCCGGACGGTGCCCTGCGCCGTTCATGGCGGCAATTCGGCTTTTTACGCGCTGTACATCGCAGGTGAGTCCGGTCAGGTGACCTGCCATGTCTACGGCGGGACCTTTACCTCCGCCAGCAAAGTGGCGGTGTATGTGGGCAATAACACGCCCGGCGACGGCGGCGACCGGCAGGAGGCCCTGGTGTGTATCCACGGCGGGACCTTCCGGCCCGGCTCCGGGCGGGAGACGCTGTATGTGGACGGACTTCTGGGCAGTCTGGAGGTCTCCGGCGGTACCTTTGCCGACGACGGCGTCTCCGATTATCTGGCCCGGGCTTGTACGGCGGCAGACAACGGCGACGGCACCTTCACGGTCCTGGGGCCTGCCGCCCGAGGGGAGGACGGCACCATGTATGCCTCCCTGGCCGGGGCTGTGGCTGCAGCAGCGGATGGCGGGACTGTGACGCTGCTGCGGGACATCACGGAGCAGATCGTCCTGGACAGCGGCATGGCCTGCACCATTGATCTCAACGGGCACACGCTGTCCCGGGAGGAGGAGCCCATCCGGCTCATCCACGGCAGCCTGACGCTCACCGGCAGGGGCACCGTCACCGAGACGGCGGGCGACCGGCTGGCCGCCGTGACCGCCTACGGGTCCACGGACGAGGCGGACCGGGACTACTCCGTGCTGACGGTGGGCAGAGATGTCACGCTGGGCGGCTGGGCCGGCGTCATGGTCCGGCAGACCGGCGACAAGGCCTGCGGCGTGCGGCTGGAGATCCACGGGACGCTGAAGTCCCCGGCGGAGGGGACGGACGTACCGGGCAACGCCCTCTATGTCAACGGGATCATTCAAAATCAGGTGAACTATCCCGTCATCACCCTGCATGAGACGGCCCGGGTGATGGCCTCCGGAGAGAGCAGCACCGGCATCTACGGCGCGGGCTATGCCGCCTGGAACGTGGAAGGGGCCGCTGTCACCGGCGGCACGGGGATCGAGCTGCGGGCCGGAAGCCTGCGGATCTCCGGCGACGCCGAGGTCACCGGCACCTCTGTGCCCTTTTCGGTACTGCCCAACGGCAACGGCACCACCGTCACCGGCGCCGGCGTGGCGGTGGCGCAGCATACGACCCGGCTCCCGGTCTCCGTCGTCATCACCGGCGGCACCATCGCGGGCTACACCGCCCTTTACGAATGCAATCCCCAGGGGAATCCGCCGGAGGCCGTGGCCCAGGTGTCGCTGTCCGTGGCCGGCGGCAGCTTCCGCAGCATCAACGGCGGCGTCAATGCCGTCTACAGTGAGGACTGCACTGGCTTCATCACCGGCGGCCACTATACCAGCGCGCCCAACGCCTATCTGGCGCCCGGAAAGGTGGCGGTGCCCAGCAACCAAAGCGGTTACGCCGCCATGGTGACGGACGCCGGCGGCAGCACGCCCGCGCAGGTGGGCGGCTCGGCGGGCAATCAGACCACCAACGCCGTCTCCGACGGCTCCCAGGCTGAGCAGGAGCTGGCGGATCGGGTGGCGGAGGAGATCAGCGGCGGCGATACGCTGGTCAATTCCCATCAGCTCACCGCCGCCGCGGGAACAGTGGCCGGCGAGAATGCGATCACCCCGGAGACCACGGTGGCCGGACAGACGGTGACGGAGGCGCTGGACGCGGCGATCCCGGATACCACCGTCACTGCCGCCGACGTGCGGATCGTGATCGTGCCCTATCTCAGCGTGTCCGTCACCAACGCCACCGTGGCGCAGGATGGACAGAAAGCCTTTTCCCTGGATATCTCGCCTATGTATATCACGGTGGCCACTACGGCGGATGTACAGGCGGGAGAGGATATCTGCCTGCCCCAGGACCCTGGACAGACCAACGCCATGCAGATCGGCGACGCCATGCCGCTGGCCGTTACCGAGCAGGTGACGGTGACCATCCCGCTGCCGGCGGGCTTCGCCGGAGCGGATGAAGCCCTCTATGTCCACCACCGCAAGGGCGGCGTCACCTATGTGTATGAGGGCACGGTAGGGGCTCAGGGGCTGACCTTCGAGAATCCCCACGGCTTCAGTCCCTTCACAGTCACCGCAGTGGGCGCGGAGGCTGAAGTGGACGGTGTCCGGTACGCCAGCCTGCAGGACGCCCTGGACACAGTGGCAGACGGCGGCATCGTGACGGTGCTGGCCAGCGACCTCAGCGCCCGGGTCTCCGGCGACAAACGGTTCTCCCTGATGCTGGCCGACCGCGTGGAGGCGCCGGCTCTGACTGCCGCCGACGGCTATGAGCTGACGCAGGAGGGGGGAATCTGGACGGTATGCCCGGTGTCCCAGCGCCCCTCCGGCGGCGCCTCTTCCGGCAGTGCGCCGCGCTATGCGGTGGCGCTGGAGCAGACGGAGCATGGCACGGTCCGGGTTTCCCCGCAGCAGGCGGCGGCTGGACAGACGGTGACCGTCACCGCTGTTCCGGATCCGGGCTATGCGATGGATGCCGTGACCGTGATGCGCGCCGACGGGACAGAGATCCCTGTGCAGGCGGTCGGCGGCGATGGCTATATCTTCTCCATGCCCGCCGGCACCGTGCGGGTGACCGTTGCCTTCCGCCTGGAACGGGCCGCGGACCCCACGGCGCCTGACGGTTGGGTGAATCCCTACGACGATGTGGCGGCGGACGCCTGGTACTACGGCGCGGCGGGTTACGCCGCGGCCAACGGCCTCATGCGGGGCACCACGGAGCACACCTTCTCCCCCGCGGGCTCCATGAGCCGGGCCATGGTGTGGACGGTACTGGCCCGGATGGACGGCCAGGACGTGGACGGCGGGCAGCCCTGGTACCAGCAGGCGCAGGACTGGGCCGTGGCCCAGGGCGTCTCCGACGGCACGGCGCCCGCCGGCGCGGTCACCCGGGGACAGCTGGTGGCCATGCTGTACCGGCTGGCGGGCAGTCCCGCCGTGACGGCGCAGGCGCTGGAGGAGATGGATTCCCATCCCGACAGCGGCGGCGTGGGCCAGTGGGCCCAGGATGCCGTGGCCTGGGCGCTGCGGCTGGGGATCCTGAACGGCGGCAGCGACGGGATGCTGGCCCCTGGCCGGACCATCACCCGGGCGGAGGCGGCTGCTGTTCTGGGCCGCTATCATCAAATGTTCTCCTGAACGCAGCACACCCCGCGCCATGCGGCGCGGGGTGTGTTTTTTATGAAAACACCGCCGCCTGCGGCTGCAGGCGGCGGTGTTTGAGACGGGGGAGGGATTTACTTGGCGTCCTTGATGGCAGCCTGGGCGGCCACAGATATTGTAAGGAAATCGTTATGGGGTCAGCAGCCACTGATAGTCCTGCCGTCCATCTATCACATATTCAATGTACACTTTATCATCTTTGACCTGATAAATCAAGAGGTGCCACTTGTCAAACACCATTTTCCGATATTTTTCGGCAGTAAAGACCTCTGAGCGCAGGATGGGATTGCGGTAGGGGAATCGCTGCAGAGAATCTGCGGCTTTCCGAAAGTCGTCAATCAGCTGATAGCCCAGCCGCTCCTCCAACCCTGATGCGAACGCGGCGTGCTCTACCAGCTGCTGCGCCGCGCGCTTGGACACAATGACCTGATACACGTCCTCATGCTCCGGCATGGCGTACCTCCGTCACGGCCCGCTCCATCATAGCCGCGACCTCGTCCACCGAGTAGTCCGGCGCGCCGTGCAGACGATCCTCCTCAATGTCAAGCAGTTCCTCCCGGAGCTTCAGCATCTTTTCCCGCCGGGCGAATGCCTCAATGTCCATGACCACCAGATCCCCTTCGCCGTTTTTGGTCAGGTAAACCGGCTCACCGGTGGATTTGCAGAGCGCCGAAATCTCATTGTAGTTCTGACGGATAGACGCACTTGGCTTGATCTTCATATAAAACGTCTCCTCTCGAATCACGATATTGCAAAATTATATTTATATTATAGCTGAATTTTGCTATATATGCAAGAAAAATTGAGGGGTAAGACAGCCCATCCAGCGGGTTTTTCCGCTGGATGGGTGCCTAAACGCTGATTAGAATGGTTTTGTCCCGCCATTTCTTGCCAAAGAACTTCATGCCGATGGAGTGACAGTATGCTTCAGCCTCCTCCCGAGTAACCTGGATAGAGAGAATGGTCTGCGGATCAGTGATATGCCGGCTGAGTACGGTGTCGATGGGAACACTGCGTGCCCCTTGCACTGCCTGCCGCTCACGGTATTGCTGGAGGGCAATTTCGCTGGGCCGGAGACGGCGGTTCCCTGTACTGCGGGAGGACAGATCCAGGGTCCAGTTGAAGGTATCATCATCCACGACAATTACCTGCAAAATAAATTCATCTATTAGCTCCTCTGAAATTGTGGGACCCGAAAAGTCTACCCATCGATTCAAAGTGTGCCGGATCTGCTCCAAATCAAGTCCAAACTCTTGACCGGAGGAGTCCTGCTCCTGATCCGCCAACCGTGCTTGCAGCTGCTCCATTTCCGTTTGAATTTTTTCCCTGTCGTGGAGGAACTCCTCGCGGGTGATATCCCCCATGGCGCACATACTGCGAAGGCCCTCCTGCTTCTTTTCCAGCTCAGCCAGCTGTTTCTGAAAAGCCCCTCGCATATCTGCGGCTTTCTGCTGATCCTGGACAGAACACTCCTTCAGCATCTCACAGGCCAGCAAGACTGCGTCCTTCTGATTGCTCCAGACAGTCCGGAACACGCAGAGGGCCATCAGGTCAATGTGCCAAAAAGGGATGCTTTTTGTGCTGCATACCTGGGCAGCGTCCAGGCCATGAGCGGCCAAATACTTGCCGCTGACTTCACGCTTTTGGCGGTAACACTCGTAGCCGTAGGTTTTCCTGCCATCGGCGTTCTTGTGCCAGAGGAAGCGGCGGAAGGAGGAGCCGCAGCTGCACCGAAGCTTGGTGCACCAGACAGACTGCGGTTCCTTGCGCCCAAATTTCCGAAGCCGGCCATCCTCGCCCCGCTGCTTTGCGCTTTTCTTCTCTCTGAGTGCCGCACACCTGTCCCAAAGTTCCTCAGAGACAATGGGCTCAAAATTTCCTTTGCGATATGTAAACTCTTCGTCCCGATGATTGATACGCTTCTGGGTCAGATAACCGTCGCTGTGGGACTTGTTGTAGCCAATGTAGCCCTTGTAGGTGGCGTTTCGCAGGATACGACCGATCCGATCCACGTTCCACTCCACGTTGCCGCTGGCATTTTTACAGCCCAGCCGCACCAGATCCGCGCAGATCCGTTTGTATCCCCACCCCTGATCGTACAACTCGAAGATTTTCCGGACGGCGTAGGCCTGCTCCGGATTGATTCGGTAGGTGTCACCCACCCGGTCATACCCAAGGATGTTTCCGGTTCCGTAGAGAACACCCTTTTCTCGGCTGATCTTTTGCCCGGCTCGGACCCGCTCGGAGATCTTGCGGCTTTCCTCCTGGGCCAACGTCGCCATGATTGTCAGCCTGAGCTCACCGTCTCCATCCATCGTCCAGATATTGTCTTGGATGAAATAGACCTCTATCCCCAGCTTGCTCAACTCACGTGTAACCGTCAGAGTATCAACGGTGTTCCGGGCAAAGCGGCACACCTCTCTTGTGACGACCAAGTCAAATTTCCCCTGCCGGGCATCTGCCAGCATCCGCATAAATGCGGGGCGCTTCTTGGCTGCAGTTCCGGTAATTCCCTCATCGTAGTACCGGTCAACAATGGCCCACTCTTCGTGTTGACGGGCAACGCCCTCGTACCAGGCCTGCTGGTTCTCAAAGGCAGAGAGCTGAGCCTCGTGTTCCGTGGAGACGCGGCCATAGATGGCCACCCGCCGCATGGCGGGCTGTTGCAGGGCGTTGCCCATCAAAATCACCTCCTTCTAATCGCCTAAACAGACGAATTATCCGTATTTTTTCAAAATATTTTCATAAGTTGCCCGGTTGACGGCCCGCTGTTCTACCAGTGCCTCGATCAGCTTGATCGCCAAAGTCCGAACGTCGATCGTGTCCAACATAATTCTTACCTCCATCAATACAACGCCATTACTTACATATGTCCAAGACAAATTCCGCAGCAAGGATTCTCCACGATAAAGGAACCTCTGGGGAGGGAACGAATGAGCCGCGTATACCGCTCCCGTTTTTCCCGATTATTGGATGCCATCGTTCGAGCCAGCTTTGTCGCTGCATCCTGATCCTGACGGAAGTGCATCTGCACGGCTGCTTCCCGCAGAGCCGCCTTTGCACACTCGTTTTCGACCCATTGACTAGCAAACCAGCCGCCGATCTCAAACTTTCGCCCTTCGCGCAAAATGCGTACGGGCATTCCATCCTTTCTCCAATTTAAATTTTGGCACTCGTCCAGCAGCAGGATCAACGGATTCGGATTACCTGCAGCCGTGGAAGTCCGGCTGTCCCAGATGACCCGCAGAAGAAGTTCTATCATCAGCTGCCGCATCCAAGCGGACTCCACCTGTCTGAACTCCAAAATCAGGAGCCCTGGCAAGTTCAGCTTTACGTTAATCTCTTCCGGTCCGCTGGTAATCAGGCGAGAGAGACCTTTTAAAGGTTCCAATGCAGATGCAAGCCCTCTGGTCATTGGACAGACCTGTTCAATGTATTCTACCAGGCCGGAAACGGTTGGAATCTCTGGCCCAGACTCCAAATATTGAACGGCAGCATCCATCAAGTCCACACAGGCCCGGGTTCCTAGGCGGTACCCCGCCAGCAGCAGATGGACCAGCCGCTGACCCCGGACAGACGCAGGAGCACCAGAAGCGGGGGACAGAGGATTGATTTGCAATTCCTCACTCGATACATCCATCCGCCGGAGGGGTAATCCTTCCGGCGGCATATACGCCGCAAAATCGCCGGTGTAGTCGAACGCGATGACCTGTGCTCCCTGGCATACTGCATCTTCTGCAAGCCGTTTTAGCTTGAAACTTTTTCCAGCCCCGCTGATGCCGTCCACAAAAATGTGGGGGTTTTCTCTTCCTGCCGTGGTGATGGCTTGTCCATCTGCGCGGCGGCCCAAAGTCAATTCCAGCATAGTTTCCTCCTTTAGAACAGTTCACTCATAATATCTTCTTGGGCGATCCGGTAGACCCCCACGTAGCGGCAATTACCGTAAACGTTCGTTACAGGGATCCTGGTCTGCACAGTAGTGGCATTGGTGCGTTTCCCCCGCAGAAGTCCCGCTTCCGAAAGGGTTTGCGCAATCACCGGAGTACTTTGTGACATTCGGTCGCAGACGGTCCGAAAAGCCTTGATTGTAAAGCCATAATCCTCTCCAATCAGATAAACCACCGGCTTGGTTCCGTCCGAATCATCTCTGTCCGCATCCTGGATGGAAAAGATCCCGTCCGCCAGACAGCGCTGCGCCAGCTGGCAAAACTGAGAGGGAACGTCTATCCCGGATATATTCGAGGCCATTTGGCCGAATACATCCTGAAGACTGTCCAACGTCACATCCCCACCCAGCGAAACAAAAGTAGACTTTTCCATTTTGTATTCCTCCTGGTAATTTTATTTCCCCCTGGTAGCCCCAGGGTATATCCAGGAGGATAATATCCAATCACGGTACCTCGTTTTTTCGAAAAAACAATCTAACATTCCAATAATCGAAAAGGAGGTATGATAACCGATGAAAAGCAAAAGAAGCCTACTGATTGCCATAAGAAGCGGAGACAAAGTACCGGAACATTTTGGGGAGTATTGGAGTCCGGAAGACACCGAGCAGTTGGAAGCGCTGTACTACGGCGGGGAAGATCTGTCGGACATTGTGCTTCTGTTTGGCCGCGGAGAGGCAGCTGTATGTCATCAGGTAGACGAATTGCGCCGGAGGTCTGGACAGCGGAAACGCCGCAGCCGAAAGAAGAAAGCGACTCTGCCAAAGAACTGCCTCTGCCCTGTGTGCAGCGTTGCAGACTGTGCCAACTGCGGAAAGGAGTGCAGCCATGCTGGAGCAGTACGATGACCTGCTGACTGCTGAGGAGGCCTGTGAGGCCCTGAAGATCGGCAAGAATGCGCTGTACCGGCTCTTAAACAGCCGGGATCTCAAAGCCTACCGGAACGGTCGGGTCTGGCGGATCCCCCGGCAGGCTGTGGAGGCGTATATCCGCACCCGGGCCGAACTATAAAAAATGACACCCTGGACAATTGTCCGGGGTGTCATTTGATCTCCTGCTCCAGATCCAAAAACAAGTCTGAATTGAAAAAGTCGATAATGGTAATGCCAAGACCATCGCAGAGTTTTTGAATGGTCGAAACCGTGGTGCTGTTGTTGCGTCCGCTGACAATGTTGTTCACTGTGGACTGGGTCACGCCGCTGCGAATACACAGGGCGTTGATGGAAATATCCTGCTTTTGGCACAGTTCGATAATCCTTTGCCGCACAGCCTCACCAATCGTAATAGGGCACACCTGCTTTCTTTACAATATGTAAAGAAAGCGTACACAATTCCTCTTGCCAACATTACCCCTTTTGAGTTAAAATAACTCAAAAGGGGTAACCTATTGATCCACGAGGGATCTCAATTCAACAACATAGGAGAGTTTCGATGGAAGGCTTCAAAGAGAATTATCTGGGAAAAGAAATTGTTTTTTCTGCAGACCAGTGCTACATGCTTTCTACCATCAGCCGCTACCGCAGAAATGCAGCGCTTGCTGCTCAGCAGTATATCCAAAAATATCAGAACTATCAAAGTTTCCAAGCCTTTTCCACCCAGGGGATCCAAGACGGTTATAAAATTCTGAAATGGCACTTTGACAAAACGCTGGACGCCTTGATTCAGATGGGCTATTACGACATCAACAAGGCCAACGCAGTCTCCCTCTATGGGGAGGACATCTTTGCCCCCTGGATCAGGATGGAGGAATTTGTAACGGAGTGTTCGGAAGAGAGTGACCAACGGGTCTCACAGAGTGAGGAATACCGCGCCCTGCGGAAGGCCTCCCGGGGCCGGGTCGTAGGAGGTGGCTTCGGCTTAAAAGGTGCCGTAGGCGGCATGGCCATGGCGGGAATCTTCAACGCGCTCAGCGGATTAGCACACAGTGGTGCCAATGCCATCGGAAACGCTAGAACCCGCAAGCAGGAGCGGGACCGTCTCAATCAGATCTACAACAGCCCTATAATGGTTGACGGCATCCGGACGCTGTTTACAGAGTCTTTCCTCCAGATGGCCTGGTTTTTCCTCTCTTACCAGGGCAGATACAATAACGTCCCCCTTCCCGGAACGGATGAAGACCTGTCCCGGGCAGAGGCGCTCCGGGGAAATTTTCAGAAAATACCGGCCGACAAACAGCCGGAGGCCGCGGTCCAGATCCTGATGTTGGACCCGATTTCCACTGTCACATACCAGTTCCTGCTGCAGCGCTATCAAGATCCCCAGGGGGTGCTGGGGCGCCTTGCAAAGGCAGTGGGAATGGATCATGATTACGGCACCTTAGTCGATCAGGCGCTGTCCCCTAAAGTGGACGAAACGATCAGAAACCTCTCCAACCGCATGAACCATGCTACAGTTGGAGAAGTGGATACGTCAGCCATCCTTCGTCTGCAGGAGGATAGCCGTCAGGCTTTGCAGAACATCTGTGGAGCGTACGGCATTAGCAGCGGCGCAAGTTCCGAACTTCTCACCACATATGAGCGGCGCCTGGAGCAGAGTTTTTCCGGAGAACTTGAGAGAATTTTCAGGTTGGAAAAGCGGCTTATTGAAAAGATCAAGGATGTCCGCGCGGCGGATCAGCAGCGAAGGACATTCAGAGGCACAACGTATGAGACTGTCGCGCTTGCAGAGCAGGCACAGCAATTCTGGGAAAAGGCCTGTGCAGTGGAATCCGCCTGTGGGGAAAAGGCCAGCGCAGCGTTGGCAGAAGATCTTGCATCGCTGCAGTCCCTGATGGAGCACGCGCCGGAGGCTCTGAAACCGGATATCCAAGAGATTCTTGAAAGGGTGGCCGAACTTCAGAAGGAAAAGGATCAGGCGGAGCGCACCTATCTGAATAGCCTCTTCCCGTCCATTGAGGCACGAAACAGGGCAGAAGCACAATATAATTCCCTGATGGCACAGTGGCTGCCGCCGAAAAAGCCCCTCACTTCCGCCGATATACAGGCTGCCAGGGAGGCTGTCGAGGGCCAAGAAGATTTGCCTGAACCGGTGCGCCAGGCTGTGCTGGAGCAAATTGGACGGCGGGAACAGAAACTGCGCCAGATCCTCCAGCAAAAGCAGGCAGATAAGGCGGCGCAGCGGGCAAAATCACGGCTGACCTTCATAAATTTTGCCTACTGTGCAGTTGCCCTCTGGGCACTGCTTTTCTGGAAATTGTTCAAAATCAATGGCGCGGATATCAGTTCTATTGATCTTTTGAAACTCTTGGTAAATCAATCCGGCATGATTACGGCTGGCAGAGGTTTTTTGGCTATGGGGGTCATTGTTACCGTCATCCAGATCTTAGCCGATCTCAAAAAGGCGCTGGGCGGAGATCTGGACGAGGTTTTGAAACAACCCGGCACAATTCTTGTCCTGGGTCTGCTGAACTGGGGCATCGTCGCCTTTTTGGGGGTGACTTATGGCATTGCCCAATCTTATTTCATCCTGCTGGCAATCAGCCTGATTTTCCACCTGATCAACCGCGCCGAGAGAAAAGCACTGAAAGCCATAAATTATTGATTTGCGATGAAACGGTTGATTGATATCTGAATTTTGTCAAAAATTACAATATACATCATTTAGGGGGCGCTCGGTCTGAGCGCCCCCTAAGTCTGTCGGGAAACCCGGCTTATGCGTCAAGTATAAGCCGGGTTTCCCGACAGACTGAATAACCAAGGAGCAACGCCAATGAGTGGCTATAGAGGCGAATATTTTAGCAAAAGTCCCTGTAACCATGGATGGTACACATGTGTTCTCTGTAGCAAAAATTTTAGCGTGGTTATATTGATATTGACCATGTTATCCCACAAAGCCAAGGAGACGGGGACAGAGAATTCAACCTGTAGTGTATGTGCAAACACTGCAATCGATCCAAGCGAGACGACACAAAAACTGTGTTCCCTGACCTGATGAAAAATGCAGATCAAATCGTCTCTCAAGAAGATAAAAATCAAAGTTAGGCGGTCTGCTTGGGAAAATAAGTAAAATTTAAAGAAAAGAATATTAATATGGGGCATTTGAATATAGTAAAAAAGCGGGTCCATTAGTATATCAGGCATTGCAGTTTATGGTGGTTGCGTGTTTAAAAAGGAGGGCCGTTTGTTTTGATTTGATTTATGCTTAACATTTGTCAAGGATTTTTTTATTTACTTTGCGAATTGAAGGACCATATTAGGCAAATGTTGACATTTTTCTTAAATATGTTATAATACTTACATCTCGTACTACAAGAAACATCTGGTTACTGTAATCAAATAGCATACCTCAAACTTCCGCCTCGACCACTGTTTGTGATCGAGGTGTTTTCATTATAGAAATGGGAAGGTGCTTTAGAGAAAATTTCAAAGTTCAAATTTAGTCTCATTTTCACAAAAAAGAACTACTTTGACCATAGGTATACCGTAATAGTCTAAATATTGTTCGTCTGACAAGGGATGACGATGAGTATTTTTTATAGAATTGGTAGTTTACTACTCTGTTTTCAGTCTCAAAATAAATGATTGGCGGTAAAGTATAATGATCCTCTCAAATGCTTTCCTCGCGCATATCTCAGAAGACAAACGGGAACAGACGATTCTTGCACATTTACAAGGTACCTCTGCGCTGGCAAAAGAATTTGCGCGCCGCTTTGGAGGAGAAGACCAGGCCCAATTGGCCGGGATGGCCCACGATATTGGCAAATATTCCTCTGCGTTTCAGAAGCGGCTTCGTGGTGATCCTCAAATGGTGGACCACGCGACGGCGGGGGCCTATGAATGCGGCCTCCTGGGGCAAATTTTTGCCGCATTCGCCGTGGCCGGGCACCACGGCGGACTGCCTGACGGCGGGACACAGGCGGATGGGTCAGATGATGCCACCTTCCGGGGACGCATGAAGCGGCTGGAATGTGGTAAATTGGCACCATATTCCGCCTGGAAGGAAGAAGTACAGTTGCCTATTGCGGCCGTACCTGCCTATGCGCAGACAGATCTTGCCCACGGGATGTTTTTTACCAGAATGCTCTACTCCTGCCTAGTGGATGCCGACTATCTTGATACCGAGGCATTTATGACAGGACAACCCAGACCCTCGTACCCAATTTCCATAGAGCAGTTGTGGGCAAAACTGCAGCAATACATATCTGGCTGGTTCCCGCCACGTGGTGTGCTGAATGAACAGCGCTGTGCCATTCTGAAACGGTGTATCCAGAAAGGTGAATCGTGCAAACCAGGGCTGTTTTCCCTCACTGTACCCACCGGCGGTGGAAAAACCGTGGCTTCATTGGCCTTTGCCCTGGCTCACGCCAGGACCCACGGTCTGCGTCGGGTAATCTATGTGATCCCCTACACTTCTATCATCGAGCAAACGGCAGGAGTATTTCGGGAGATTCTGGGCGAGGATGCAGTGCTTGAACACCACTCCAATGTGCTGTATGACATTGGGACGGCTGGAGAGGCCAATGTACAGACGATCCGTATGGCTAAGGCGACGGAAAACTGGGACATGCCTGTGGTCGTCACCACGGCCGTCCAGTTCTTTGAATCCCTCTATGCCTGTCAATCTTCCAAGTGCCGCAAACTCCACAACATTGCCGGCAGCGTAGTAATCTTTGATGAGGCCCAAATGATGCCCATTCCCTATCTGCGCCCCTGCGTCTATGCCATTTCACAACTTGTCAAAAATTACGGCGTTTCCGCCGTCCTGTGTACGGCTACACAGCCTGCCCTTGACCCTATTTTTCATGAATTTCTCCCCCAGCAGCCCATTACGGAACTGTGCCCTCCGGATACCTGCCAGTGGGAAGTGTTCCGGCGCGTCACTTTCCAAAAGAGAGACAGTCTCACCTGGGATGAATTGGCAGCGCAACTCAATGAATCCAGGCAAGTGCTCTGCATCGTGAACACCAGAAAAGCGGCTCAGGAGATCTATGAACGATTGAATAGAGATGGAAGTTTTCACCTGTCCACCCTGATGTACCCCAGCCACAGAAAGCAACAGTTGGTGGAAATCCGCCGCCGGTTGGAAAAAGGCCTTCCTTGCCGGGTGGTTTCTACCTCCCTGATCGAAGCGGGGGTGGATGTGGATTTTCCCGCAGTCTGGCGGGAAGAGGCCGGCCTGGATTCGATCCTTCAGGCCGCGGGGCGGTGCAACCGAGAGGGGAAATTTTCTCCTGTGGAGAGTGTCGTCTCCATTTTTAGGGGAGAAGGCAAGAACCCGGAACTTTTTTCCATGCCCATTGGTGCGGGAAGGGACGTCATGATGCACCATAAAGACATTGCTTCTCCGGAAGCGATCCATGACTATTTTTATCAACTTCTCGTCTTGAAGGGGAAACAGGCTCAGGACAGCCAAAATATTTTGCCACTCCTGGAAGACGGCACGCTGCCCTTTCGCACGGTGGCCCAGCGGTTCCACCTCATTGATACGCCCACCCGCACGGTCTACATTCCTCTGGAAGGCGGTGAAATGCTTGTGGAGCGGCTGCGTCAGGGAGAGCGCAGCCGCAGTCTGTTCCGGCAACTGGGTCAGTACGGAGTATCCGTCTATGAACAGCACTACCGGGCATTGGAGCAGGCCGGGGACCTGGAGGTGCTGGAGGATGGTTCGGCAGTCCTGTGGAACACAGAACGATACTCCGAGCAGACAGGGCTATCGTTAACCGCTGATGATGGCAAATTTCTTAATATTTAATTTTTAAGAAACAATTCGAAAGGAGTGAGTGCTCGTGCCAATCTGTCTGGAAGTTTGGGGGGATTATGCGCTTTTTACACGGCCCGAGATGAAGGTGGAGCGGGTCAGTTACGATGTGATGACCCCCTCGGCCGCTCGTGGGTTGATTGAGGCCATATATTGGCATCCCGGAATGAAATGGATCGTAGACCGTATCCACGTCTGCGCCCCAATCCGATTTACCAACCTGCGCCGCAACGAAGTAAAATCCACCATTTCCGCCCGCAGCGCCCGTACCGTGATGGAACGCGGGAAGGGGGAACTGTATCTCAGCACTTCGGAGGATATCCAGCAGCGCTCCGCCCTGCTGCTGCGGGATGTCCGATATGTGATCGAAGCCCACTTTGACATGACGGAGAACGCCGCTCCCGGAGACAACGCCGGGAAATTTCAGGACATTGTCAAACGCAGAGTACAGCGGGGACAATTCTATCACCAGCCCTGCTTTGGCTGCCGGGAGTTTCCAGCCCAATTTCGGCTGTGCGAGGAAATCCCGCCCTGCCATCCGGAATTGGATGGGGAGCGGGATCTGGGCTGGATGTTGTGGGACATGGACTATACTGATCCTGAAAATATCCAGCCGCTCTTTTTCCGGGCAAAACTGCGCAACGGGATCCTGGAGATTCCTACCCGAAACAGCGGGGAGGTGCGGGGATGATTCTGCAGGTGTTGACAGATTACTACAGGACACTGGAACAAAAAGGGAAGATCGCCCCGCCCGGGTGGAGCGAGAGTAAGGTTTCTTTTGCGCTGTATATCGACACTCTGGGAAGTTTGGAGCAAGTCGTATCGCTTCAGACCGAGCAGTCAAAAGGAAAGAAAAAAGTTCTCACCCCCCAAAGTATGCGCCTTCCCGCACCTGTAAAGCGTTCCAGTGGCATAGCCTCCAATTTTCTCTGTGACAATTCCAGTTATCTTCTGGGGGTAGACAGCAAGGGAAAGCCTCAGCGGTCCGTCGATTGTTTTCAGGCCTGTGCGGCGCTCCATGAACAAATTTTAGCCGATGTGGATACGCCGGCGGCCCGCGCACTGCTGGCCTTTTTCCGCACATGGCAGCCCGGCGAAGCAGCCACGCATCCCGCACTCAAGGAGTATTGGGATGAAATCTTGTCAGGCGGTAATCTGGTCTTCTGGTATGGCGGCACGTATATACACGACGATCCGCAGATCCGGTTGGCCTGGGAACGGCACTATAGCAGTGCAGCAGACCGTGATGCGCCTCAAATGGTCTGCCTGGTCACCGGAGAAAAAGGTCCGGTGGAGAGCGTTCACCCCTCCATAAAGAACGTGCAGGGCGCCCAGTCCAGCGGGGCGGCCCTGGTTTCCTTCAACGCCCCAGCATTTTGCTCCTACGGGAAAGAGCAAAACTTTAACGCCCCCACAAGCAAATATGCGGCCTTTGCCTATACTACTGCGCTGAATCACCTGCTCTCTGACCGGGAGCATGTGTATCGGGTAGGAGATACCACGGTGGTCTGCTGGGCAAAGGACGGCGGAATTGCCTCACAGAATATGATGGGCTGGGCCGTGTTTGGACAGCCTCCCGTCTATCGCCTTGCGGATCTGCAGGCTGCATTGAAAAAACTGTGCGACGGAGGGGCAGCAGAACTGGATGAAGAACATCTAGATCCCAATATGGAGTTTTATATTCTTGGGCTCGCCCCCAACGCAGCCCGTCTTTCCGTACGTTTTTTCCTGCGCAACAGTTTTGGCGCATTCCTCCGCAACGCCCAGGCCCACCAGCAGCGGTTGGAGATTGTCAAACCGGCCTATGACAAGTTTGATACCCTGCCGCTCTGGAAATTGTTGGACGAGACAGTAAACCAGAACGCCCGGGATAAGAAACCCGCCCCCGATCTGGCTGGTGAGACGCTACGGGCCATTTTGATGAATACCCGTTATCCCGCTACCCTGCTCAACGGCGTTACCCTGCGCATCCGGGCGGAACACGCCGTCACCCGCGGCCGGGCCGCGATCCTGAAAGCCTACTACTTAAAAGCAGCGAACGCAGATGTTCCAAAGGAGGTCTTGACCATGTCGCTCAATCCTGACAGTTCCAATGTCCCCTACAACCTGGGGCGGCTCTTCTCCATACTGGAGGCGATCCAGGCTTCCGCCAATCCGGGTATCAACACCACCATCAAGGACAAATATTTCAATTCCGCATCCGCTACACCGGGACATGTGTTCCCTGTGCTCCTGAACCTGGCGCAGAAACACCTGAAAAAGTTGGATGGCGGCCTTCGCACCTACTATGATAAACAACTGACCAGCCTGCTGGCGAAATTGGGGGAAACTTATCCCGCCCGGCTGAACCTACCCCAACAAGGCTCTTTCCAACTCGGCTATTACCATCAGACACAGGCCCGTTATGAAAAGTAAGGAGGAGAAATACCATGTCAGAGCCTATCAAAAACCGCTATGAGTTTGTCATCCTGTTCGATGTGGAAAACGGCAATCCCAACGGAGACCCAGACGCGGGTAATATGCCCCGGGTGGATCCGGAGACCGGCCTGGGCATTGTGACAGATGTATGTCTGAAACGGAAGATCCGCAACTATGTAGAGACAGTCAAAGAAGACTCCACCGGCTACCGCATCTATGTAAAAGACGGCATACCCCTTAACCGCAGTGACGCCGAGGCATATACAGCCTTGGAAATCTCGGAAAAAGATGTAAAAGAGAAAAAGAAAGCCGACCCTGATCTGGATCGGAAGATCCGGGACTGGATGTGCGCCAACTTTTATGATGTCCGTACCTTTGGGGCTGTAATGACTACTTTTGTAAAGGCCGCCCTCAACTGCGGCCAGATCCGGGGACCAGTGCAGTTGGGGTTTGCCCGCAGCGTGGAACCGGTAGTGCCCCAGGAGGTCACCATCACCCGGGTAGCCATCACCACTGAGGCAGATGCTGAGAAGAAAGGCACTGAGATGGGCCGAAAGTATATTGTCCCCTACGGCCTCTATCGCTGTGAAGGCTATATTTCCGCCAACCTGGCTCGTAAGACCACCGGCTTTTCCGAGGCGGATCTGGCCCTGCTGTGGGAAGCCATTCTCAACATGTTTGAACATGACCACTCCGCCGCCCGGGGAAAGATGGCGGTTCGGGAACTGATCGTCTTCCGGCACGACAGCGAACTGGGCTGCGCCCCCGCCTGGAAACTCTTCGAATCAGTCCATGTGACCCGGAAAGATGGTGACGACGGCGCACCGGCCCGCTGCTATGGGGACTATGTGGTCACCATAGATGAGGATGCCCTGCCTGCCGGGATTACCTGCCAGCGCATGGGGTGATCTACCGTGAGGAGGAATACCTCCAACTCTCCGGCTTGCAGCACTTTGCCTTCTGCCGCCGCCAGTGGGCTCTCATTCATATTGAGCAGCAATGGCAGGAGAATCTGCGTACTGTGGAGGGAAGTCTGCTCCATGGCCGCGCTCACGATGAGCAGGCCCGGGAACGTCGTGGTGATACTCTGATTCTCCGGGGACTCTCCGTGTCCTCTTCTACTCTGGGGATCTCTGGGAAATGTGATGTGGTGGAGTTCCGCGCCAATCCAAACGGCGTCCCACTCCATGGGGAGGTCGGACTGTGGACTCCCTTTCCTGTGGAGTACAAGCGAGGCATACCCAAGGCGCATCAGGCGGATGAACTGCAGTTGTGTGCACAGACCATGTGCTTGGAGGAGATGCTCTGCTGTACCATATCAGAAGGAGCCCTTTTTTACGGGGAAACCCGACGGCGGATGGTGGTCTCCTTTACGCAGGAACTTCGGGAACAGGTAGTCACTATGCTGGAGGAGATGCACAGGCTTTACGCCCGTGGATATACACCGAAAGTCAAACCCACAAAGGGATGTAGTTCCTGCTCACTGAAAGAGTTGTGCTTGCCTGCCTTGATGAAGGGGAAAACCACAGATACCTATCTGCTGCAGGCGATGGAGGTGGAACCATGAGGCGTTTGCTCAACACCCTTTTTGTGACCTCCGAGGACATCTATCTCTCCCTGGACGGAGAAAATGTGGTGGCCAACCGAGAAAAGAACGTAGTGGCCCGTTACCCCCTCCATACACTGTCTGCAATCATCTCCTTTTCCTATCCAGGCGCCTCACCCGCCCTGATGGGTGCTTGCGCTCAGAGAGGTATTTCTCTTTCCTTCTGTACGCCCCGGGGAAAATTTTTAGCCCGGGTTACCGGAGAGGCCAACGGGAATGTGCTTTTGCGCCGCACCCAGTACCGGGTAGCAGATAACCCCGCTCAAAGTTGCTTAATTGCCCGTACCATGGTTTTCGGCAAAATCCATAATGCCCGATGGAGCATTGAACGTACCCGCCGGGATCACGGATTGCGAGTGGACGCACGGCGTCTGGGGGATGTATCGGAGCAGTTGAAACGGTTGATGCCACAACTTCTGCGTCAAACGGATCTCGACACATTGCGTGGACTGGAGGGGGCCGGTGCTACCGCCTACTTCAGCGTATTTGATCAGTTGATTCTGGGGGACCCCGCCGTATTCCATTTTGAAACCCGAAACCGCCGGCCGCCAGTGGATCCGGTGAATGCGCTGCTTTCTTTTGCCTACAGTCTTCTGTCCCACGATTGCGCCTGGGCTTTGGAGAGTGTGGGACTGGACGCCTATGTGGGCTTTTTGCATCGAGACCGGCCGGGACGCAGTTCACTTGCCCTGGATCTGATGGAAGAATTTCGGCCTTGTGTTGCGGATCGGTTTGTCCTTACCTGCATCAATAACCGGATTTTTCAAAAATCAGATTTTGACTATCGGGAAAACGGTGGCGTTTTTCTCAACGAGAACGGAAAACGCGTTTTTCTTCAGCGCTGGCAGGAACGGAAAAGGGATGTCTTGACCCATCCGTTTCTGGGAGAAAAGGTTCCATGGGGACTAGTACCTTATCTTCAGGCCTTGTTGTTGGCACGGCATCTGAGGGGGGATCTGGATATATATCCGCCGTTTTTATGGAAGTGAAGGTGGGATATGCTGGTACTGATTACGTACGATGTCAATACTGAAGATGCTGCCGGGCGCAAGCGTCTGCGGCAAATTGCCAAGCAATGTGTCAATTACGGTCAGCGGGTACAGTGCTCGGTGTTTGAATGCCTGCTTGACCCGGCACAATGCAAATTACTTCAGGCAAAATTGTTGTCTATCATGGATCAGAACAGGGATAGCCTGCGCTTTTATTATCTGGGGAGCCGCTATGAAAGTAAGATTGAACATTTTGGATGCAAATCATCTTATCTCCCTGAGGAACCTCTGATCCTTTAGTTAGTGCGAGGTGATAGAGAACATCAATCGTCTGGGAGGTTCGCACCCGAAAGACGCCCCCTTTTTCAAATGTATTGCTGCTATATAATTCATTTGTCTTGTCAGAGCACAATAACTGCTCTGTAATTTATCTGATATATATAAAATCGCAGATGTGTTTTTGTCTATATCTGCAGTCGCTCCCCACACGGGGAGCGTGGGTTGAAATTAAGAAAGGAGAACAGGACTATGGAGGAGAACAGTCGCTCCCCACACGGGGAGCGTGGGTTGAAATAAGCGCACAAATGATGACGGCTCTGTAACCGTTAGTCGCTCCCCACACGGGGAGCGTGGGTTGAAATTCGGGGACACGCTTGCGCTCAGTTACCTCAATCATCTTGTCGCTCCCCACACGGGGAGCGTGGGTTGAAATGTGGCTCCGCAGCGGCTGGCGGTGGCTGTTGGCGTCGCTCCCCACACGGGGAGCGTGGGTTGAAATCGGACGGTCGTCTCGCTGCATCCCAGCAGGTCCAGTCGCTCCCCACACGGGGAGCGTGGGTTGAAATCGGGCAGATCTGGCCGGGCGGCGCCAGCAACATCCGTCGCTCCCCACACGGGGAGCGTGGGTTGAAATATATGAAGTCCCATCCGCTTGATAGCATTATGGTAGTCGCTCCCCACACGGGGAGCGTGGGTTGAAATATAGTAGTGCCTCCAGTGTCACCGGTTGCAATGCCGTCGCTCCCCACACGGGGAGCGTGGGTTGAAATATTACTATCACGGTCGATCCTAAGCGGTTTGATCGGTCGCTCCCCACACGGGGAGCGTGGGTTGAAATAGAAGGAGGACCGGGAGGTCCTGCCTGACGGCAGCGTCGCTCCCCACACGGGGAGCGTGGGTTGAAATAAGGCAAATACACCGGAACCGGAACTTATGGAGGTCGCTCCCCTCGCGGGATCGTAGATTAATCTTTTTGGCGCACATTTGGCGCACAAAGCTGTAAAAGGGCATTGAATTTATTGAAATGATACTGCCCTCTGCAAACGCATTTTTGCCTCCTAGTAAGGTAAAATGGATCGCCTGCAACAAAAAATAAAAGACATAAGGCTTCTCATAACCGGACGGTCGCAGGTTCCAATATGGCCCCTGCGACAATAAAATTCCCGCCCTGACTCAGTAAAAGCCAGGGCGGGAGCATTATTTATCCGGTGTCAGGGAACTTTTATTTCCTCGGATTTTTGATGTTGGCCTGCGCGGCGGCCAGACGGGCGATGGGCACCCGGAAGGGAGAGCAGGACACGTAGTCCAGTCCGGTGCGGTGGCAGAACTCCACGGAGGAGGGATCGCCGCCGTGCTCGCCGCAGATGCCCAGGTGCAGGTCGGGGTTGGTGGAGCGGCCCAGCTTGCAGGCCATGTCCACCAGACGGCCCACGCCGATCTGGTCCAGCTTGGCGAAGGGATCGTTCTCGTAGATCTTCTTGTCGTAGTAGGCGCCCAGGAACTTGCCGGCGTCGTCGCGGGAGAAGCCGAAGGTCATCTGGGTGAGGTCGTTGGTGCCGAAGGAGAAGAAGTCGGCCTCCTTGGCGATCTCGTCAGCGGTGAGGGCGGCGCGGGGGATCTCGATCATGGTGCCCACCAGGTACTTCATGTCGGAACCGGCGGCCTTGATGAGGGCGTCGGCGGTCTCCACCACCACGCTCTTGACGTACTTGAGCTCCTTGACCTCGCCCACCAGGGGGATCATGATCTCAGGGACCATGTTCCAGTCGGGGTGCTTGGCCTGGACGTTCAGCGCGGCCTTGATGACGGCCCGGGTCTGCATGGCGGCGATCTCCGGATAGGTGACGGCCAGACGGCAGCCGCGATGGCCCATCATGGGGTTGAACTCATGCAGGGAGGCGATGATGGCCTTGATGTCGGCCACAGACTTGCCCATATCCTTGGCCAGCAGCTCGATGTCGGCCTCCTCGGTGGGCACGAACTCGTGCAGCGGGGGATCCAGGAAGCGGATGGTGACGGGGCAGCCCTCCATGGCCTCATAGATGCCCTCGAAGTCGGACTGCTGCATGGGCTCCAGCTTGGCCAGGGCCTTTTCGCGCTGCTCCACGGTGTCGGAGCAGATCATCTCCCGGATGGCGGGGATGCGGTCCTCGTTGAAGAACATGTGCTCGGTGCGGCACAGGCCGATGCCCTGGGCGCCGAACTTCTTGGCCTGCGCGGCATCGTGGGGAGTATCGGCATTGGTGCGGACCTGGAGGCGGCGATACTTGTCGGCCCAGCCCATGACCCGGCCGAACTCGCCGCCGATGGAGGCGTCCACAGTGGGGATGGCACCGTCGTAGATCTTGCCGGTGGAGCCGTCCAGGGAGAGCCAGTCGCCCTCGTGGAAGGTCTTGCCGCCCAGCTCGAACTGCTTGTTCTCCTCGTCCATCTTGATCTCGGAGCAGCCGGAGACGCAGCAGGTGCCCATGCCGCGGGCCACCACGGCGGCGTGAGAGGTCATGCCGCCGCGGACCGTCAGGATGCCCTGGGCGGCCTTCATGCCCTCGATGTCCTCGGGAGAGGTCTCCAGACGGACCAGGACCACCTTCTCGCCCCGGGCGGCCCACTCCTTGGCGTCATCGGCGGTAAAGACGATGCGGCCGCAGGCGGCGCCGGGAGAGGCGGCCAGAGCGGAGCCGATAACGGGGGTCTCCTTCAGGACCTTGGCGTCGAACTGGGGGTGGAGCAGGGTGTCCAGAGACCGGGGATCGATCATGGCCACGGCCTGCTTCTCGTCGATCATGCCCTCGTCCACCAGATCGCAGGCGATCTTCAAAGCGGCGGCGGGGGTACGCTTGCCGTTGCGGGTCTGCAGCATGTAGAGCTTGCCGTTTTCCACGGTGAACTCCATGTCCTGCATGTCGTGATAGTGGTTCTCCAGCAGCTGGCAGACCTTCTCGAACTGGGCAAAGGCCTCGGGGAACTTCTCGGCCATCTGGCTGATGGGCATGGGGGTCCGGACGCCGGCCACCACGTCCTCGCCCTGGGCGTTGGTCAGGAACTCACCAAAGAGCTTCTTCTCGCCGGTGGCGGGGTTGCGGGTGAAGGCCACGCCGGTGCCGCAGTCGTCGCCCATGTTGCCGAAGGCCATGGACTGGACGTTGACGGCGGTGCCCCAGGAGTAGGGGATGTCGTTGTCGCGGCGATAGACGTTGGCGCGGGGGTTGTCCCAGGAACGGAACACGGCCTTGACGGCGCCCATCAGCTGCTCCTTGGGATCGGCGGGGAAGTCCTGGCCGATCTTGGCCTTGTACTCAGCCTTGAAGGCACCGGCCAGCTCCTTGAGGTCCTCAGCGGTGAGCTCCACGTCCTGGGTGACGCCCTTGCGCTCCTTCATCTGGTCGATGAGCTGCTCAAAGTACTTCTTGCCCACTTCCATGACCACGTCGGAGTACATCTGGATGAAGCGGCGATAGCAGTCCCAGGCCCAGCGGGGATTGCCGGACTTCCGGGCCAGCACGTCCACCACGGTCTCGTTGAGGCCCAGGTTCAGGATGGTGTCCATCATGCCGGGCATGGAGGCCCGGGCACCGGAGCGGACGGAGACCAGCAGGGGGTTCTCCATGTCGCCGAACTTCTTGCCGGTGATCTGCTCCATCTTCTCGATGTACTCCATGATCTCGGCCATGATCTCGGGGTTGATCTGCTGGCCGTCCTCATAGTACTGGGTGCAGGCCTCGGTGGTGATGGTGAAGCCCTGGGGCACGGGCAGGCCGATGTTGGTCATCTCAGCCAGGTTGGCGCCCTTGCCGCCCAGCAGCTCACGCATGCCGGCGTTGCCCTCGGTGAACAGGTAACAATACTTCTTGCTCATTTTCATTCCTCCGTTTTTTGCAGCTGCCCCGAAGGGCAGATTGACGATCCTGAGAAAATCGTTTGGCCAAACGATTGACCAAAACGACGCTAATATTATAATCGCTGTTTTTCTGGAAAACAATGCATAAAAGCGATAAGAAAAAAAGAGGGAATTAAACATTTCTGACGAAAGCCCGGCGGAGACCCCCGCCAGGGCGTCTTTTCATTTGCCGGCGGGTGTGGTATGATGAAAAAAACACCGCTGAGAGGAGATCCTTCATGAACGCCTTTGGCCTGCCTGAAGCCGACCCCGCCGCCGCCCGGATCCGGGAGGCCGCCGCCCGGGGGGCACTGTCCCACGCGCTGCTGTTTTCCGGCGCGGGGCCCCGCCTGGCCGCCGCCCGCTTTGCCGCCGCCGCCATGGAATGTGCATCGCCGGAGGGACGTCCGTGCGGCGTGTGCGCGGAGTGCCGCCGGGTGCTCTCGGATATCCACCCCGATGTAGTCACGGTCCGGGATGACCAGCATAAAAACATCGCCGTGGATGTGGTGCGGGCGGTGCGGACGGACGCCTATATCCGGCCCAACCAAGGGCAGCGGAAGGTGTATCTCTTTCCGGACTGCGGCCTTTTGACGGAGCAGGACCAAAACGTGCTTTTGAAGATCGTGGAGGAGGGACCGCCCTATGCCTCCTTCCTGTTCTGCGCGGAAAACGCCGCCCAGGTGCTGCCCACCCTCCGCTCCCGCTGTGTGGAACTGAAACTCCATCCGCTCTCGGAGCCGGAGACAGGCGCTGGGGCGGAGGCTGCGGCGGAGCTGTGCCGGTGTGTGGGACGCCGGGGCGCTGCGGCGGAGCTGGCGGTGCGTCTGGAGCGCAGCCGCATGACCCGGGAGGAGCTGGCGGGACTGCTGGAGGAGGCCCGGGGCCTTTTCGCGGCGGCGCTGGCGCTGCGCTGCGGTGCCAGGGGCGGCGCGCAAGGCGGGGAGATCCCCGCATTTCTTGCGAAAAACTTGACAAAAAGGCAAATCATGCGCACAATAGAATTATTGCAGAAGTATCGCGGGGAGTGCGCCTATAACGTGGGTGCAGGCCATGTTTTGGGCGCCCTGGCGGTGGAATTGGAGGGTATTCTTTGACGGAAGTGATCAGTGTCCGCTTTCGGGGCGGGTGCAAGAATTATTATTTTGACCCCAAGGGACTTTCGGTGAAGATGGGGGACCAGGTGATCGTGGAGACCGCCGCAGGCATGGAATTTGCCACCTGCACGGAGGGCAACCACGATGTGGACGACGCGGCCATCGTCCGGCCCCTGTGCGCCGTGCTGCGCATGGCCACGGACACCGACCGGCGTACCGTGGAGCGCAACCGGAAGAAAGAGAGCGAGGCCTTCGACATCTGCGAGAAGAAGATCGCGGATCACGGCCTGGAGATGAAGCTGGTGAACGTATCCGCCAGCTTTGACGGCAACAAGATCATCTTTTATTTCACGGCAGACGGCCGGGTGGATTTCCGGGAGCTGGTGCGGGATCTGGCGGGCGTGTTCCGCGCCCGCATCGAGCTGCGGCAGATCGGCGTCCGGGACGAGGCCAAGATGATCGGGGGCCTTGGCATCTGTGGGCGGCCGTTTTGCTGCTCTCAGTTCCTGGACGGATTCATGCCCGTATCCATCAAGATGGCCAAGACCCAGAACCTGAGCCTGAATCCCGCCAAGATTTCCGGCACCTGCGGGCGGCTGATGTGCTGCCTGAAATATGAGCAGAATGCCTATGAGGACGCCGCCAAGCGCATGCCCAAGGTGGAGTCCTTCGTGCAGACTCCCGACGGGCCCGGCAATGTGAAAAGCGTGGATCTGCTGCGGGAGACCATGAAGGTGAATCTGGACTCCGCAGGCCCCAATGAGCCCCTCAAGACGTATCACGGCTGCGAGGTGTGCGTGCTGCGCAACGGCAAGGGCAGCCGGGAGGGCATCGCCATTCCGGAGCGGCCCGCCCGGTATGTGGAGGAAAAGCCTGAAGAGGAGTTCCTCACCCCGGTGATCACCGCCACGCCCTTCTATACCGCACCGGAGCTGGAGGACGCCCCCATCCGGGAGAAGATGGGCCAGGACGGGGACGGAAAGCCCCGCCGCCGCCATCGGGGCGGCCGCCGCCGCAGCGGCGGCCTGGGCATTGCCGCGGCGCCTGCCAAGGCACCGGAGGGCTCCAAAGCACCAGGGGAGGCGGATAAAAAGCCCCGGCAGCCCCGCCCGCCCAAGCAGGGCGAGCAGAAGCAGCCGCCCCGCCCCCAAAAGGCGGAGGGTGCCGCCGGCGGTGAGGAAGTCAAGCGCCGCAAGCCCCGGCACCGGGGCGGCCGCCGCCGCAGCGGCGGCAAGAGCGGCGGAGAGAACGCCGAATAAGCGGACGCCGCCCGCCCAGTGCGGGCGGCGTTTTTTGAAAAGGAGAGGGATACATGGGAAGATTCGACGGTGTGCTGCTGGCCAGCGATTTTGACAATACCTTGATCTACACGGAGGCGGCGCTGCGCACCGGCAAGCCGGTGCCGGAGCTGTCCCACCGGAACCGGGCTGCCCTGGAACGGTTCATGGCCCAGGGCGGACGCTTTGCCGTGGCCACCGGCCGGGCGCTGGCGGCCTTCCTGAAGTACGCGCCGCTGGTGCCCATGAATGCTCCCGGCGTGGTGTGCAACGGCGCGGGCCTCTATGATTTTGCCCGGGGCGAGTACATCGAGACGGCTATGCTGGACGCGCTGGCCCGGGAGCGGGGCCAGGCGGTGCTGGACCGTTTTCCGGAGGTGGCGGTGGAGGCCTACCACATCGACAATGTCATCCATGCCGTCCATCCCAATGCCATTACCCGCCAGCATGAGCACATTACCGGTGTGGCGGTGACGGAGGTTCCGTCCCTGCCGGAGGTGCCGCTGCCCCTGGGCAAGCTCCTTTTTGAAGAGGAGCACGAAAAGCTGGAGGAGGTCCGGGCCTTTCTGGAGACTCAGGGCTGGAGCGGAGATTATGAGATCATCTACTCCGGCCGGACGCTGCTGGAGGTGACGGCCCGGGGCGCCAACAAGGGCGGCATGATCCGCCGCCTGGCGGACCGTCTGGGCATCTCCATGGACCACGTTTACTGCGTGGGAGACGAGACCAACGACATCTCCATGCTCACCGCCGCTGCCCGGGGCTTTGCGCCGGACAACTGCGTGGATGCTGTGCGGGCCTGCGGGGCGACCATTGTCTCCCATGCGGAGCACGACGCCCTGGCGGACGTGGTGGAGATCCTGGAGGGGATTTATCGGTAAAAGGGCTGCCGCAACCTGAGGTTGCGGAATTTCCGCGCCGGTGTGCTGGACACCGGCGCGGTTTTTTGTTACCGTGGGATCAGGAAAGGAGGGACGGGATATGACCTTCGGAGAAAAGCTGCAGAAGCTCCGGACACAGCGGAGCCTGAGCCAGGATGCCCTGGCGGAGGCGCTGGACGTCAGCCGCCAGGCGGTGAGCCGGTGGGAGCGGGACGAGACGCTGCCGGAGACGGAGAAGGTGATCCGCCTGAGCCGGTATTTTGCGGTCACCACGGACTATCTGCTGCTGGAGGAGATCCCTTCTCCCCGGCAGCAGCCTGCGCTGATCCGGCTGCACGCCTGGTGGGCGGACCGCGGCTGGCTGCTGGGTGTGGGACTGGCAGTGCTGGGCGTTTTGTGGCTGCTGCGGCTGCTGACCGGCGGCTGGACCTACATGCGCATGCTGACAGAGGGGCACCTCTCGTGGTTCCAGGCAGCGGCGCAGTATCTGTTTGCCTGCCTGGAGCGGATCGCGGCGGCAGGCGGTCTGGCAGCGGCCGGCGTGCTGACGGCGGCTCTGGGCCGAAGGCGGCAGGGCGCCCTGCGGTGGCATCACTTCGGATGGACCGCCGTGCTCTGGGGCACCGCCGATCTCATGATACAGGTGCTGGTGAGCCTGTGGCTCTTCTCGCTTCTGGAGCGCGGTACGATGGCGCTGTATGAGCTGTGGCTGGGAATGGGCGGCACGCTGCTCTTTGCCTTGGGCACGGCGGCGCTGGGGCTGGCAGTGGCCCTTTTGGGGCCGAAGCTGGACCCACCTCGGCCGCAGGCGGCCGCAGCTCTTGCGGACTCCAAGTGAATCCTGGTTATCCGCCCCGGCATCTGCCGGGGCGGATTTTTTGGGGCAGGGGGTTGACAAACGGAAAAAGTGTGTTATTGTATTAATTGCTTAGGACAATAACACAAGACGAGATGCAGAACTGGAGGAACCACGGATGAGATGGCAGTTTTCCAATGATGCCCCCATCTACTCCCAGCTCATCGAGCAGATCAAGGTCGGGATCGTCTCCGGGATGTTTGCACCGGGGGAACGGCTGCCGTCGGTGCGGGACCTGGCCACGGAGGCCGGGGTGAACCCCAACACCATGCAGCGGGCCATGACGGAGCTGGAGCGGGACGGACTGGTGTACAGCCAGCGCACCGCGGGACGATTTGTAACGGAGGATCGGACCATGATCGAGGCGGCAAAGCGGGAGCTGGCGGAGCGGCATATCCGCACGTTTGTGGCGGCTATGCTGCGCCTGGGCTATGAGCGGAAAGAGATCGCGGCCCTGCTGAAGCAGGAGAGCGCAGAGGAGGAAAAAACAGATGTCGGTTTTGGAGTGTAACGGGCTTTGCAAGCGCTTTGGCCGCACGGAAGCCCTGGATCGTGTGAGCTTTTCCGTTGAACCGGGGCGCATCGTGGGATTGCTGGGACCCAACGGCAGTGGCAAGACCACCCTCATCAAGCTGGCCAACGGCCTGCTGACGCCCAGCGAGGGCACCGTTACGGTGTGCGGAAGGGCGCCGGGCAAGGAGAGCCGGGCGGCGGTGAGCTATCTGCCGGAGCGGACGGCCATCCCCACCTGGATGTCCACGGCCCAGCTGCTGGAATTCTACCGGGACTTCTACCCGGATTTCCGGATGGACGCGGCCCGGGAGATGCTGGACCACCTGGATATCCGGCCGGGCCAGCGTATCAAGCAGATGAGCAAGGGGACCCGGGAGAAGGTGCAGCTCATCATGGTCATGAGCCGGGCGGCACAGCTCTACCTGCTGGATGAGCCCATCGGCGGTGTGGATCCGGCCACCCGGGATTACATCCTCTCCACCATCATCGGCAACTACAATCCCGAGGCGGCGGTGGTGATCTCCACGCACCTCATCGCCGATGTGGAAAAGGTGCTGGACGAAGTGCTCTTCCTGAACCGGGGCCAGCTGGTGCTCCAGTCGGGCGTGGACCAGATCCGGGAGGAAAAGGGCATGAGCGTGGACGCGCTGTTCCGGGAGGTGTTCAAATGCTGATGAAACTTGTAAAGCACGAATTCCGCGCCACCGGCCGCGTCATGGGACTGCTGTTCCTGGTGCTGCTGGCCGCCGCCGTGGGCGCCAATTTTTCCATCCAGGTGCTCAACGGATCCAGCCTTTCGCTGCTGCGGATCCTGGGAGCGCTGGTGATGAGCGCCTATGTCATGGCGGTGATCGGTGTTTGCTTCGTGTGCTTTTTCCTGATGCTCCAGCGGTTCTACCGGAACCTCCTGGGGGACGAGGGCTATGTGATGTTCACCCTGCCGGTGTCAGTCCATCAGCATGTATGGAGCAAGCTCATGGTGACCGCGGTGTGGTACCTGGCCACCGGCGCGGCGGTGATGCTCTCCTTCCTGATCCTGGGCTACCGGGCGGGCCTGGTGCGGGACATCCTGCAGGGGCTTGCCCAGATCTTCCGAGGCATTACCGCCTACTATGCCCTCAACGGCACCGCCATCGTGCTGGAGCTGCTGATCCTGGCGTTTCTGGGCTGTGTGGCCTTCGCCCTGCAGTTCTATGCCTCCATGGCGGTGGGCCACAGCTTTTCCGCCCACAAGATCGTCTGGTCCGTGGTGTTCTTCTTCGTGTTCCAGTTCGCCAGTCAGCTGGTGGGCGCACTGCTGATCCTGCTGCTGGACGAAACGCCGGTGCATCAGCTGCTGCTGAGCCTCAATTTCCGGCTCGAGGGCATGGCGGGCATCCACATCGGCATCGGCTTGATGGCCGTGGTGTTCGCTGTGTACGGCGCCGTATTCTATGCGGTGACGGTGTATTTTCTGAAAAACCGCCTGAATCTGGAGTGAGCGGCTGCGCTGTTCCGCAAAAAAGCACCCCCTGCACAGGAAGCTGCTTCCTGTGCAGGGGGTGTTCTCGCGATGTTCTTTCAAACCGCGCCGCAGGCGCGGCTTGGAGGGGCTCCGGGTCAGCGCTTCTCGCTGCGCAGCCGCAGCTGCTCCGCCGTGACGGCATAGCCCGCCGCGGCCCATCTGCTCTCCTCGCCCGCCGGAGAAAGGGACAGGCCCCGCCGCCGGCAGAGGATCCCGGCCACCTCATCCAGCAGCCGGGGGTTTTTCACCAGCAGGGGACCGGTGAGCTCCGAGGCGAACACATTGCCGCAGTGGAAGCCCTCCGGCGTCCGCTCGCCGGTGTTGCCCCAGCCCATCATCACCTGGGTCAGCAGCGGCGTTTCCACACCCTCGATGCGGCTGCATTTGTTCATGAAGCCCACCACCGGTTCCGGAAAAAGGTCCGTGCCGCCGTACACATCCTCCACGAAGCGGGTGCGTCCCTGGACGGAGGTGAAGGCGGCAAGGCCAAGGGCGGGAAAGACCGTGCCGTCGGCGTCGGTGATGGAGGCGCCCAGCAGCTCCATGGCGGTGCCGGCAAAGAGCATGGGCATCCCATCCTCCGCGGCGGCACGCACCTGGTCGCCGTACCGGAGAAAGTCCGCCAGAGCGGCCTTTTGGCGCCGCTCCGTGCCGGCGCCCATAAAGAGGAAGTCGGCATCTGAAAGCTCCCCTGCCGGAGCGCCCGGCTCCACACGGTCCACCCGGACGGTGTGGCCCGCGGCCTCCAGGCGGCGGCCCAGGACCGAGAGGTTGGCATAGCTGCCGTAGAGGTTCATGAGATCGGGATAAAAGTGCACGAAACGGAATTCCATGGCTCAGCCCTCCTTTTTCACGTCCGGCAGGTCCAGCAGTTTGTCCCGGTCGGAGAAGCAGGTCACCACATACAGGTCCTCGCCGCCGCGTTCCGCCAGCAGCAGGCCGCAGGCCTCCCGGATGCTGGAGCAGACCTGCAGCTTCTCTGCGGGGAGGCCGGTGAAGGAAAAGCGCTCCGCCAGGTCGTTGCAGTACCGGCCGGCCAGGATCACCTGCCGTACCTGAGGGCAGTTCAGCTGATCGAAGTCGATGTCCCACAGCCAGCTGGTCTCGCTTGTAAAATACTTCCGGCTCACCGCATCCACGATCACCAGCACCACGCAGGGGGTCTCCGCCTGCTGGCGGATATAGCGCAGATTCGTGTCGTAGGCAATGGAATTTTCGTGCTTGCTGGTGAGAAGCGTGCCATGATGGCTACCCAGAGTGAAGGTCTGCATCCGGCCGTTTTTCAGCACATAGCTGCTGATGACGCCGGCGGCGGTGTCTGCCGGCACGCCGCAGGTGCGGCACACGGCGTAGGCGGCCAGGATGTTGTAGACATTATAGATGCTGCGGAAGGCCAGCTGGATGGTGACGCCCTCTCCCAGGGTCAGCACGCCGCGCTCCAGATCCAGATCCGCCGCGGCGAAGTCCGGCTGAGGCCGGTGATGGCCGCAGACGGTGCAGCGGTAGGCGCCGATGTGGTTGTAATGGACGTAGTCATAAACCATGGGGCCGTGGCACACGGGACAGCAGGCGCCGTCGTGATAGATACCGCCGGGGACGTCGGAGGACCCGGTCCACCGGTCCAGGCCGAACCACACCACATGCTCCCGGTCCCGGCCAAAGCAGCTGGAGAGAGGGTCATCGGCGTTGAGGATCAGCTGGGTGTCGGGATGCAGGGCGGGGAGGATGGCGTCGTACACCCACTCGGGATGACCGTTGCGGGTGAGCTGGTCCCGATAGAGATTCGTGATGACGAACTGGGTGGGGTGGAAGAAGCGGAAGGTGCGGGCAGCGTAGCGCTCGTCGGATTCGATGAGCAGCACGTCCCCCCGGACGCGGCCGGTGAGGGAGGCGTTGGCGAGCACCAGCGTGGTGACGCCCTCGATCTGATTGGAGCCCTCGGCGTTGTAGATCACCGTGCGGCCGTCGGCGCGGAGGATGGCGGCGATCATCTCCACCGTGGAGGTCTTGCCGTTGGAGCCGGTGACGGCGATGATGTGCCGGGGCAGGCGCACCCGGGCGAGCACGTCGGGACAGAGCTTCAGGGCAAACTGGCCGGGCAGGGAGCTGCCCTTGCCCACCAGCTTCCCGATCACGCGGAGCAGCTTGCATACCACGATGGCAAGAAACATTCTCACGGCTGATCCATCTCCTTTCCGGATGTGTCCCGGAAGTCCGCCACGGCCCGGACGGGGGCGCCGTCGGCGTTCTCAAATTTCAAAGGCAGGGCGATGAGCTGGAAGGCCTGCCGGGGCGCCACCTTGCGCAGGCACAGGCTCTCCAGAATCACCAGCCCGCCGCCCAGCAGCACTCTGTGGACAGGACGGTCCGGATGCTCCGGATCATCCACGCTCCAGGCGTCGGTACCCACGCCCTTGAGCCCGCAGGAGACCAGATACCGGGCGGCCGCCTCGTCAGGCACGCTGAAACCCGGGGCGAAATAGCTGCCGCTTCCCCAGCGGGTCTCCCAGCCGGTGTAGAAAAGGACGAAGTCCGCCGTGTGGAGGAGCCCGTTCTGGGCCCGCAGCCAGTCAGCGGTGATGACGCCGCCGGCCAGGTCCGTCACGTCCAGCACCACGGCCCGGCCCCAGAACTGGGATACCGGCAGCACGTCCAGCGGCGAGCCCTCCCGCAGCAGGTGGGCGGGGGCATCCATGTGGGTGCCGGTGTGAGAGGGGAGGGTCAGCAGAGTGTCCCGGGCGCCGGTGCGGGTGAGAGAGCCGGTGACGGCCAGAGCCAGAGGCTCGGAGCCAGGGGCCATGGGCATGTCCGGCACGATGGTATGGGTGAGATCAATGAGCATCAGAGGGGTCCTCCTTTGTTATGTGGGGAGCGTCCCCGCGCGGGGCGCGGTGGGCGGTATGTTCCAGCCAGATCATCAGCGCGGCGATGTCGGCGGGAGAGACGCCGGAAATGCGCCCCGCCTGCCCCAGGTCCATGGGGCGCACGGCGGAGAGCTTCTCCCGGGCTTCCAGCCGCAGCCCCTGGATGGAGGTATAGTCCAGATCCGGCGGCAGGCGGCGGGCCTCCATCCGGCGGAAATCCTCCACCTGGCGCTGCTGACGCTGGATGTAGCCCTCGTACTTCACCCGGATCTCCACCTGCTCCGCCGTGTCGGGAGAGAGGGCGGGACGGTCCGGATCGAAGGGAGCCAGATCGGCGTAGTGGAGCTGGGGACGGCGCAGCAGAGCCAGCAGCGAGGCGCCGTCCGGAGCGTCGGCGGTGCCCTTTTCCGCAAGCAGGGCGGAAAGGGCGGGAGAGGGGGCGGCGCCGGTATGGGTCAGGCGGCGGATCTCCCGATCCACCGCGGCGTACTTTTCCTCCACGGCCTCCAGCCGCTCCCGGGACACCAGGCCGATCTCCCAGCCCCGGCGGGTCAGCCGCTGGTCGGCGTTGTCCTGCCGCAGCAGCAGGCGGTATTCGCTGCGGGAGGTCATCATCCGGTAAGGCTCGTTGGTGCCCTTGGTGACCAGATCGTCGATGAGGGTACCGATGTAACTCTCGCTGCGGGAGAGCAGGAAGGGTTCCTGTCCCCGGAGCTTCCGGGCGGCGTTGACGCCGGCCACGAAGCCCTGCACCGCCGCCTCCTCGTATCCGGAGGAGCCATTGAACTGGCCTGCGCCGTAGAGGCCGGGGACGGATTTGCACTCCAGAGTGGGCCGCAGGGCCAGGGGGTCGATGCAGTCGTATTCGATGGCGTAGGCCGGGCGGGTCATCACGGCATGCCGCAGCCCCGGCACGCTGTGGAGCATCTGGAGCTGCACCTCCTCCGGCATGGAGGAGGAGAAGCCCTGGATGTACAGCTCCTGGGTATCCAGCCCCATGGGCTCCACAAAGAGCTGGTGGCGGAGCTTGTCCGGAAAACGGACGATCTTCGTCTCGAAGGAGGGGCAGTACCGGGGCCCCACGCCCTCGATGACGCCGGAGTACATGGGCGCCCGGTGGAGGTTCTCCCGGACGATGCGCCGGGTCTCCTCCGTGGTCCAGGTGAGATGGCACACCGCCTTGTTTTCCGGCGGCTGCGGGGTGGAATAGGAGAAGGGCAGGGGCAGCTCGTCGCCGTACTGGATCTCCATCTCGTCAAAATCCACCGTGGCGGCGTGGACCCGGGGCGGGGTGCCGGTCTTGAACCGGCGCAGGGGCAGTCCCAGCCGGAGCAGGCTCTCCGTCAATCGCCGGGCGGCGTGCATCCCGTCGGGACCGGACTCCTCCACGCACTCGCCCACGATGGTCCGGCCGGCAAGGTAGGTGCCGGTGGCCAGGATCACCGCCCGGGCGGCAAACACCGCCCCGGTGGAGAGCACCACGGCGGATACTGCGCCGCCCTCCGTCCGGACCTCCACCACCTCGCCCTGGCGGACGGTGAGGTGCGGCTGGTTTTCCAATGTCCGCTTCATCCGGTCCTGATACTTCCGCCGGTCCGCCTGAGCCCGCAGGCTCCACACCGCGGGGCCCTTGCCCCGGTTGAGCAGGCGGTACTGGATGCAGCATTCGTCGGCGGCCCTGGCCATCTCGCCGCCCAGGGCGTCCAGCTCCCGCACCAGATGGCCCTTGGCGGTGCCGCCGATGGCGGGATTGCAGGGAAGGTTCCCCACCGCGTCCAGGTTGATGGTGAAGATCACGGTGGAGAGCCCCAGGCGGGCCGCTGCCAGGGCGGCCTCGATGCCGGCGTGGCCTGCGCCCACCACCGCGATATCAAATTGTCCGGCGTTGAATTCTCTCATGTGTTACCTCGATGCAGCGTCAAAACGGCGATCTCCGGGCGGTTGAACAGCCGGAAGGAGGGACCGGAATTGCCCAGCCCCCGGGTGACGAACAGTGTGGAGCCGTTTTTTTCGTAAAGTCCCGCGGTATAGGAGGGGAACAGGGTGTGATCCGTGGAGACCAGACCGTCGGTGAAGGGCAAGCGGATCAGCCCGCCGTGGCCGTGGCCGGAGATCACCAGATCCGCGCCCAGCAGGCTGTAGTGGTTGGGGAAAAAATCGTTGCGGTGGGCCAGCAGCATCCAGAAGCCGTCGCCCCAGGCTTCCGTCACTTCCTGTGCGACCGTTTCCGGGGACTTCTGGTCTGCGTAGCCGTTGGGATCGTCGATGCCGGCAAGTACCAGGGTGTCTCCGTTCCGGGTCAGGGGCAGAAAGGCGTTGGACAGCACCGTCACGCCTGCTTCCGTCAGCGTTTCCTTCAGAGCGGGCACGCCGCCCAGTGCCCATTCGTGGTTGCCGGTCACATAATAGGTGGGTGCGATGGCGGCCAGACCGCCCGCCACGGTCTCCACATACCCGTCCGGCACCGGCCGGCGGCAGTCCAGCAGGTCGCCCACCAGAAAAATGTACGCCGGAGCTTGCTCCTCAACGGTCTGGAGCAGGGTCTCATTGTCCGGTCCGAAAACAGCGGTGTGCAGGTCTCCCAGCACCACCACCCGGCATCCGTCAAAGCCCTCCGGCAGGCCGGAGAGCAGGGCGTCGGCAGTCGTGACCTGAAGCGCGGAATTGCTCCAGTGGATGAACAGCGCCAGCGCCGCGCACAGCGCCAAAGCAAGAACTGCCCGCGCCGCGCGGCGGGGGCGACGGTGTTTTCTCATGTGGAAAAACGGCCTCCTTCGCCGGAAAAGCCGCGCCTGCAGGCGCGGAAAATCGCTTGTTTCAAAAATCCGCAGGTCATTATAACATAGCTGGGCAGGCGGAGCGAGAGAAAAAATAGACAAAGAACGCCTCCCGGACAGGGGAAATACGGACCCTTCCGGTCATTTTGCCCACGGAGCAGGAAAAACCGGCAATTTATACAAACATTTAACAGAAACTTCATAAAAAACGCCGGTGGACTGCTTGCAAAGCATCTCACGGGGTGGTATACTGTGATCAACAACAGACGAAAAAGGAGGTGTGTGTATGGAACTGCGGAAGATGTCCGCACGGGATGTGGACGATCTGATCTTCTCTGATGACGCCTGGTGCTGCAGTGAGCGCTGAGAGTACAGAGAACATATCACAACAAGGAAGCCGCGCCTGAAGGCGTGGGCTTTTTTCTTTTTGGCCGAGGTCTGCGAAAATAGGAAAAATATGTCGAATCCCCGTAGCTTTTTCTGCAAAACTGTGATACGCTGAAAACGGGAAAAGGCCGACCTTTACAGGCCGGCGTGAGGAGGGGGAGCGCGATGAAGCGGGCGTGGATATGGCCGATGCTGCTGATGCTGCTGCTGTGCGGCTGCGGAGCCGGTGAGATGCGGGAGGCGGCGCCCGCGCAGCCGGAGGAGGCCGCTGCGGAGGAGGTGCCCCAGATCTCCCAGGAGGAGATCCTCTCAGCCTACCAGCGGGCCGACGCAGCCTGCGGCTGGTTCACCCTGGAGCCGCTGCCGGACAGCGGGGAGCGGGTGACGGTGGACGGCACGGTATACCGGAAGGTGAAGGCAGAGGGCATGGAAGAGCTGGAGGATCTGCGGACATATCTCAACAGCGTGTTCTCCCCGGAGCTGACGGAGCGGCTGCTCTCCGGAGGACCGCCCACGTACCGGGAGATCGAAGGGGCTTTGTATGTCACCGGACAGGGACGGCTCCGGGATCCGGACAAGGGCTCCGTCCAGATCGAGATCGAGCAGGTGGAGGCAGGCAGCTACCTGGTAAATGTGACAGTGGACCTGCTGGACCGGGACGGCGTGACGGTGACGGGGCTGGAGAGCTGGTCCTTCCCCTATGTCTACACCGGGGACCGGTGGGTGTTCACAGATTTCAAAACTGTATACTGAGCGGCGTACGACGCTCTGCACGGATCTCCCGGCGACAGCTGTCGCCGGGCGTTTTTTTGCCCTGACGCCGGATTTCCCCTGAATTTGACAAAAAAGCGCTTTCGGATTTTACAGAAAATGCGGCACACTAACAGGGAACGCCATCATACGGGGGGAAGAGGATGCAATACGCCGTTGTGGACCTGGGGTCCAATACGATACGTCTGTCGGTATACGACACGCGGCCCGGCGGAACGTTTGAACTGCTGTTTTCCGAAAAGGAAATGGCGGGGCTGGCCGGCTGCGTGGAGGACGGAGTGCTGTCCCAGGCGGGGATCCATCGTGCCTGCCAGGCTCTGACGCATTTCCAGCGACTGGCACGCCTGGTGGGGCTGGAGCAGGTCCACGTGTTCGCCACGGCTTCTCTGCGGAACATCCGCAATACGGAGGAGGCCCTGGCCGTCATTCGGAAAACATGCGGCCTGGAGGTGGACGTGGTGCCCGGAGACATGGAGGCGGAGCTGGGCTACTACGGCGCGCTGCGGACCCTGGACCTGCGGGACGGCGCCATGTTCGACATCGGCGGCGGCAGCACGGAGCTGGTGGAGGTGCGGCAGGGACAGATCCTTCGGGCCCAGAGCCTGCCGGTGGGGTCCCTGAACCTGTTCAGCCGTTATGTCCGGCGGGTTTGGCCCCGCCGGGAGGAGATCGAACAGCTGGAAAGAGCGGTAAAAAAGGCGCTGGCGCAGGCCAATCTCCCTGAGAAAAAAGCGGAGACGGTGTGCGGCGTGGGGGGCACCGCCCGGGCGGTGCTGAAGATCGCCAATGCCTGGCGGGGAGCGGCGGAGACAGAGCGGCGGATCGCTCCTGCGGAGCTCCGCCGGCTGCGGGAGCTGCTGCTGCAGCGGGACAGTCAGGCCCGGCGGCTGATCCTGGATGCCTGTCCGGACCGGCTGCACACGATCCTGCCGGGGATCATTTTGATGGACGCGGTGTGTAAGGCGCTGTGCGGCGGGGAGCTGTATGTCAGCCGCTGCGGCGTCAGGGAGGGATATTTGTGTCATCGCCTGCTTGGGATCTGAGCTATACCCAGGACCGGGAGCTGAGCTGGCTGCAGTTCGACCGGCGGGTGCTGGAAGAGGCGGAGGCGCCGTCGGTGCCGCCAGTGGAGCGGGCCCGGTTCCTGGCCATCTTCTCCAGCAATCTGGATGAATTTTTCATGGTGCGGGTGGGGGGCCTGTGCGACCTCCGATTGACAGACCCGGAGAGCCGGGACAACAAGGGCGGCCGCACGCCGGATCAGCAGCTGGCAGCCATCTTCCGGGAGACGGAGGCGCTGATGCGCCGCCGCGACAAGGTGTATGCCCAGCTGTCCGGCGAGCTGGCGTCCTATGGACTGCGGGACGTGCCCTATGGGGAGCTGCGGGGAGAGGAGCGGGCATTTGTCCGCCGGTACTACCGGGAGAACATCCGGCCGGTACTGATCCCCCAGATCATTGACGCCAGCCACCCCTTTCCCCATCTAAAAAACAAGGCCCTGTATGCTGCGGCGCTGCTGCGGGACGGCAAGCACCGCCTGCTGGGCGTGGTGGGCGTGCCGGAAGGAATCCCGCCGGTGGTGCTGCTGCCGGGGACCGGGACCTTTGTGCGGACGGAGACCATCCTGCTGCACAAGCTGGAGCGGATCTTCAAGCTCTACACGGTGGAGGAGCGGGCGGCGGTACGGGTCACCCGCAGCGCCGACATCCTTTATGACGGTCACTTTGACCGGGAGGATCAGCGCACCGGCATGCGGCGGCTCCTGCGCAAGCGGGAGCGGCTGGCCCCGGTGCGGCTGGAGCTCCAGGGCCGGGCGCCGGGGCTGCGGACGGCGCTGCTGGAGCGGCTGCGGCTCAAGCAGGCCCAGAGCTTTGTGTCGGACTGTCCCTTGGATCTGGGATATCTCCATACACTTCCGGCAGATCCGGCACTGTGCTATCCGCCGCACAGCCCGGCCTGGCCGGAGTATCTGCGGCGGGATGTGCCCATGTGGCGGCAGATCCGCCAGCGGGACGTGCTGCTGTTTTACCCCTACCACAGCATGGACCCCTTTCTGACGCTTTTGAAGGAGGCCGCGGCGGATCCAAAAGTGGTCTCCATCCAGATGACGGTCTATCGCCTGGCGGAGAAATCCGCCGTCATCAAGCATCTGTGCGCGGCGGCGGAGAACGGGAAAGCCGTGACAGTGCTGGTGGAGCTGCGGGCCCGGTTCGACGAGCAGCGCAACATCACCTGGGCCGGGGAGCTGGAGGAGGCGGGGTGCCGCATCCTGTACGGTCCCCCGGAGTATAAATGCCACGCCAAGCTGTGTGTGGTGACCCGGCAGGAGCACAGCGGCTTTTCGTACATCACCCAGGTGGGCACCGGCAATTACAATGAGCGCACGGCGGGGCGGTATACCGACTTTTGTCTCATGAGCGCGGACAAGACCCTGGGGGAGGACGCGGCGGCGTTTTTCCGCAATCTGCTGGTGGGGGATCTGCAGGGCAGCTATCAAAAACTCCTGGTGGCCCCGGTCTCTCTGAAGTCCACGCTGCTGCGGCTCATCGACGGGGAGATCGCCCGGGGGCCCCGGGGCCGCATCATCCTCAAGACAAACGCCGTGACGGAGCGGGAGCTCATCGACAAGCTGGCCCAGGCCTCCCAGGCCGGGGTCCGGGTGGATCTCATCGTCCGGGGCATCTGCTGCCTGGTGCCGGGGATCCCGGGAAAGACGGACAACATCACCGTCACCAGCATCGTGGGGCGGTTCCTGGAGCATTCCCGGATCTACTGCTTCGGCCAGGGAGAGCTGCGCCAGGTCTATCTCTCCTCGGCGGATATCATGACCCGCAATCAGGAACGCCGGGTGGAGACGGCCTGCCCGGTGGAGAGCCAGGAGCTCAAGGCCTTCCTGTGCGGCTATCTGGAGCGGATCCTGGCAGATGATGCCCAGGCCCGGCGTCTGCTGCCGGACGGCAGCTACACCGCCCCGGGCAGCGGACAGGCTTCGGTGCAGGCGTACTATCTGGAGCATCCCATCCGGCTGGCGCCTACCCGGATGCCTTCCAGGGACAGCTGGCTGAGGCGTCTGCTGCGGCCGAAGCCATGAGCAAAAAGAAGCGGGACAGGTCCCGGGACCTGTCCCGCGGAAAATTCCCGCTTGACAAACGGCACGGCGTCCTGTATTTTATAAAGCAACAACAAAAAATTCAGATACGATGACAGGGAGAAAGTCTTTCTGGGACGCTTCAGAGAGTTGCCGGGCGCTGCGAGGCAATGCACAGCGGAAAGACGTCACTGGCCCTCGAGTATTTCCGCTGAGACACATGTTTAGGCGGAAACGGGTTTCCTCACCGTTACCAAAGAGGCGGGATTCGTCCGGCGGCGCCGGACCGATGCCGGAAGCGGGCAGATTTCTGCCAATGAGAGTGGTACCGCGGAAGCACAGCTTTCGTCTCTTCAAAAGAAGGAAGAGACGGGAGCTTTTTTTGTTGCCCGGAACGGAAATTGACGATTTGCAGGAGGTAAAGAACCATGAAGCGCATCCGAATTTTTGACACCACGCTGCGGGACGGCGAGCAGTCTCCCGGCTGCAGCATGAACCTGTCCGAGAAGATCGAAATGGCCCGGCAGCTGGAGGCGCTGGGCGTGGACGTCATCGAGGCGGGCTTCGCCATTGCATCTCCCATGGACCACAAGAGCGTCAAGACCATTGCCGCCGCCGTTACCAACTGCACCGTGGCCAGCCTGGCCCGCTGCACCAAGGGCGACATCGACGCTGCCTGGGACGCGGTGAAGGAGGCCAAGCACCCCCGCATCCACGTATTCCTGGCCACCAGCGACATCCACATGGAATATAAGCTGAAGATGACCCGGGAACAGGTGCTCCAGCGCATCAGCGAGATGGTGGCCTACGCCAAGAGCTTCTGCGAGGACATCGAGTTCTCCGCCGAGGACGCCTCCCGGTCCGACCATGCCTTCCTGGCCCAGTGCTACACCAACGCCGTGGCCGCCGGCGCCACCACGCTGAACGTCCCCGACACTGTGGGCTACTCCACGCCCCAGGAGATGGCAGACCTCATCACCTATCTCAAAGAGCATGTCGCAGGCATCGAGAACACCGACATCTCCGTCCATTGCCACGACGACCTGGGCATGGCCGTGGCCAACACCCTGGCCTGCATCAAGGCCGGCGCCACCCAGGTGGAGTGCACCGTCAACGGCATCGGTGAGCGGGCGGGCAACGCCAGCCTGGAGGAGATCGTCATGGCCATCCACACCCGCCGGGACTTCTACGACGCCGAGACCGGCATCAATACCCGGCAGATCTACCGCTCCAGCAAGCTCCTGAGCAACATCACCGGCGTGCCCATCCCGCCCAGCAAGGCCATCGTGGGCGCCAACGCCTTTGCCCATGAGTCCGGCATCCACCAGCACGGCGTCATTTCCAACGCCCAGACCTACGAGATCATGAGCTCCACCGACGTGGGCATTCCCCAGAACACCATGGTCCTGGGCAAGCACTCCGGCAAGCACGCCCTGCGGGAGAAGCTCATCTCCATGGGCTACGAGCTGGACGACGAGGCCCTGGAGGCGGTGTTCACCCGGTTCAAGGACCTGGCGGACAAGAAGAAGAACATCACCGGCAGCGACATCGAGGCCCTGGTGCTCCACCGCCGCAATGCCTTCATCGGCAGCTGCAAGCTGCTGGGCCACGTGGTGAACACCGGCCACGGCGTGCCCAACACCTCCTACATCAAGCTCCAGCGGGGCGACGAGGTCCTGGAGAACGTGGCCATCGGCTCCGGCCCCCTGGACGCCTCCTTCCAGGCCATCAATCAGATGCTGGGCCTGGAGGATGTCCGGCTGGAGAGCTTCAGCCTCAACGCCGTCACCGACGGCGAGGACGCCGTGGGCGAAGCCGTGGTGAAGCTGGAGGCCAAGGACGGCGAGACCTACACCGGCACCGGCCTTTCCACCGACATCATCGAGTCCTCCATCCGTGCCTATGTCAACGGCATCAACAAGATGATGGAAGCCGCCAACTGAAAAGGAGAGAGATACAATGGGAATGACCATGACGCAGAAGATCCTGGCCAGCCACGCGGGGCTGGACAGCGTCCGTGCCGGACAGCTGATCCAGGCCAAGCTGGATCTGGTGCTGGGCAACGACATCACCACCCCGGTGGCCATCAACGAATTTGAGGCGGCGGGCTTCGGTACCGTGTTCGACAAAAGCCGCATCACCCTGGTGATGGACCACTTCACCCCCAACAAGGACATCAAGGCCGCCACCCAATGCAAGCAGTGCCGGACCTTTGCCAAGCGCTTCGACATCGACCACTTCTACGACACCGGTGCCGTGGGCATCGAGCACGCCCTGCTGCCTGAGCAGGGCCTGGTGGCCCCCGGTGAGGCCGTCATCGGCGCTGACTCCCACACCTGTACCTACGGCGCCCTGGGGGCCTTCTCCACCGGCGTGGGCTCCACCGACATGGGCGCGGCCATGGCCGCCGGCGAGACGTGGTTCAAGGTGCCCTCCGCCATCCGGGTGCACCTCACCGGCAAGCTGCGGCCCTATGTCTCCGGCAAGGATGTGATCCTCACCCTCATCGGCATGATCGGCGTGGACGGCGCCCGGTATCAGTCCCTGGAGTTCACCGGTCCCGGCGTTGCCGAGCTTTCCATCTACGACCGGCTCACCATCTGCAACATGGCCATCGAGGCCGGCGCCAAGAACGGCATCTTCCCGGTGGATGACATCACCCGGGCCTATGTGGAGGGCCGGGTGGACCGCCCCTGGACCGCCTTCGAGGCTGACGCCGACGCCGAGTACGAGCGCACCGTGGAGATCGACCTCTCCCAGGTGGACTGCACCGTGGCCTGGCCCCACCTGCCGGAGAACGCCCACAGCGCCCGGGAGGGGGCGGACATTGCCATCGACCAGATCGTCATCGGCTCCTGCACCAACGGCCAGCTCCCGGATATGGCCGCGGCTGCAGAGATCCTGAAGGGCCGCCATCTGGCCGACGGCGTCCGGGGCATCGTGATCCCCGCCACCCAGGACGTCTACCGCCAGTGCATGCATCTGGGCTATACGGATATCTTCCTGGACGCCGGCTGCATCGTCTCCACCCCCACCTGCGGTCCCTGCCTCGGCGGCCACATGGGCTGCATGGCTGCCGGTGAGCGCTGCGTCTCCACCACCAACCGCAACTTCGTGGGCCGCATGGGCCACGTGGAAAGCGAGGTCTATCTGGCCTCTCCCGCCGTTGCCGCCGCCTCCGGCGTGGCCGGCCATATCTGCCATCCCGAGGAGGTTATGAGCAAATGAACGCACACGGAACGGTCCTCAAGTACGGTGACCATGTGGACACCGACGTCATCATCCCCGCCCGGTATCTGGCCAGCCAGAACCATCAGGAGCTGGCCTCCCACTGCATGGAGGACATCGACAAGACCTTCGTCACCCGGGTGAAGCCGGGAGACATCATGGTGGCTGGCGTGAACTTCGGCTGCGGCTCCTCCCGGGAGCACGCCCCCATCGCCATCAAGGCCAGCGGCATCAGCTGCGTCATCGCCGCCAACTTCGCCCGCATCTTCTACCGCAACGCCATCAACATCGGCCTGGCCATCCTGGAGTGCCCTGCCGCCAGCGCAGGCATCCGGGAGGGGGATCAGGTGTCCGTGGACTTTGACACCGGCGTCATAACCGACGAGACCACGGGCCAGACCTACCAGGCCGAGCCCTTCCCGCCCTTCATCAAGGACATGATCGCCAAGGGCGGCCTCATGAACGCCCTGAAGGCAAAGGAGGCGGCGAAATGAACAAGACCATCGCCGTGATCCGGGGCGACGGCATCGGCCCGGAGATTGTGGGAGAGGCCATCGGCGTCCTGGACGCCGTGGCCGCCAAGTTCGGCCATACCTTCACCTACCGGGAGGCCCCCATGGGCGGCAACGCCATCGATGCCTTCGGTGTGCCCCTGCCGGAGTCCAGCTTAAAGACCTGCCTGGAGTCCGACAGCGTGCTGCTGGGTGCCGTGGGCGGCCCCAAGTGGGACGCCCAGCCCCCGGCCAACCGGCCGGAGCGGGGCCTTCTGCAGCTGCGCAGCGCCATGGGCCTCTACACCAACGTCCGGCCCGCCCGGATGTTTGCCGATCTTTCCGCCGCCTGCCCCCTGCGCACGGACATCGCCGCCCGGGGCATCGACTTCGTTGTGGTGCGGGAGCTCATCGGCGGCGTGTACTTCGGCGACCACTCCACCGCCACGGTGGACGGGGAGCAGAAGGCTACGGACATCATGTCCTATTCCGAGCATGAGATCCGCCGGGTGGCCCATGTGGCCTTCCAGATGGCCCGCAAGCGGCGCCGCCGGGTGACCTCCGTGGACAAGGCCAACGTGCTGGACACCTCCCGGCTGTGGCGCCGGGTGGTGACAGAGGTGGCGGCGGAGTATCCGGATGTGGAGCTGCTGCACATGTACGTGGACAACGCGGCCATGCAGATCGTCCGGGACCCCAGCCAGTTCGACGTCATCGTCACGGAGAACCTCTTCGGCGACATCCTCTCCGACGAGGCCAGCCAGATCACCGGCTCCATCGGCATGATCCCCTCCTCCAGCATGGGCCAGGGCACCCGGGGCCTCTATGAGCCCATTCACGGCTCCGCCCCGGACATCGCCGGGCAGGACAAGGCCAATCCCATCGGCACCATCCTGGCCGCGGCCATGATGCTGCGCTACAGCTTCGACATGGCGGCGGAGGCCGACGCCGTGGAGGCCGCTGTGGACGCCGCGCTGAAGGCGGGCTGCCGCTGCGGGGACATCCTCCTGGGCGGCGGCACGGCCATCGGCTGCCGGGAGATGGGCTGCCAGATCCGCAGCCGCATCTGAAAACCATTCCCGCTCACGCGCCGCCCGAAAGGGCGGCGCGTTTTTTTGTGGAAACTGCCCAGCGGCGGCTCCGGGATTTCCACACCCCGGGGTCTGCTTTTTTGACCATCCGGGGTTCAAAGTCCGCTGCTGCTGTGCTATCATGCAGGTAACAGCGCATGAAATAAGGGAGGAACGCGTATATGGAGATCCAACTGAAAAACGGCGTGTATACCGCCGCAGCGGAGACCATGGGCGGTGAGCTGGCATCCCTGCGGGACCGGCAGGGGCGGCAGCGGATCTGGCAGGGGGATCCGGCAGTGTGGTCCGGCCGCAATCCCAATCTCTTTCCCATCGTGGGGGGACTGAAGGACGGCCAGGTGGACATCGACGGCACCGTGTGCCGCATGGGCCGCCATGGCTTTGCACGGCGGAAGGAATTTGCCGTGGCGGAGCAGGGGGAGGACTTCGTGGTGCTGGCCCTGCGGGAGGACGCGGAGACGCTGGAGCAGTATCCCTTCCCGTTTTTGCTGCAGGTGCGCCATCAGCTGACGGAGACGGGCTTTGTCACGTCCTTCACCGTCACCAACACCGGAGAGCGGCCTATGCCGTTTTGCATCGGCGCCCACACCGCCTTCATCTGCCCCGTGTCGCCGGAGGAGGCATTTGCCGATTACCGGCTGATCTTTGATGAACCGGAGACGGCGGACGCCGTCCTGCCCGGGCCGGACGGCTGTTTGCTGGGGGAGCCGGGCTATGCCCTCCGCGGGGACGCCATCCCCTTGGACTACGGGTATTTCGACCGGATGGACACCCTGATCTTCCAGGGCCTGCGCTCCCACGGCGTGCGGCTGGTGAACGGAGCGGGGCAGGGGGTCCGGATGGACTTTGCCGATTTCCCCATGATCGCCTTCTGGACCAAGCCCGGCGCCCACGCGCCGTATCTTTGCATCGAGCCGTGGCACGGCTGCGCCGCCTACGCCGACGAGAGCGGGAAGTTCCGGGATAAGCCCGGCTGCATCGTGCTGGAGCCGGGCGAGGCGCGGACCCTGGCCTACACCGTGACCATTCTGGAGTGAACCGCGGCCTCCGCCAAAGGGGCGGAGCGTGAAGGGAGGAACTATCCCCTATGAGCAGACTGGAGGTCAAGACCCCCGGCCAGGCACAGGCCGTGGTGGAACAGATCTACCGCAATATGGAGCGGCGCATCGCGTCCAGCCCGCCGGGGCTTTGCCCGGTGGACATGGCGCTGAATTTTCTGAACCTGTGCCAGGCCCAGACCTGCGGCAAGTGCGTGCCCTGCCGCATCGGCCTCACCCAGCTTTCCAACATGATCCGGGAGGTGCTGGACGGAGAGCCGCCGGTGAGCATCCTCCGGCGCATCGAGTCCACCGCCCAGGTCATTGCCGACACCGCCGACTGCGCCATCGGCACCGACGCGGCCAATCTGGTGCTGATGGGCCTGCGGGGCTTCCGGGACGACTATGAAGAGCACATCCTCCACCACCGGTGCCTGGGGAGCCTGAAAAACCCGGTGCCCTGTGTGGCGCTGTGCCCGGCGGGGGTGGATATCCCCGGCTACATCGCCCTGGTGCGGGAGGGGCGCTGCGCCGATGCGGTGCGGCTCATCCGCAAGGACAATCCCTTCCCCACGGCCTGCGCCTACATCTGCGACCATCCCTGCGAGGCCCGCTGCCGCCGGAACATGGTGGACGACGCGGTGAACATCCGGGGCCTCAAGCGGTACGCTGCGGACCACGCCGGCGAGGTGCCCCAGCCCCGGAAGGCACCGGCCACAGGCCGGTCCGTGGCCATCATCGGCGGCGGCCCGGGGGGCCTTTCAGCCGCCTACTACCTGGCTCTCATGGGCCACCGGGTGACGGTGTATGAAAAGCAGCGTCAGCTGGGCGGCATGATGCGCTACGGCATCCCCAGCTATCGCCTGCCCCGGCAGCTGCTGGACCAGGAGATCGCCTCGGTGCTCTCCGTGGGCATCCGGGTGCATACCGGGGTGGACGTGGGCAAGGACATCACCTTCGACCAGCTCAAGCGGGAGCACGACTGCCTGTATCTCTCCATCGGGGCCCACACCGACAAGAAGGCGGGCATCCCCGGGGAGGATTTCCCCGGCGTCATCTCTGCCGTGGAGCTGCTGCGCCGCATCGGGGACGACGACCTGCCGGACTTTTCCGGAAAACGGGTGGTGGTCATCGGCGGCGGCAACGTGGCCATGGACGTCACCCGCAGCGCCATCCGCCTGGGGGCCGCCAGCGTCACCTGCGTCTATCGCCGCCGCCGGGAGGACATGACCGCCCAGCGGGAGGAGGTGGAGGGCGCTGTGGCGGAGGGCGCGGAGATCCTGACCCTCCAGGCACCGGTGCGCATCGAGGCGGGGGAGGATGGCTCCGCCGCCGCTCTGTGGACCCAGCCCCAGCTCATCGGAGAGCCGGACCGCCAGGGACGGCCCCGGCCCGGCAACGCCGACGCGCCGCCGGTGCGGATCCCCGCGGATGTCATCATCGTGGCGGTGGGGCAGGGCATTGAGTCTCACGGCTTCGAACAAAGCGGCATCCAGATCCAGCGGGGCGGAACGTTGCTGGCCGACGCCAGCACCCGGCTGCCGGATCTGGAGGGCGTGTTTGCCGGCGGCGACTGCGTCACCGGTCCCGCTACCGTGATCCGGGCCATCGCCGCAGGCAAGGCTGCCGCGGCCAACATCGACGAATATCTGGGCTTCCATCATGAGATCAAGGCGGAGGTGAAGGTGCCGGTCCCCCTGTGCGCGGATCTGCACTCCCGGGGCCGGGTGGACTGCGGCAGCCGGGAGGCGGTGGAGCGCCGGGACGACTTCCGGTGCATCGAGTGCGGCATGACGGATCAGGAGGCCGCCCAGGAGGCGGGCCGCTGCCTGCGCTGTGACCATTTCGGCTACGGCATCTTCAAGGGAGGACGTGTGGAGACATGGTAAAACTGACCATCGACGGGCGGGACGTGCGGGTCTCCCGGGGCACCACCGTGCTGGAGGCGGCGGAAAAGGCCGGCATCCCCATCCCGCACCTGTGCTTTTTGAAGGACATCAACGAGATCGCCGCCTGCCGGATGTGCGTGGTGGAGGTGGAGGGAACGGAGCGGTTGGTGCCTGCCTGCAACACCGCTGCAGCGGAGGGCATGGTGGTGCACACCAACTCTCCGCGCGTCCGGCAGGCCCGCAAGACGAACCTGCGGCTGATCCTCTCCCAGCACAACTCCAACTGCACCGTCTGCGTCCGCAGCGGTACCTGTCAGCTCCAGCAGCTCTCCCACGACCTGAACATCCACTTCCAGCCCTATGAGGTGCAGCTGGAGCGGTCCCGGGTGGATCTGGATGTGCCGGTGGTGCGGGAGGCGTCCAAGTGCATCAAGTGCATGCGCTGCATCCAGGTGTGCGACAAGATCCAGGGCATGCACATCTGGGACGTGGCGGGCACCGGCTCCCGGACGACCGTGGACGTGAGCTATAACCGCAGCCTGAAAAATACCGCCTGCACCTTCTGCGGCCAGTGCGTGGTGCACTGCCCCACGGGAGCTCTGACGGTGCGGGACGACACCAACCGGGTCCTCCGGGCCCTGGCGGACCCGGAGATCACCACCGTGGTCCAGGTGGCTCCGGCGGTGCGGGTGGCCTGGGCGGAGGCCTTCGGCCTGTCCCGCAGTCTGGGGACCCCGGGCCGCATGGTGGCGGCCCTCAAGCGCATCGGCTTTGACTATGTGTTCGACACCAATTTCGCCGCGGACCTCACCATCATGGAAGAGGGCAGCGAGCTTCTGGAGCGGCTGGCCCACCGGGGGAAGTACCGCTGGCCCATGTTCACCAGCTGCTGCCCGGGCTGGGTGCGGTTCCTCAAGACCCAGTTCCCCTCCTATACGGAGAACCTCTCCACCGCCAAGTCCCCCCAGCAGATGTTCGGGGCGGTGGCCAAAAGCTATTTCGCCAAGCGACGGGGCATCGACTCCCGAAAGATGTTCGTGGTGTCCATCATGCCGTGCTCTGCCAAGAAGGCGGAGTGCGAACTGCCCACCATGCGCAGCGCCTTCGGGGACCCGGATGTGGACGCGGTGCTCACCACTCGGGAGATGTGCCGCCTGTTCCGCAGCGACTGCATCGTCCCCGGCAAGCTGCCGGAGGAGCCCTTCGACAGCCCCCTGGGCACCGGCACCGGCGCGGCGGTGATCTTCGGCACCACCGGCGGCGTCATGGACGCGGCGCTGCGCAGCGCCTATTACCTCACCTGCGGCAAGAACCCGGATCCCGACGCCTTCTCCCAGGTCCGGGGCGGACGTCCCTGGCGGGAGGCCGTGTTCCAGCTGCCCGGCGTGGGCACGCTGCGGGTGGCGGTGGTCAGCGGCCTGGGGAATACCCGCAGGCTTCTGGAGGCTGTGGACAGCGGCCGGGCGGAGTACGACTTCGTGGAGGTCATGGCCTGCCCCGGCGGCTGCGCCGGCGGCGGCGGACAGCCCATCCATGAAAGCGGAGATGCCGCATCTGCCCGGGGCAGCCGCCTCTGGCAGATGGACGCCGGCGCGCAGCTGCGCTTTTCCCACGAAAATCCCGATGTGCAGACCCTCTATCGCACGTATCTGAAAAAGCCCCTGGGGGAGAAATCCCACCACCTGCTCCACACGGACCACAGCGCCTGGTCCGCCGTGTGGGAGGAGCGCCGCTCCGACGGCGCGGAAAGGAGGGAGCGCCGTGGATAAGGTCTCCCGGACAGAGCTTTTTGACCTCACCGGCCGCACCGCCCTGGTCACTGGCGGCACCCGGGGACTGGGACGGGCCATGGCCCGGGTGCTGCTGGAAAACGGCTGTGATGTGCTGGTGACGGCCCGGCGGATCCCGGACCTCCCGGAGCTGGAGGAGGCGGCGTCCCGGACAGGACGGCGGCTGCTGGCCCGCCCCTGCGACATCACCGACACTGCCGCCGTGGCGGAGCTGATGGCTGCGGCGGAGGCGGAGCTGGGGCGGCTGGACATTCTGGTGAACGCCGCCGGCATGAACGAACCCAAACTGCTGGAGGACATGGACGACGCCACCTGGGACCGCATCCTGGATCTGAACCTGCGGGCCGCTTTCGTGGTCACCCGGGAGGCGGTGCGGATCATGCGCCGCCGCCGGTACGGCAAGATCGTGCACATCTCCTCGGTGAAGGGGTTTCTGGGGGTCTCCGACGCGGGGTATTCCGCCTACTGCGCCTCCAAGGGAGCGATCAACATGCTCACCCGGCAGGTCGCCTGCGAGGTGGCGGCGGACGGCATCACCGTCAACGCCATCGCCCCCACCTTCATCAAGACGGACATCAACGCCCGGCAGCTGGAGGACCCGGTGTTCTATAAGAGCCTGACGGACCGCATCCCCGTGGGCCGCATCGGCACCTTCCAGGACCTGGCGGGCCTCTTGCTCCTGCTGACCTCCGATGCCTCCCAGTTCATCACCGGCCAGACCATCCTTCTGGACGGGGGACTGACGGCCCGGCAGTAAAAAATGCCGCCCCGGCCCATATCCCGGGTCCGGGGCGGCTTCTTTTTTACGATTACAGGGCCTCCCGCAGGGCGGAGGCGGCCTGCCGGATCAGCCCCGGCCGGGTGGCCAGATTCAGCCGGATGTGCCCGGTGCCACCGCTGCCGAACCAGGAACCATAGTCCACCGCCAGGCCGCACCGGTCCTCCACCAGCGCGACCAGCGCCTCCGGCGGGATACCCAGGTCCAGCCAGGCAAGATACGTGCCCTCCAAAGGGGAGAGGGTGACGCCGGGACACCGCTCCGCCAGCTCCCGGCGGAGGATGCCGTGATTCTCCCACACCTGGCGGCGCACCGCCTCCAGCCACGGCCCGCCGCCGGTGTAGGCTGCCTGGGCGGCTGCGATGCCAAGGCTCACGGGGCCGTCGGCATGGAGAGGCCGGACGTGACGGTCGTAGGCGGCCCGGAGGTCCGGGTCCGGCAAAATGGCCAGGGCAGTCTTGAGCCCCGCCAGATTGAAGGTCTTGCTGGGAGAGGTGAGGGTGATGACCCGGGCGTCCGTCCCCGCCGCGGCGGCAGGGACATGTACGGCACCGCCGAAGGTGAAGTCCTGGTGGATCTCGTCGGAGATCACCACGACCCCTGCCGCGCTGCAAAGCGCCAGCACCTGCCGCAGTTCCTCCTGGGTCCATACCCGGCCTACGGGGTTGTGGGGCGAGCACAGGATCATCAGGGACACCTGCTCCTGCCGCAGCGTCCGCTCCAGGCCGGGAAGATCCATGGTGTAGACGCCGTTTTGATTCACCAGAGGATTTTCCACCAGGCGGCGGCCGTTATCCGTGACGGCGGAGAGGAAGGGATAGTAGACGGGGGTCTGGACCACCACGCCGTCTCCCGGCTGGGTCAGGGACTGGACCAGCCAGTTCAGCGCTGCCACCACACCGGGGCAGATCCGCAGCCATTTCCGCTCTGCCGCATAGCCGTGGCGGGTGCGCTCCCAGTCCAGAAACGCCTGAAAAAAGGCGTCCGGCACGGCGTCGTAGCCGAACACGCCGAAGTCGGCCATCCGTGCCAGCGTTTCCCGGACACAGGCCGGGGCGGCGAAATCCATGTCCGCCACCCACAGGCCCAGCAGCCCCTCCCGGCTGAACCGGGGCGTCAGACGATTCCATTTCACGCTGTCGGTGCCGCGGCGGTCCCGAAACAACAATTCTTCCATAAAAAACATCCTCCTGACAGGTCCCGGACAAAGGGGTGGCGCCGGGACAGCGGGTGTGATAAAATAAAAGAAACGCCCGGCAGACCGGGCAGGCTGGAAAGGAAGGAATGACATGCGCTACAAGCAGTTTGGAAAGACCGGCATGCAGGTTTCCGAGATGGCACTGGGTACCTGGGGCATCGGCGGCGTTGGCTGGGACGCCAATCCCGAAGAGACCCGGCTGGACGCCATCCGGGCGGCGGTGGAGTCCGGCGTTACGTTTTTTGACACGGCCCCGGCCTACAACGCCGGAGCGGCGGAGAAGGTGCTGGGCAAGGCCCTGCGGGATATGGGCGCCCGGAAGGATGTGGTGATCTCCACCAAGTGCGGCAACGAGTACATCAACGGCGGATATGTCAAGGACGGAGACCCGGCCAAGATCCTGCGGGAATGCGAGGAGTCCCTGCGGAACCTGCAGACGGACTACATCGACCTCTATCTGGTCCACTGGCCGGACCCCAACACCCCCTTCGAGGCCACCATGGACGCTCTGAACCGGCTGAAGAAGGAGGGGAAGATCCTTCACGTGGGTGTATCCAACTTCAGCCAGGCGCAGATGGAGGAGGCGGGACAGTACTGCGAGATCGAGGCCTTCCAGCCCCACTACTCCATGGTCAACCGGGACAGTGAGGAGCTGATGCGCTGGGCTGCAGAGCAGGGCATGGGCATCATGACCTATGGCTCCCTGGGCGGCGGCATCCTCACCGGCGCCTACCGGACGCTGCAGCACTTTGATCCCAAGGACAACCGCAGCCGCTTCTACAAGCACTTCCAGGAGCCGGAGTTCTCCCGGATCATGGCGCTGCTGGAGAAGATGGACCGCTTCTCCGCGGACCACGGCGGGGTGCCCCTGGCTCAGATCGCCCTGAACTGGTGCGCGGCCAAGCCCTTTGTGTCCTCCTGCATCGTGGGGGCCCAGAGCCGGGCCAAGGTGGCGCAGAACTGCGCGGCGTTCGACTGGGAACTGACGGCGGAGGACATGGCCCTGCTGGACAAGGCTGTGACCGACTGCCTGGACGCGTAAGAGAAAACGGTGCGCGGGCGGCGCTCCCTCCTGGGGAGGCCGCCCGCGTTTTTTCAGCGCACGGTATTTTCCAGCACGCCCACGCCGTCTACCTCGCAGCGCACCACGTCGCCGGGCTTCAGGTACCGGGGCGGATCGAAGGCCATGCCCACGCCGGAGGGGGTGCCCATGGCGATGATGGTTCCCGCCAGCAGGGTCATGCCCTGGGAGAGCTGATGGATGGCGGCGTCGATCTTGGTCATCATCAGCTCCGTGCTGCTGTTTTGCCGCAGCTCCCCGTTGACGTAAGAGCGGATCCCCGCCTTGGGCATCCAGGGCAGTTCGTCACGGGTGACGATCCAGGGACCGATGGGAGTGAAGCCATCCAGGCTCTTGCCGAAGTACCACTGCTGGTGGGCGGACTGCAGGTCCCGGGCGCTGACATCATTGAGGACAGTGTAGCCCAGCACATACTGTTCCACATCCTCCGCCGGCACGTCCCGGGCATCCCGGCCCAGCACCACCGCCAGCTCCACCTCGTAGTCCAGCGCGGCGGTGAGGCCGGTGTGGCTCTCGATCTCTCCGTCCGGGTCCACCGCCTGATTGACCCGCTTGCTGAAGTACACGGGATTCGAAAGCTTGCCGTCGTACTTGATGTTGGAGGCCAACGTCTCGTCCCGGTGCTCATAGTAGTTCACCCCCAGGCACACCACATCCTGCCGGGGACGGCGAATGGGGGCCAGCAGCCGGCAGGCGGCGCGTGCATCCCCCGCCGCGGCGTCTACCCGGTCCAGCAGGGACAGGGGAGAGGCCCCAGCCAGCTGGTCGATGAAGGCGGGCATATCCGGCGCGGAAAAGCCCAGGGCGGAGACCGGCACGATCTTCTCCGGATCAGTGCCGATGAGGCCCACCTGGGGGGCCTGACCGTTTTTGGAATAGGTCACCAGTTTCATAACACGATATCCCCTTTTTCAAAATCTGAACTGCCCGTGGGCGTTTTTTTCATTATATCGTGACAGGAGAGGTTTCGCAAGGCACATCCTCCAGCACATACACAGCGGCCTCCCCGGCGGTATGGTTGGCGGAGACCACCACGTCCTGTCCCGGCAGGGAAAAGACGGAGACATTGCTGCTGCCGCCGTGGTCCAGCGCGGTGACGGAAAAGCCCCGGTCTGCGTCCCAGCGGATCAGGGAGAGGGCGCAGTCCCCCCGGCGGGCCCCCACCAGAAAGGCGGGACGGCCCAGCAGCGTGCCGCCCCAAAGGGTGTGGGCAAAGGGCGCGGTGAGCTGGAAGACCGGTTCCCACCCGCCGTTTTTCTGATGATAAATGGTCAAGGCATCGCCATGGAAGGGGGAGATCAAAGCCATCTCGTCCAGCCCGTCGCCGTCAATGTCGCACAGCGCGATATCGCTGACAGGGCCGTCCAGCAAATGCTGCACCGCCCATCCCTCCTCCGGAGCCAGGGGAGGCAGGGAGACATATACCCCCGAGTCACAGGCGGTAAAGGCGGCCTGGCGGCCCTCCCAGGTACCCCTCCAATAGCCGTGGTTGCGCACCATGCCGCCCAGCAGCCGCTCCGGCCGGGGCGTCTGGGTCAGATCGTCCGGCAGGGGACAGGCGTACAGAGCGCCGGGATCGGACCAGTCGTCCTGGTGCTGTTTGGAGGTACACAGCGTGGCGGCAAAGAGATACTGCCGTCCGCCGGAGGTCAGGATGTCGAAGCGGTGGACGTAGGGAAGGGAGAGGAAGTCCCGCAGGACCCACTGTCCCGCTTCTTTCCGGCCCCAGACCAGCTTGGCGGTCTCGGACTGAAAGACGGGAAAGAAGTTCTCTACGGCCAGGAATTCCCCGTCCCGGCCAGGCAGGGGGATCAGGCACATGGTGCCGCCCCGGTTTTCCCAGAGTGCCTCCCGTTGGGTGAAATCCGGCGCGGCATAGGCATAGCAGGCTGCGCCCCGGTCCTCGCCGGCCAGCACGGCGTGGGGCACGCCGTCGATAATCAGGGAGCCGGCGCAGTAGCAGTGGACCATGTGATCCAGCAGATGCTTGGTGATGCGCATGGCACATCCTCCTTTTCAGGCGCTTGCAGCGTTTTCCTGATTATACGGCAAAATGGCCCGGCAGGGAAGAGGGAGCAGGGGGAAAAAGTCAAAAAACAAAAGTAAACACGTGTAAAAATCTACTTGCACATTTGCAGCCCCTGTGTTATATTGAGCGTAAAGATGGGCATATGATATCGAAAAGTGTAGATCTGCAAGACTTGGCCATGGATGACGGCAGCCTCCCGCAAGGGGTGTGACGGGGATGGTCACGCGTTTACATATGCCCGAAAAACTTGAACAGAAAGGGATGTTTCACAGTGGGAGTCGCAATTTCTCTGGCGGGAAAGAACGCCATCGTCACCGGAGGCGGAGGCGGCATGGGCCGCTGCACGGCGCTGATGCTGGCGGAGGCCGGCGCCAATGTGCTGGTATCTGATATGGACGGCGCGGCGGCGGAGGCTGTGGCTGCCGAGATCCGGGAACGGTTCTCTGTCAAGGCCCTGTCCAACTGCTGCAACGTCACGTCCAAGGCGCAGATCGACGCCATGGTGGCTGCGGCCATGGAGGCTTTCGGCCGGGTGGATATTTTGAACCACGTGGCGGGCGTGTTCGGCGCGGTGGACTTTCTGGAGGCCACCGAGGCCGACTATGACAAGCAGCTCAACGTCAACACCAAGGGCACCTTCTTCGTGGATCAGGCGGTGCTGCGGGTGATGATCCCCAACCGCTCCGGCAAGATCGTGAACATGTGCTCTCAGGCCGGCAAATACGGCTTCCCCACCAACGTGGCCTACACCACCTCCAAGTTCGGTGTCACCGGCATGACCCAGTCCATCGCGCAGTACGCCGCGCCCTACAACATCAACGTCAACTGCGTGTGTCCCGGTATCGTGCGCACCAACATCTGGGAGCGGGCCCTGGATGACATCCGCCGCCAGGGCGGGGACGCCGAGGCCTACTTTGCCTCCCGCCTGGAGGGGATCCCCCTCAAGCGCGCCCAGACCATGGAGGACATCGCCCATATGTTCCTGTATCTGTCCTCCGATTTCGCGGACAACATGACCGGCCAGGCTATCAACATCACCGGCGGAAAAGTGATGCACTGACGTGCAGGAAAGGAGTTAGACCATGACCGAAATGCAGATCAGAAACCTGTTCTCTCTGGAGGGAAAGACCGCTCTGGTGACGGGTGGGTGCTATGGCATCGGCTTTGCCATTGCCCGCGCCCTGCATGCCGCCGGAGCCAAGGTGGCCTTCTGCGCCACCAGCGACGCCTCGGTGGAAAAGGCCCTGGCCTCCTATGCGGCGGAGGGCATTACCGATGTCCGGGGCTATCCCTGCGACGTTACAGATGAGGCCCGGGCCCAGAAGCTGGTGGCCGATGTAGAGCGGGATGTGGGTCCCATCGACATCCTGGTGAACAATGCCGGCATCATCAAGCGCATCCCCATGTGCGACATGGCGGTGGAGGATTTCCGCCGGGTGGTGGATGTGGATCTGGTGGCGCCCTTCATCATGGCCAAGGCGGTGCTGCCGGGCATGGTGGCCCGGGGCCACGGCAAGATCATCAACGTCTGCTCCATCCTCAGCGAGCTGGGGCGGGAGACCGTGGCGGCCTACACGGCCGCCAAGGGCGGACTGAAGCTGCTGACCCAGAACATCTGCTCGGAATTCGGCAGCCAGAACATCCAGTGCAACGGCCTGGGGCCCGGCTATATCGCCACCCAGCAGACCGCGCCGCTGCGGGAGCGGCAGAGCGACGGCAGCCGGCATCCCTTCGATCAGTTCATCGTGGGGCGGACGCCTGCCGGGCGCTGGGGTGAGGCGGAGGATCTGATGGGTCCGGCCATCTTCCTGGCCTCCGACGCCTCCAATTTTGTCAACGGGCATATCCTGTATGCCGACGGCGGTGTGCTGGCCTATATCGGCAAGCAGCCCTGAGCGAACAGGAAAAACGCGCCGGGTCCCCATGGGGACCCGGCGCGTTTTTTGTACTTTGTCAGCCCTCGGTCATAGCGCGGATGCTGCTGCGCAGGTCCAGCGTCACGTCCGGGATCACGTAGTCGCAGCCCTCCACGCTGTCCTCCTCCACCAGCTGGATCAGCCGGGCTACCGTCACTTTGGCGATCTCCTCGCAGGAGGTGGAGACGATGGACAGAGGCGGCGTGGTATACATGGCGGTGTCCACATTGTCGATGCCGATGAGGGAAATGTCTTCCGGGATGCGCAGACCCAGATCCCGGATGGCTTCAAAGGTGCCCATGAGCATGGTGGCGGAGCCGGCGCACAGCGCGGTGGGCAGGTCCTCCCAGTTGCGGCGGAGGAGCCGGGTGGTGGCATCATAGCCTCCGGCGCGGCGGTTGAAGGCGCCGTATTCCAGATAGCGCTTGCGGTCAAAGGGAATGCCGGCGGCGGTGAGGGCGGATTCAAAGCCCTCCAGCCGGTCCTGTACCGAGAGTTTGTCCGGCTCGCCGGTGACATGGGCGATCTTGGTGTGGCCCTGGCGGACCAGCGCCTCGCCGGCCAGCAGTCCGCAGCGGAAGTTGTCGTAGTTCACCACCAGGATGTTGGGGGCCGGGCTGCGGCGGATCTGATTGTAGAGCATCAGCTTGTAGCCTCTGGCGGCAAACCGGGCCAGGAGGGTCTGGTCCAGATGGTCTCCCATGAGGATGCCGCCGGCAATGCTGCGGCTCTGGAAAAGACGGTCGATGTCGTCCATGTTGTCCTGATGGACAATGGTGGTCAGGAGGTTGTAGCCGTGGCGGTTGGCAATATCAATGGCGTAGGCGATGTAATCATAGAAAAACTGGGAGCGGGAAATGGTGTACTGGTCACGGTTGGCGGCCAGGTCAATGATGAACAGGGCCAGAACCTTGTTCTGCTTGCCCACCAGATTCCGGGCCGCAGCATCGGGAAAATAGTTGTGTTCCCGGATCACGGCCTCCACCCGCTGTCGGGTGCTCTCAGAGACATTACCATGCCCGTTGAGCACACGGGACACGGTGGTTCTGGACACGTGCGCCAATTTTGCGATCTCGGAACTGTTCACAGGCACTCCTCCTTTGCTGAAACTGCATCGTTTTTTTCATTTTATCAAGTTTCGGCAGGTTGTCAACTGATTTTCGGCGGCATTTTGTGCGCTGTATGTAAAGGAACGAAATCTGTCAAAGTAGACAAAAAAAGAAAAATAAACATAGAAATATAGACGATTGACACAAATTGAACACGTGTAGTATAATGAACGCGATCTAGGGAAAAGCAGTCAGAAGCCTTGCTGTATGGCCGGTGGAAAGTCCAGTGGGACCGCTGAAGATCCGCCGAATTTCCAGCGCAGGGAAGCGGGCAGTTTTTCCGATTAAACACGTGTTCCTTCTGGCGTAGAAAAAAACAAAGGAGAACAGGTATGGAAAAGATGAAAAGAATTCTTGCGGCGCTGATGGTTGGAACCAGCTTATTTGCCCTGACTGCCTGTGGCGGCAGTGACGGCGAGACTGCCCAGGAGGGCGGAGAAGGCGGAGAGGAAGCCGCTGAGAAGATCGTGATCCAGGCCGGTTACGGCAACAACCCCGGCGAGCCTACCGATCTTGCCATGCAGCGTTGGGCAGAGCTCCTGGCGGAGCGCAGCGGCGGCACGATGGAACTGGAGCTGTTCCCCTCCAGCCAGCTGGGCTCCCAGGGCGACCTCACCGAGCAGATCGTCATGGGCGAGCCCATCATCTGCATCAGCGATGCCTCCTTCCTGGCGGAATACGGCGCTCCGGAGATCACCATTGCCTCCTGCCCGTACATCTATGATTCCTGGGATCAGTGCTGGAAGCTGGTGGAGTCCGACTGGTGGGACGAGCAGGAAGCGCTGCTGGCTGAAAACGGCATCCACATCCTCACCGCCAACTGGGCGTACGGCGAGCGCAACATCATGACCACCAAGCCCGTGTATACCATTGAGGACATGCAGGGCCTCATCATCCGCACGCCCACCACGCCCAGCTACATGAAGGCCTTTGAGCTCATGGGCGCGGCGCCTACCGCCATGGCTCTGGGCGATGTCTACACCGCCACCCAGCAGGGTACCGTGGAGGGCATGGAGAACCCCATGGCCACGCTGTACGGCCAGGCCTACTATGAGGTGGCCAAGTACATCACCATGACCTCTCACGTGAAGATGCCCATCCAGTGGATCACCAACGAGGACTTCTTCCAGAGCCTGACGCCTGAGCAGCAGCAGTGGCTGTGCGAGACCGGCGATGAGGCCGGCCTGTACAACAACCAGCTGCAGGATGAGATGCTGGCGCAGTATGTGGCCGATATGGAGGCCAACGGCGTCACCATCATCGATCTGAGCGATGAAGAGCGCGCGAAGTTTGCCGAGGCCGCCAGCGGCCTGTATGAGGATCCCACCATCACCGAGGGCTGGCGCGAGGATCTGTACGGCTATGTCCGCGGCCTGATGGAGTGATCTTTTTCAAGATTGACGAATTGAAGTGACATCAGGAGGGACAAGTGGATGAGATGCCCTTGTCCCTCCTGCTTCTGTTTTACGGGATTCGTCCGGTTTTGTGCTGTGGGAGGCAGAACATGAAAGAAGTGGTCATCACGGGGATCGAAGTGGAGGACCGCCGCTTTGATCTGGAAAACGGAGCGGGCTCCGATGCGGTACATACAGTACCTGTTTATGCGTATGCGGTCTGCCGTCTGAAAACGAACGGACCTTTGGACGGCGTAGGGCTGGCGTTCACGCTGGGCAGCGGCAACGATCTGGTGTGCAGGGCCATCGAGTATCTCAGCGAGTCTCTGGTGGGGCGGGAGATCCATGAGCTGATGAGCGATTACGGCGCGGTGTTCGCTGCGCTGACGGATTCTCCCTGCTACCGCTGGCTGGGTCCCCACAAGGGCGTGGTGCACTTGGCTCTGGCCAGCATCACCAATGCCTGCTTTGACCTGTGGGCCAAAGCGGAGGATGTGCCGCTTTGGAAGCTGCTCATCCAGCTCCGGCCGGAGCAGATCGTCTCTTTGCTGGATTTCCGCTATGTAGAGGATCTGCTGACCAAGGAGGAAGCGCTGGAGCTTCTCCGGGAAGGCTGGAAGGGCCGGGAGGAGCGTGAGACGGTGCTGCGCACCGGCTACCGAGGCTATGATACCTCTGTGGGCTGGTTCAACTACCCGGACGATCTGGTGGTGGAGAACACCAAGCGGGCGCTGGAGAAGGGGTTCACCGCCATGAAGCTGAAGGTGGGATCCGCTGATCCCCAGCGGGATATCCGCCGGGCGGAGCTGATCCGGAAGACCGCGGGAGATGCCGCCACCATCATGGTGGATGCCAACCAGCAGTGGACGCTGCAAAAGGCTCTGTACGTCATCGATCAGCTGCGGTCCATCGACCCCTACTGGGTGGAGGAGCCCACGGATCCCGACGATGTGCTGGCCCATCAGACGCTGCGGCGGGCGTTCCATCCTATCCGCATTGCACTGGGCGAGCATGTCCCCAACAAGGTGATCTTTAAAAACTACCTCCTGGCCGGCGCCATGGATATCAATCAGGTTGACGCTGTCCGGGTGGGCGGTATTTCCGAATTTATCCTCATTAGCCTGATGTCCAAAAAAATGGGCGTACCGGTGATCCCCCATGTGGGAGACATGGGACAGATCCACCAGCATATGGTGCTGTTCAACCATATCGCGGTGGGGCACCCAAGTCTGTTCCTGGAGGCGATCCCGCACTTGAGAAAATATTTCCGATATCCCGTACAGCTGGAAAACGGATATTACGCGGTGCCGCAGACACCTGGCAGTACCTGCGATTTCCTGGACTGAAGCCCCGGGATGGAAGAGAGAGGAGGCTTTTTGGATGCAAAATAAGAAAATCTGGAAGTTTCTGGGGAATCTGGATATGCTGGCAGCCTGCATTCTGGTGGTGTGGCTGATCTGCCTGACCTTTGTGGGCGTCATGCGGCGCTACATCTTCCGGGATCCCATTGCCTGGATGGAAGAGGTGCAGATGCTCTCGTTTTTGTCCGTGGTGTTTCTGGGCGGCAGCGCCGCGTTCCGGAGCGGCTCCCACATTGCCATTGAGATCCTGGTGGATGCCCTGCCCAAAAAGATCGGGCGGTTCATCGAGCGGTTTGACGTGCTGCTGGAGCTGCTGATCCTGGGATACCTGTTCATGCAGGAGATGTCCTATTACCTGCAGCTGGCCGGGACCACCAAACGCACGGATGTGCTGCGGCTTTCCTATGATGTGGCCTATATCGCGGTGCCCATCGGCGGCGCGCTGATGATCGTCAGTATGCTGTTCGGTGCTTACCAGCAGTTCATTGCCCACAAGGCGCCTGCGGCCGAGGAAGAGAAGGAGGGAGAGGCATGAGTGTTCAGATCGCGGTGGCGCTGTGCATCATGATGGTGCTGCTGTTCATCAAGGTCCCGGTATTCCTCTCCATCATCGGCGGTTCGGCTGTGTATTTCCTGCTCAATCCCGACGTGGGCTCCATGATCCTGGGACAGCGGCTGGTTTCCTCCGTGCAGAGCCTGTCTCTGCTGGCCATCCCGTTTTTCGTCTGCTCCGGCGTATTCATGAATTATTCCGGTGTCACCCGCCGGATCATGGCCCTGTGCGACATCCTCACCGGCCGCCTGTGGGGCGGTCTGGCTCAGGTGAACGTGCTGCTGTCCACGCTGATGGGCGGCCTTTCCGGCTCCAGTCTGGCGGACGCCGCCATGGAGGCCCGGATGCTGGTGCCTGAGATGGAGAAAAAGGGCATGAGCAAGGAGTTCTCCTCCGTGGTCACCGCCGCCTCCGCCATGATCACGCCCCTGATCCCTCCGGGGATCGCCATGATCCTGTGCGGTTCTCTGGCCAACGTGTCCATCGGCAAGCTGTTCGTTTCCGGCATCGGTGTAGGCATCCTGCTGTGCGCCGGTGAGATGATCACCGTGTCCATCATCTCCAAAAAACGCGGGTATGCCCCCTCCCGGGATCACCGCCTCACCTGGGCGGAGGCCGCTCCGGTGGTGCGGGAAGCCATTTTGCCCATGTGCCTGCCGGTCATCATCATCGGTGGCGTCCGGATGGGCGTGTTCACCGCCACCGAGGCCGGCGCTGTGGCCGTGGTCTACTCCGTGCTGCTGGGCCTCCTTTACAAGGAACTGGATTGGAAGACCATCAAAAACGGCCTGCAGGAGACCGTGTTCTCCACTGCCAGCATCATGCTGATCATCGGCGCCGCCAACGCCCTGAGCTGGGTGCTCACCAAGGAGCGTATCCCTCAGATGCTGACGGAGGCCATGCTGGAGGTCAGCGACAACAAGTATGTGTTCCTGATTCTAATGAATCTGTTTTTGCTGTTGGTGGGCATGTTCGTGGAGGGCAACGCCGCCATGATCATCCTGGTGCCGCTGCTGTTCCCCATCGCCATGAATTACGGCATCAATGAGGTCCAGTTCCTCATGGTATTCATCTTCAACATGGCCATCGGTTCCCTGTCTCCTCCCATGGGCACGCTGATGTTCGTGGTGTGCAGCGAGACGAAGTGCAAGCTGAAAGACTTCATCGTGGAAAGCATCCCGTTCTATATCGTATTGATCGTGGAACTGCTGGCACTGACCTTCATCCCCATCCTCACCACCGGTCTGGTGGACCTCATGTATTGAAAAAGCACAGCGCCGCCGGCTGCCGGCGGCGCTGCCTTTTCTGGAGAAAGTTGGTTGCGCCGGCGGGAAAAAACAGGTACAATAGCAGGGAACACGCGCGAAGGAGGACATCATGGATACAAGGGAGATGAAGCCCGTGCGCCGGGGACGGCTGGCAGGTACGGGAGACTGGCGCAGCCAGTATCAGGCGCTGAAGGTCACCGCAGATGAGGCGGCGGCGCTGATCCGAAATGGAGACCGGGTGGCCATGCCCGGCGCCGCCAGCTGGCCATATGCCGTGGATCAGGCCCTGACCCGGCGGCTGCGGCAGCGGGGGGAGCGCATCGAGCTGGATTCCCTTTTCACGCCGGTGGACACGGAACTGCTGCTGCCGGAAAATCAGGACCTGGTTCAATATTATGTAAACTTTCTCTCCGGGGACCGGATGCTGCTGCCTCAGGGGAATGTCCACTTTGTGCCTACCCATCTCAGCGAGGACGGGGCCTGGATCTGCGCCCGGCATCCCCGGGTGACGGTGATCACCTGCGCCCCGCCGGATGAAAACGGATGGATGAGCCGCAGCATCTCCGCTTCCCATCTGGATCGGGGCGTGATGGAGCAGAGCGAGGTGGTGATCGTGGAGGTGAACCCCCGGCTGCCGGTGCTGTCCACCGACGGGGAATACCATCTCCTCTACCACGTCTCCGAGGCGGACGCCATCGTGGAGAGCGATCATACCCTGGCGGAGAACGTCCCGCCGCCCACCGGAGAGGTGGACCGGCTCATTGCCGGGCACATTGCGGAGATGATCCGCGACGGGGACTGCGTGCAGTTCGGCCTGGGCGGCCTCTCCAATGCCATTGGGGAGTGCCTGGTCTACGCAGGGAAGCGGGACCTGGGGGTCCACACCGAGGTGGTGACCAACTGCCTCATGGGCCTCATGCGCCAGGGCGTGGTGAACAACAGCCGAAAGCAGGTCTGTCCCGGACGGACGGTGGGAGCGCTGTGTGTGGGCGACCGGGATCTGTGGGCGTTTTGCGATGGGAATCCGGACGTGTGCTTCCGGGAGGTGCGCTGGGTGAACGATCCCCGGGTCATCTCCCAGAACCGCTGCGTGGTGTCCATCAACAACGCCATGGAGATCGACCTCACCGGCCAGGTCAACGCCGAGAGCGTGGGGCCGCGGATGTACTCCGGAACCGGCGGCCAGCTGGAGTGGGTCACCGGTGCCCAGTGGTCGCCGGGCGGCAGGAGCATCATCGCTCTGCGCTCCAGTTACCGGGATAAAAACGGCGTGCTCCGCAGCAAGATCCGTCCGGACCTCACCCCCGGCGGCATCGTCACCACGCCCCGGACCATGGTGCAGTACGTGGCCACGGAGTACGGCGTGGTGAACCTCAAATACAAGAGCTGTCTGGAGCGGGCCCGGGCGCTGATCTCCATTGCCCACCCGGATTTCCGGGGTGAGCTGGAGCGGTCGCTGCAATTGCGCTGAACCGCAAAGAGAACTCCCCCGGCGCGGAATTTCCGCGCCGGGGGAGTTGTGCATTCAAAGGCCGAATTCCTCCCGCCACTGTTCCAGCTCCTCTGCGTCCCGGTCGTCCAGGGCGTGGAGACCGCTGCGCTGTTCCATGTGGTGGGTGAGCTCGTGAGAGAGCGTGGTCCGCAGCTCGGCTTCCCAGGTTTCCCGGTCCCAGTCCTCCTGTCTGGCCAGGGCGGCAAAGGAGCCGTAGTAGAGGTTGATGTAGCGGCCCATCATGTCGTTGCAGTACTCTCCCAGGATGAACATCTCACCCTCCGGAAAGTCCGGATCCGGCACCGTATCCTCCAGAAGATTGACGCCGCCGTTGAGCTCGTCAAAAAGCGCCGGAGGAAACTGCTCCGCCGTCTCGTCCAGAAAGCCCATTACCTCGTCGATGGTCATCTGCATGCCGCACCTCCCAGGATGATGGCTTCCAGCTCCTTTGCCGTGTCCGCCAGGTTGGCGGCGCCCGCCTCCTCCAGGGAGGCCCGGGACCGGAAGCCCCAGGTGACGCCGCAGGTGTCCGCGCCGGCATTTTGCCCGGTGCGGATGTCCACACTGCTGTCTCCCACCACCAGCGTCTCCTCCGCCCGGGCGGAGAGCCGGGAGAGGATCAGCCGGATGCCGGTGGGATCGGGCTTCACCGGGATGCCCTCCACCTTCCCCTGGACCAGATCGAACACACCGGGGAAGTAGTGGGCGATGAGGCGCTGGCTGAAAGCGTCGGCCTTGTTGGAGTACACCGCCATTTGGATACCGGATGCCCGGAGGCGGGCCAGCAGCGCCGGCATGCCGGGGTAGGGGGCGGTGTTGTCCATACAGCACGCATCGTAGGCATCGGAGAATTCCGCCAGGGTCCGCGCCAGCTGCTCTGGCGTCCGGGCCTCCTCGGGGGAGAACCGGGACACCAGGTTGGGGATGCCGTGGCCCACCATGGCTTGGAATTCCGCTGTGGAAAACTCCGGCCAGCCGTGTGCCCGGCACACCCGGTTCCCCGCGGACGCCAGATCCGCGATGGTGTTGAGCAGGGTGCCGTCCAGATCAAAAATCACGGTGGAATACATGGAAACTCCTTTCAAAGGGAACAGTCCGCCGGTCCTGACGCCGTCAGGATCACGGAGTGGGAAAAGCCTGCCGCTCGGGCCAGCTCTGCGGCCTGGTCATAGCCAAAGACGATGGCATCGGCGCTGTGGGCGTCGGAGGTGAGGATCACCTGCCCACCCATGGTCCGCCACTCCCGCAGCAGGAACAGGGCGGGGTAGGGGGCGGTGCGGTAGCCCCGGGCCACGCCGCCGGTGTTGATCTCCAGCAGCGTGGCGGCTGGATCGGCGGCGTGAAGGGCTGCCAGAGCGGCGGCGCGATAGCGGGGGGCGGACTCGTCGAAGAGGCGCCCACCGGCGTTGTGCTTCGTGATGAGGTCCAGGTGTCCCAGGATGGTGGGCTTCCGGGCGGCCACGGCGGCCACCTGGGCGAAATATCCCTCGGTCACCGCCAGGGCATCGCCGCCGTGGAGCTCATCCCGGCAGGCGGCGAACTGGGCCTCGCCCCAGTCGGCAGCATAGAACTTCCCGCCGCCGGACTGGTAGTGGACGCTGCCGATCCAATAGTCGAAGCCCTGGGGGGAGACATCGGATTGGCTGTCCCACTCCAGGCCCAGCAGCACCTCCATCCGTCCGGCGTATGCCTCCCGCAGGGCCAGGACCCGGCTGCGGTACTCCGCCATATCGGCGGGCAGCACCGCACCCTCGTCGTCGGGGATGGGGGTGTGGCTGTGACAGGAAAAGCCCAGGTGCCGCACCCCGGCGTCATAGGCCGCGGCGGCCATGGCCTCCGGAGTGTCTTTGCCGTCGCAGAGGGTGGTGTGGACGTGGACAGCACAGCAGGAAGGCGTCATTGCATCCGCTCCTGCTTGACCTTGTGGTCCACCACATGGCGCTTTTCCAGCTCCCGGGTGATGTCCTCCACAGAGATGCCCATCTGCACCATCAGCACCATCACGTGGTAGGTGAGGTCCGCGATTTCATAAATCGTCTCCTCCCGGTCCTCCTTGCGGCCGCCGATGATGACCTCCGTGCACTCCTCGCCCACCTTCTTGAGGATCTTGTCCAGGCCCTTTTCAAAGAGGTAGGTGGTGTAGCTGCCCTCCTTGGGAGCGGTCTTGCGGCCCTGGATGAGGTGGTAGAGCCCCTCGTAGCTGAACTGCTTGAGCTCGGGGGAGAGGTAGATCTCATTGAAAAAGCAGCTCTCCGCGCCGGTGTGGCAGGCGGGGCCATCCTTCACCACCTCCACCACCAATGCGTCGCCGTCGCAGTCGGCGGTGATGGACACCACGTGCTGCACGTTGCCGGAGGTGTTGCCCTTGCGCCAGAGCTCCTGACGGCTGCGGCTCCAGAAGCAGGTGCGCCGCTCGTCGATGGTGATGGCCAGGCTCTCGGCGTTCATGTAGGCCAGGGTCAGCACCTCTTTGGTGTAGTGATCCTGGACGATGGCGGGGATCAGGCCTTTTTCGTCAAATTTCAGTTCCATGTCGGTTTGCTCCTTCTGTTGGGTTACAGCCGCATCTCCACGCCACCGGCGCGGAGGAAGTGCTTCAGGTCTTGGATGTCCACTTGCCGGGTGTGGAAAATGGAGGCGGCCAGCCCCGCGTCGATGCCGGGGTGGGTGAAAAGCGCGGCAAAATCCTCCATGGTCCCGGCACCGCCGCTGGCGATGATGGGCACGCTGACCCGGGCGGCCAGGGCGTCCAGCATCTCCAGGTCAAAGCCGCCCTTGACGCCGTCGGTGTCGATGGAGTTGAGGACGATCTCGCCCGCGCCGTCACCCACGCCCCGGACGGCCCACTCCATGGCGTCGATGCCGGTGTCCTCCCGGCCGCCCTTGGCGAAGAGCCGGAAGTGTCCGTCCACCCGTTTGACGTCCATGGACAGCACCACGCATTGGTCGCCGTACTTCTTGGCCGCTGCGCCGATGAGGGAGGGGTCCGCGATGGCGCCGGAGTTGACACTGACCTTGTCCGCGCCGCACTTGAGCACCCGGTCAAAGTCGTCCAGGGTGCGGATGCCGCCGCCCACGGTCAGGGGGATGAAGATCTCCGAGGCCACCCGGCGGAGGATGTCCGTAAAGAGCCCCCGGCCCTCGGCGGAGGCGGTGATGTCATAAAAGACCAGTTCGTCGGCGCCGGAGGCGTTGTAGAACCGGGCCATCTCCACCGGGTCCGCCATGTCCCGCAGCTGGAGAAAATTGGTGCCCTTCACCACCCGCCCGTCCCGGACGTCCAGGCAGGGGATGATCCGCTTGGCTAGCATGCGCCCACCTCCCGGATGACGGCGGCCAGATCCAGCCGCCCGGTGTAGAGGGCCTTGCCCAGAATGGCGGCCCGGACGCCCATGTCCCGCAGCGTCCGGAGCTCTTCCAGGGAGCTGACGCCGCCGGAGGCGGTGATCTCCAGGCCGTCGATGGTCGTAAGCTCCCGGTAGAGGTCCAGATTGGTGCCGGACTCCGCGCCGTCCCGGCTGATGTCGGTGTAGATGACCCGCCGGACGCCGACGTCCCGCAGCCGGCGGCAGAAGTCCACGCCCCGCTCATCGGAGAGCTCCTTCCAGCCGCTGATGGCCACGAAGCCGTCACGGGCGTCCACGCCCACCGCCACCTTGGGACCATAGGCTTCCGCCATGCGCCGGGTGAACTCGAAGTCCCGCACCGCAATAGTGCCCAGGATGCACCGGTCCACCCCCAGGTCCAGGTAGCGGCGGATGCGCTCCTCCGTGCGGATGCCGCCGCCCACTTCAATGGACAGGCCCCCCTGGCGGGCAATGGCGGCGATGGTATCGAAATTGGCCAGGGTGCCGTCCTTGGCGCCGTCCAGATCCACCACGTGGAGGAACCGGGCACCCGCGTCCCGGAAGCGCCGGGCCACGGCGCAGGGGTCCGCGTCGTAGACCGTCTCCCGGTCATAATCGCCCTGGTAGAGCCGGACCACCTGTCCGCCCCGCAGGTCGATGGCAGGGAAAATTTCCATAGGGATCACTCCTTTTTTGCGCGCTGTCACAGCTCGCCGAAGGCCTTGAGCAGCCGCAGCCCCGTGTCGCCGGACTTCTCCGGGTGGAACTGGGTGCCGTAGACGTTGCCACTGCGCACCACCCCGGTGACGTCCACGTTCCCGTAGCGGGATGTGGCCAGGGTGCTCTCCGTGCAGCGGCGGGCGTAGAAGCTGTGGACATAGTAGACGTACTCCCCGTTTTTCACGTAGCGGAAGAGGGGGTCGTCCCGGCGGATCTCCAGGCTGTTCCAGCCCATGTGGGGGACCTTCAGCGCAGGGTCCTCCAGGTCCTCCCGGAGAGCGGCCACCTCGCCGGGCACCAGCCCCAGCCCGGGGTGCTCCCCGTACTCGAAACTCCTGTCAAAGAGCAGCTGCATCCCCAGGCAGATGCCAAGCAGCGGCTTTTTCTCCGCTTCCTCCAGCAGCACGGGGACAAGCCCCGTCTCGTCCAGCTTCCGCCGGGCGTCGCCGAAGGCGCCCACGCCGGGGAGGATGATGCGGTCCGCGGCGCGGAGATGGTCCGCCGCGCCGGTGACCTCCGCCTCCAGACCCAGGGCCTGGAGACTGGAGCGCAGGGAAAAGAGGTTCCCCACGCCGTAATCCACGATGGCGATCATGCGTCCACCTCCGTCACAGCACGCCCTTGGTGCTGGGGATGTCCTGAAGGTGCTTTTCGTCAGGGGCCACGGCCTCCTTCAGCATCCGGCCCGCCCCCTTGAACACGGCCTCCAGGACGTGGTGGGTGTTCTCGCCGGAAAGCTCCCGGAAGTGGACGGAGGCGGGGCAGCGGCGCACGAAGCCCAGCCAGAACTCCTTGGCCAGCTCCGTGTCGAAGGTGCCCACCTTGGCAGCGGGCAGGTCCACGCTCCAGCCCAAATAGTCCCGGCCGCTGAGGTCGCAGGCGCACAGCACCAGCGTCTCGTCCATAGGCAGCAGGAACTGGCCGTAGCGGCGGATGCCCCGCTTGTCCCCCAGGGCGTCGGTGAAGGCCTGGCCCAGGCAGATGCCGATGTCCTCCACGCTGTGGTGGTCATCCACCTGGGTGTCGCCCTGGCAATTCACGGCGAGGTCAAAATCGCCGTGGCGGGCGAAGAGCTCCAGCATGTGGTCCAGAAAGCCGCAGCCGGTGCGGATGTCGGCCTTGCCGGTGCCGTCCAGGCACAGGTCCAGGGAGATCTGGGTCTCCCGGGTGTCGCGTTGGATGTGTGCGGTGCGCATGGCCTTGCCTCCTTTCATGCGTTTGCTTCCAGCATCTGGGCCACCTGGTCCACCAGGGCCTGCATCTGTTCCTGGTCGCCGATGGTGATGCGGACGAAGTCCCGGATGCGGGGGCTGTCAAACCAGCGCACCAGAATGCCGTTTTCCCGCAGCGTCCGGTACACCTCTCCCCCGGAGAGACCGGGACAGCGGACGAAGAGGAAGTTGGCCTGAGAGGGCAGCACCGTGCACCCCAGGGCCTCCAGCTCTCCGGCGGCCCAGGCCCGGGTACGGCAGACGGCGGCGCAGCAGGCCTGGAAATAGGTCTCGTCCTCCACGGCGGCGGCGCCGGCGGCCAGGGAGAGGCGGTTGACATTGTAGGGGTTGAAGCTGTACTTCACCCGATTGAGGTCCGCGATGAGCTCCGGTGCACCCAGGGCATAGCCCACCCGGCCGCCGGCCAGGGACCGGGACTTGGACATGGTCTGCACCACCAGAAGGTTGTCGTACCGGTAGATCATGGGCACGCAGCTCTCCGCACCGAAATCTACGTACGCCTCGTCTACGATCACCAGCCGGTCCGGATCGGCGTCCAGCAGCCGCTGGATGTCGGCGCGGGGCACGGCCATGCCGGTGGGGGCGTTGGGATTGGCGATGATGATGGTGCCGGGGAAGTCCATGTAGTCGTCCACATGCAGGGTGAAATCCTCCCGCAGGGGCACGATGGTGGTGTCCACGCCGAAGAGGGCGCTCTGGGCCTTATAAAAGCCGTAGGTGATGTCGGCGTAGGCCGCGCCCTTTCCGCAGAAGGCGCAGAAGGCAAAGGCCAGGATCTCATCGGAGCCGTTGGCGGAGAGGACGTTTTCCGGCTGGAGCCCGTACCGGGCGGCCAGGGCAGCGTTGAGACGGCCGCAGGTGGGATCGGAGTAGAGATTCAGTTTCCGGATCTCTGCCCGGGAGACGGCCTGGAGCACCTTGGGGGAGGGGGGGAAGGGGCTTTCGTTGGTGTTGAGCTTGATGTAGGCCTGGTCCTGGGGCTGCTCACCGGGAGTATAGGGCGCCAGGGCGGCGGCCCGGGGAGAGAGAAAACGGCTCATGGGGACACCTCCTGAGAAGTTTGACGGATCAGCACGGAGCGGGCGTGGGCCTCCAGGCCCTCCCGGCGGGCAAAGTCGGCAATGCGCTCCGCCACCGGAGCCAGGGCCGCGGAATCATAATAGAGGAAGCTGGAGCGCTTGACAAAATCGTCCACCCCCAGAGGGCTGGAGAACCGGGCGGTGCCGGAGGTAGGCAGGGTGTGGTTGGGCCCTGCGAAGTAGTCTCCCAGGGCCTCCGGCGCGGTGCGGCCCAGAAAGACGCTGCCGGCGTTGCGCACCCGGGGCAGCAGGGCGAAGGGATCGTCCACGCACAGTTCCAAGTGCTCCGGAGCGATGGCGTTGGCGGCCTCCAGGGCCTGGTCCAGGCTGCCGGTGACGATGATCTTGCTGTTTTCCTGGATGGCACGGCGGGCCACCTCACAGCGGGGGAGGGCGGAAAGCTGCTGCTCCACCTCCGTCTGAACGGCGGCGGCCAGCTCCGGGCTGTCCGTCACCAGCACGGCGGAAGCCCGCACGTCATGCTCAGCCTGGCTCAAAAGGTCCGCCGCCACCCAGGCAGGATCGGACTTCCCGTCGGAGAGCACCAGGATCTCGCTGGGGCCGGCGATCATGTCGATGGCCACCTGGCCGAACACCTTGCGCTTGGCGGTGGCCACGAAGATGCCGCCGGGGCCCACGATCTTGTCTACCCGGGGCACGCTCTCCGTACCGTAGGCCAGGGCGGCCACCGCCTGGGCGCCGCCTACCCGGAACACCCGGGTGGCGCCGGCGATGGATGCCGCTGCCAGAGCGGCGGGGCTGACGGTGCCGCCGGCGTCCGGCGGCGTCACCAGCACGATCTCCTCCACCCCGGCGATGCGGGCGGGGATCACGTTCATCAAAATGGTGGAGGGGAAGGCCTCGGGGCTCCGGGGCACGCAGATGCCCACCTTCTGAATGGGGGTGTACCGCTGTCCCATGACGATGCCGGGGCGGTCGGCCAGGATGAAATCCCGGTGGACCTGCCGTTCATGGAAGCGGCGGATGTTCTCCGCCGCCATTTCCAGCGTGGCGAGAAAGTCCGGCCCCACGGCCTCCCGGGCCGCGTCCAGCTCCGCCCGGGAGACTTCCAGATCACCGATCTCCGCGCTGTCGAAGCGGCGGGTGCAGTCCCGCAGGGCGTCATCGCCCCGGGCGCGGACCGCACGCAAGATCTCATCCACGGCGGCGTCCACATCCGCCTCGGCCCGGATGTCCCGGTTCAGGATCTGCTCCGGGGAGAGCTGATCGAACTGATAAATGGGGATCATTGCTCCGTCACCTCCGCGAGTTTTTCCACCAGCGCCGTGATCTCCCGGTGCTTGAACTGATAGCTGGCCCGGTTGGCGATGAACCGGGCGGAAATGGGCATGAATTCCGTCAGGACCTTCAAATCGTTCTCCCGCAGGGTGGTGCCGGTCTCCACGATGTCCACGATCACGTCGGACAGGCCCAGGATGGGGGCCAGCTCGATGGAGCCGTTGAGCTTGATGATGTCGATGTCCCGGCCCTGGGCGGCGTAATACCGCTTGGCGATATTCACGAACTTGGTGGCCACCCGCAGCGCCCGGCCGGGGTCGTCGGCAAAGTCCTTGGGACCGGCCACGCACATCCGGCATTTGCCCAGGCCCGTGTCCAGCAGCTCGTAGACATCGGCGCCGGACTCGGCCAGGATGTCCTTGCCCACGATGCCGATGTCCGCCGCGCCGTGCTCGACGTAGATGGCCACGTCGCTGGGCTTGACCAGGAAGTAGCGGATGCCTGCTTCGGGGTTCTCCACCACCAGTTTCCGGGTGTCGTTGTAATTCTCCGGACAGCCGTAGCCCACGCCCGCCAGCAGGTCGTAGACCTTGTCGCCCAGACGGCCCTTGGGCAGGGCCACGGACAGCATGGTCCGCTCCTCCTGGGGAGCGGGATCGCCCATGCGCTCCAGCTCATCCAGGTACAGGGCGAAGCCCACGGCTTTGCCGCCGGGGCGGAACTGGGCGGCCAGGGGATCATAGCGCCCGCCCCGCAGCACCGCCCGGGGCAGCCCCTCCAGATACCCCTGCATCACCAGGCCGTTGTAGTAGTCCATGTCGTTGACCAGGGACAGATCCAGCGTCACCGCGTCGGCGCGGCCCTCGCCTGCCAGCGCCTGACACAGCGTCCGCAGCTCCGTCAGGGCGTCGCCCATGGCGGCGTTGAGGGCCAGGGGCTCCGCCGCCGCCAGCACGTCCTCCCAGTTTCCTGTCAGTGCGCTGAGGCGGCACAGCGCATCGGTGCCCCGGCGGGGAAGCCCCGCCTCTGCGGCGTATTTTTGCAGCTCGTGGGCATTTTTGTCCCGGATGCAGGTCAACAGCCGGGGGCGCAGAGCCTCCGGCGCGCCCACGGCGTCAAAGAGGCCCGTGACGAAGCCCATGTGGCTCAGCTCCAGCACAAAGGGGCGCCCCGTAGCCTGCAGGCTCCGGATGGCCAGGGATACCGTCTGAGCGGTGACATCGTCGTCCACCCGGCCGATGCACTCCAGGCCCATCTGGCTGATCTCCTGGAAGGTGTGGCTCTCCTGGCTGGGACGGTAGACATTTTCCAGATAGTAGAACCGGCCGCAGCCGCCGGGCTCCACCTGGGCGTTCTTGGCGATGGAGAGGGTCACGTCCGGCTTCAATGCCAGCAGCCGGCCGTCCAGATCTGTGAACGTAATGACCTGCTCGCTGGAGAGGAACCGCCGGTTCTCCTGGTAGAGGCCGTACTCCTCAAAGCGGCCCATGCGGTACTGGCAAAAGCCTGCCTCCTCATATAATAAGCGCAGCTGCAGTGAGACCCGTTCCTGGGGACGCAGCATATTGAGATCCAGTTCCATAGAGGTGATCCTCCTTGCCGGGGCGCCGCCCCGTAGTGATGCCTTTCATTTTACTTTCTTTTGCTAACAAAGTAAAGTGGTAATTCGCTACTATAAAAAATTTTCTGATTTACACAAAGACGCGCCGGTCGGCAGCGGTGTTCTGTGCCGTTACGCCAGCGTTTCCAGCCGTCGGGCAGCGTTCAGAGCGCCTTCGGGAGCGGCGGCGTAGCCGGAGGTGCCGAACACTGCCTGGGCCAGCTGTCGGGTGTCCTCCCCGGCGGAAACGGTGAGGGATTCGATGGCTGCAGCCAGGGCCTGCGCAAACCGGGGATCGGCCAGCGCGCCGTTGTCGGGCCGCACTGCCGCGGCCATATCGTAAAAACGCTCCGTCAGGCCCGCCACGGACACGTCCTCCCAAAGCGGCGCGGTGCGGCCCAGGCCGCTGTCGCCCCACCGGTCCAGTTCGTCGGGGGACAGCGTCCAGAGATTGGTCCAGCGATCCCGCAGGGATGCGTCCATGGGGAAGAGGTCGATCTCGCCTGCAGCGGCGGCTTTCAGCAGGGCGGTCTCATCGCCGAATACCGTCACCTCCGACAGATCGGAGAGGGTATTTCCCTCGTAGTGGTCTGCCAGCCAGAGATCCACAGCCTGGCGGCAGAGCAGGGAATCCTCCCGCAAAACGCCCCAGCGGGCCCGGGTCAGTTCCTCCCAGGTCAGGTCCCCGGCACGGCGGGCCAGATTGCGGCCGTATTCCGTGGGAGCGGTGCAGATCAGGCCCTGATGGCCTGCCGCGGCCTGCCCACTGCCGCTGTTCCAGTTTTCCAATTCTGTACCGCAGTCCTGAAAGGAGGGGCCGGAGAGCAGGATCACGGGGACCTCTTCCGCCTGCTGGGCCAGGTCCTGGGCAGGCAGAAAAGCCAGGTCCACGCTGCCCTGGGACAGGGCCTGGGCCGTGGCGGCATGGGAGGAACCCGCCGTGATCCGGACCTCTCCGACGGCCACGCCCTGATCCGCCAATGCCTGCTGGAGCAAGGCCGGCAGGGTTTTGGCTGCCTGACGCAGTGTGTCGGTGTCCTGCCCGTCCCGGGGGATCTCCACAGCCAGAGTCTCCAGAGTCAGTGAATCGTTTTCCTCCGGAGGAGGTTCCTGTATCTGGGTGCCCACACAGCCGGAGAGCAGCAGAGCCGCAGTTGTCAACAACAGGAAAACTCTTTTCATATATGCTCCTTTTCCTGGCGGCCGCTGGACTTTCCAGGGCCGCTTTGCTATCATAATCGTAATCGTATTAAAGCTGATTTTACCATTTTGCTGCCGCTCATGCAAGGGCGCGGCGGCAAAGACGCAGAAGGAGGGACGTTCCATGTACACGCTTTCGGAGAATTGCCCCCGCAAGGATGTGCGCGTGTGGGAGGGCAAGGGCCTGATCCACGTCAAGGATCTGACGGACAAGGAGGGCCTCTACGGCCACGGCCGCCTGTTCACCCATACGGTGGTGGACCCGGGCTGCTCCATCGGCTATCACACCCACGATCACGAGACGGAGTTCTATTACATCATCAAGGGCGAGGCGGTATTCAACGACAACGGCACCGAAGTGATCCTCCGGGCCGGCGATATCGGCGCCACCGGCTACGGACAGGGCCACGGCCTGGAAAACCGTACCGATGAACCGGTGGAGATGATCGCGCTGATTATTACGGAGTAATCGTTTTTGCGGCCCCATTTAGAAACCTTTGAACTTTTGACCGCTGTTTTATACAGAAAACGGCTGGTTTTGCGTTGCGTTTTGCATATTGACAGCGGCTTTTGACTGTTGGTATTATATTCTTGTACCCGTGCGAATACAGAACTTCCGAATGTATTTTCGAACATATTTGAAGGAGGAGTTTATCATGAACACATTGTATCTGCCTGCTTGGAGTATCGGTCCCGACTGCTATAAGGAGGTCTACGACATCGCCCGTCCTTACGGCAAGAAGGTCGCCATCATCGGCGGTCACACCGCTCTGAGCAAGGCCATGCCCAAGCTGAAGGCCGCCCTGGAGGGCACCGATCTGGAGCTGGGCGAGCCCATCTGGTTCGGCGGCGAGGCCTCCTATGAAAACGCCGCCATGCTGGAAGCCATGCCCGAGGTGAAGGATGCCGACATGATCTTCGGCGTGGGCGGCGGCCGTGCCATGGACACTGCCAAGTGCGCTGCCGGCCACCTGAACAAGCCCATCTTCGCGTTCCCCACCCTGGCCTCCAACTGCGCCAGCTGCACCACCCTGTGCGTCATGTACTATCCCGACGGCGCGATGCGCGATCTGTACTATCCCAAGCGCTGCGCCATCCACACCTTCATGGACAGCGAGATCATCGCCAACTCCCCCGCTGAGTACGTGTGGGCCGGTATCGGCGATTCCCTGGCCAAGGAGTTCGAGTCTGAGTTCGCTGCCCGCAACGACCTGGCTGCGTTCAACATCCAGCATGCGCCTTTGATGGGCACCTCCATCGCCAAGTGCTGCACCTCCGCCTTCCTGCACTACGGCGAGAAGGCCATGGAGCAGATCCGCAACCATGTGGACGGCTATGAGCTCCAGCAGGTCACGCTGGGCATCGTCATCACCGCCGGCATGGTCTCCAACCTGACGGTGGATACCTCCGTAAAGAACGAGTACTTCTACAATGACTCCATCGCCCACGGCTTCTACTATGGCTGCACTGTCTGCCCCGGCGCCCACAAGCATCTCCACGGCGAGGTGGTGTCCCTGGGCATCCTGGTGCTGCTGACCCTGGACAAGCAGTTCGAGAAGCGGGACAGCCTGTTCCCCTTCTACAAGGCCCTGGGCCTGCCCATGACCATGGAGGCCATCGAACTCACCGAGGCCGATCTGCCCACCCTGGTGGAGAAGTCCTCCAGCATGGACAACTGGAACTACGTGCCCACCCCCATCACCAAGGAGCAGTTCACCCAGGCTATCCTGGACACCGACAAGGCCGCCAAGGAGTGGCTGGCTGCCCATCAGTAATTTTCATCAACTACTGAAAAGCCGGGGACCGTCTGTGTCCCCGGCTTTCTGAAGAAAGGATACGTGCATATGAGAGGCATTCAGGGAAAGATCACGGTTGTTACCGGCGGTACCCGCGGTATCGGCAAGGGCATCGCCAAGCGCTTTCTGGAAGAGGGCGCCACGGTCATCATCATCGGCGGTAAGAACAAGGCGGATGCGGAGAACGCTGTGGCCGAGCTGAGCCCTCTGGGCAAGATCGAGGCCATGATGGTGGACCTCAGTGAGGCTGCCGCTGTGGAGAAGATGATCGACGATGTGGTGGCCAAGTACGGCCGCATCGACATCCTGGTCAACAACGCCGGAATCCAGATCCGCAAGTGGGCCACCGAGTTCCCCATCGACGAGTTCGACAAGGTCATCAACGTCAATATGCGGGCCTATTACATCGCCTCCCGCTGTGCTGCCCGGTATATGCAGAAGCAGGGCGGCGGCAGCATCGTGTGCATTTCCTCCGGCAACTCCCAGTGCTTCACCAGCCAGCGCTCCGCCTATAACATCTCCAAGGCGGCTGTAAACGGCCTGGTGGCCACCCTGGGCGTGGAGTGGGCCCGGTTCAACATCCGCATCAACGCCGTGGCCCCCGGCTATGTCATGACCGAGATGATCCAGAAGGGCATCAACGAGGGGATCATCGACATCGACAATATCATGAAGGTCATCCCCATGAAGCGCCTGCTCATGCCCGAGGAGATCGGCAACAGCGTGGTGTTCCTGGCCTCCGACGAAGCCAGCGGCATCACCGGTCAGACTCTGTTCACCGACGGCGGCTGGAGCAAGGCCGGACTGCCGGAGAACAAGGATCTTTAATGCCCGATTGCCCGTCCCAGGCCCCCGTTCCGGGGGCGGGACGGGCATTTTTTCTTCCCGCCGGAAAAAGCGGAAAAAAGTTTTTCAGCGGGAAATTCCGTTTTTCGGAATCCAATTCCGAAAAAATATCGGGCGTAATCGTATTTACATACGAGTTTTGAACTTTTTTCAAAAGTAAGCGCTGTATTTTATATAAAAAACCACAAAAATTTTACTGGACAACCGCCGCAAGATGGCGTATAGTAAGTCATGGAAATTGGTGGGACCAATTTTGGGCCCACTTGAAACAGGATCACACAAACAGGAGGTTTCATTCATGAACTATCAGACCCTGACGCCCGACCTGATCCAGCAGCTCTCTGCCATTGCCCCCGGCCGCGTATTCACCAACGGGGACATCAACGAGGACTATACCCACGACGAGATGCCCATTTACGGCAAGGCCATGCCTGAGGCCGTGGTGGAGGCCGCCAGCACTGAGGAGATCGCCGCGGTGATGAAGCTGTGCAACGAGCACTGCATCCCCGTCACCCCCCGGGGTGCCGGTACCGGCCTGGTGGGCGGCGCCGTGGCCATCCACGGCGGTGTGCTGCTGGTGACCACCCGGATGAACAAGATCCTGAATTATGACATGGAGAACTTCACCGTCACGGTGCAGCCCGGCGTGCTGCTGAACACCCTGGCGGAGGATGCCTCCTCCAAGGGCCTGCTGTATCCCCCCGATCCCGGTGAGAAGTTCGCCACCCTGGGCGGCAACGTCTCCACCAACGCCGGCGGCATGCGGGCCGTGAAGTATGGCTGCACCCGGGATTATGTGAAGGCCATGACCGTGGTCCTGCCCACCGGCGAGGTGGTGAAGCTGGGCAGCTCCGTTTCCAAGACCAGCTCCGGCTACAGCCTGCTGAATCTGATGATCGGCTCCGAGGGTACTCTGGGCATCATCACCGAGCTGACCCTCAAGCTGATCCCCCAGCCCAAGGAGACCATCAGCCTCATCATCCCCTATCCCGACATGGAGTCCTGCATCGCCACGGTGCCCTCCTTCTTCATGCATCACCTGAACCCCCAGGCACTGGAGTTCATGGGCAAGGACATCGTCATCTCCTCTGAGGCCTACGTGGGCAAGCAGGTGTTCCCCCGGAAGATCGACGGCGTGGAGGCCGAGGCCTACCTGCTGGTGACCTTTGACGGCAACGACGCCGACGAGCTGGACGCCGTCATCGAGCGTGCCTCCGAGGTGGTGCTGGAGGCCGGCGCCATCGACGTGCTGGTGGCCGACACCCCGGCTCTGAAGCGGGACGCCTGGGCTGCCCGCAGCAGCTTCCTGGAGGCCATCATGGCCGACACCAAGCTCCTGGACGAGTGCGACGTGGTGGTGCCCGTCACCCAGATCGCCAAGTTCCTGGTGTATGTGGATTCCCTGGAGGAGTCCGTGGGCTTGAAGGTCCGCAGCTTCGGCCACGCCGGCGACGGCAACCTGCACATCTACTGCTGCAGCAACGACCTGGAAGAGGATGAGTTCAAGGCTCGGGCCGAGAAGTTCATGGAGGCCGTGTACATCAAGGCCACTGAGCTGGGCGGCCAGGTCTCCGGCGAGCACGGCATCGGCCACGGCAAGGTGCCCTTCCTGGCTGAGTCCGTGGGCGAGGTGAACATGCGGCTGATGGAGAACATCAAGAAGGTGTTCGATCCCAACCTGATCCTGAACCCCGGCAAGGTCTGCTACAAACTGTAAGAATCCATTCGGTTTGAAAATTAGAAAGGCGGTAATGACACATGGCTTACTTAATCAATCCCGAAGATCAGGACCTGCTGGACAGCGTCCGGGAATTCTGCGAGAAGGAAATCAAGGAACAGTGCAAGGAGTATGACGTTTCCGGCGAATGGCCTGCTGAGATCTATGCCAAGGCCGCGGAGCTGGGCTACAACGGCCTGGAGGTCCCCGAGGAGTACGGCGGCCTGGGCCTGGAACGCATCACCGTGGCGGCCATCATGGAGGAGTTCGCCAAGGCCGATGCCGGCTTCGTCACCACCATCACTGCCAGCAACCTGGCACTGAAGGCCGTGCTGATCGGCGGCAATGAGGAGCAGAAGCAGCGCTGCTGCGATCTGCTGATGGAGGGCAACCACGGCGCCTTCTGCCTCACCGAGCCCATGGCCGGCTCCGACGCGGGCAACAGCAAGACCACCGCTGTCCGGGACGGCGACGAGTACGTCCTCAACGGCCGCAAGTGCTTCATCACCAACGGCGGCGTGGCCTCCTTCTATGTGGTCACCGCCATGACCGACAAGTCCCAGGGCGTCAAGGGCATGTCCGCCTTCCTGGTGGAGGCCGGCACGCCGGGTCTCTCCACCGGCAACCATGAGAACAAGATGGGCATCCGCACCTCCAACACCTGCGATGTGGTCCTGGAGGACTGCCGCGTGCCTGCCTCCGCTCTGATGGGCGCCGAGGGCGAGGGCTACAAGATCGCCATGAAGACCCTGGATATGTCCCGTACCTGGGTGGGCTGCGGCGCCGTGGGCATCGCTCAGCGCGCCATTGACGAGGCTGTGGCCTACGGCAAGCAGCGCGTCACCTTCGGCAAGCCCATCCTGAAGAACCAGGGGCTGCAGTTCATGATCGCCGACATGGAGATCCGTGTGGAGACCGCCCGTCAGATGGTGGCCCACGCCCTGAAGCTGATGGACGCCGGCCTGCCCTATGCCCGCGAGTCCGCCATTGCCAAGTGCTACGCCGGCGACATCGCTGTGCAGAACGCCCTGGACGCCATCCAGATCCTGGGCGGCTACGGCTACAGCCGCGAGTACCCTGTGGAGAAGCTCCTCCGCGACGCCAAGATCTTCCAGATCTACGAGGGCACCAACCAGATCCAGCGCATGGTCATCGGCAAGAGCGTCATCGGTAAGTTCTGATTTTCCAGCGGCGGGAGTCCGTCCGGACTCCCGTCCGCCCTCTATTCTGAAGAAACAGGAGTATACGTGACATGGAACTTTTAGTCTGTATCAAGCAGGTGCCGGACGATTCCGTCAGCGTCAGCCTGGGTGCCGACGGCGCCCCCAAGCTGGACGAGATCGCCCCCGTCGTCAACGCCTTTGACACCTACGCCCTTGAGATGGCGGCCCGCTTCAAGGAGGCCCACGGCGGCTCCGTCACCGTGCTGACCATCGGCGGCGATGCCACCGTCCCTGCCCTGCGCAGCTGCCTGTCCGTGGGTGCGGACCACGCCTACAAGCTGGCGGAGGAGTCCGTCTGCGACACCCAGGGCATTGCTTACCTGCTGTCCAAGGCCTCTGCCAAGGCCGGCGAACAGCCCTTCGACGTGATTTTCTGCGGCTCTGAATCCACTGACGCCTCCTCCGGCCAGGTGGGTGCCCAGCTGGCGGAGATCCTGGGCATCCCCGTGGTCACCAACGTGCTGGCCGTGGAGCCCCGGGAGGGCGGCGTCACGCTGAAGCAGGAGACCGAAGAGGGCTACCGCGTGGTGGAGGCGCCCTGCCCCTGCGTGGTGACCATCGTCAAGCCCAACTATGAGCCCCGCTACCCCTCCATCAAGAGCAAGATGGCGGCCCGGAAGATGCCCATCGGCGACCTGACGGCTGCCGGTGTGGAAGCCGATGCTGCCCAGTTCGGTCCCGAGGCCGCCAAGGTGCGGCGCGTGGCCATCTCCGCTCCGCCCCAGCGTCAAAGCGGCGTGAAGATCCAGGAGAAGGAAGCTGCCGAGGCCGTACGCCGCGCCATGGAGATGCTGGCCGGCCAGAAGCTGATTTGAGGGGGAAACGAACATGGAAAAGCAAGCGATTCTGGTTTATCTGGAGACCGCTGACGGTCAGATCGTCAAGGTCTCTCTGGAGGCACTGAACGCCGCCTGCAAGCTGGCTGCCCAGACCGGCAAGACGGTTACCGCCGTGCTGGTGGGTGACGGCTCCGCCGCAGAGTCCGCCGCCGCTTACGGCGCCGCCCAGGTGGTCCATGTGGCTGCCGATGCGTATCAGGCCGAGACTTACACCGAGATCCTCACTGCCCTGTGCCAGCGGTGTGATGCCTCCTGCCTGCTGCTGGGCTCCACCCGGGACGGAAAGGAGCTGGCTGCCCGCGTAGCGGTGCGTATCGGTGCGGGCTGTGTTACCGACGCCATGGGCATCACTGACGAGGGCAACTGGGTGCGCTCTGTCTACGGCGGCTCCCTGCAGGAGACCGTTGCCGCCGCGGGCAAGGCTGTGGTGACCGTCCGCTCCGGCACCTTCGGCAAGCCCGAGGAAGTGGCCGGCCGCACCGCCTCTGTGACGGAGGAGAGCGTGGAGACCGCAGAACTCCGGGCCGTCATCAAGGAGGCCGTCAAGGAGCTCAGCGAGAGCGTGAACCTGGAGGATGCCGAAGTCATCGTGGCCGGCGGCCGCGGTATGGGCAGCGCGGAGAACTTCCAGCTGGTCCATGAGCTGGCGGAGCTGCTGGGCGGCGTGGTAGGTGCCAGCCGTCCTGCCATCGAGGATGGCTGGGTGCCCCGGAACCATCAGGTGGGCCAGTCCGGCAAGATCGTGGCTCCCAAGCTGTACATCGCCTGCGGCATCTCCGGCGCCATGCAGCATGTCTCCGGAATGTCCGGCTCCGGCTATATCGTGGCCATCAACAAGGATGAGGACGCTCCTATCTTCGATGTGGCCGATGTAGGCATCGTGGGCAATGTCATGGACATCCTGCCCCTGATGATCGAAGAGATCAAGGCGCGCAAGGGCTGACAATTGACCGACAGGCGGGCCGTGGCATGCCATGGCCCGCCTCTCCCCGTTGTTTCAGGGTAGGAGGTATCCCATGGAAGCGAGCAAGACCCAGGAATCCCAGCGGGCCTATGTCCGGGTCATCGAATATATCAAGCAGGAGATCCGGGAGGGGCATCTGCACATTGGCTCCCGCCTGCCGCCGGAGCGGACGCTGGCAGAGCAACTGAATGTGGGCCGCAACTCTGTGCGTGAGGCACTGCGGATCCTGGAGATCATGGGTACCACTGTCAGCACCCAGGGGGCCGGCCATTTCATTGCAGGGAATTTTGAAAATTCCTTGGTGGAAACGCTGTCCATTATGTTTCTCCTGAAGGAGCTGAGCTTCCAGCAGGTGAGCCAGCTGCGCTATGCCATTGAAAAGCACGCCTTTGCTCTGGCCGTGGAGCATGCCAGCCCTGCGGATCTGGAGCGCCTGGAGGATATCATTTCCCGGCTGGATCTGGGCGGGCTCAGCGAGGAGCAAAATGTGCTTCTGGACAAAGAACTGCATTACACGGTGGCCCGGGCATCCGGGAACATGCTGTTTGTAGAGATCCTCAATGCACTTTCCGACGTGATGGACCGGTTTATCGCGGACCTGCGGATGGATATCATGTCCGAAGAAGACCGGCGGGTCAAGCTGTTCTCCGCTCACCGTCGGATTGTGCAGTGCATTCTGGAAAAGGATATTCAGGGCGGCTATGCCGCCGTTGATGAGCACTTCCAGCTGGTGAATCAGCGCCTGGAGGTGCGCAGCCGGTCCGTCCGGCTATAAGATTCTCTCTCCCCCGGCGGGCCGCGGAGCTCTTACCTCCCGCGGCCCGCTGTTTTTTGCCCCGGAGCGACTATCCATTCCGGAGCTGTTCCGGTTATTGGGCAGAGAACTGAGAAGCAGAGAGGCGGCAGACCGCTGCGTCAAAAACAGCAAAAAGTACCGGGAACGGCTTTTGCCGTTCCCGGTACAGTGCGGTTGGAGAAATAATCAGTAGAACAGGCCGGGCAGGAACATGGACATGGCTTCCCAATAGGTAATGAGCAGCAGGTCCACGATCATGACGCCCAAGATGGCCACAATGCCCTTGCAGATCTGTTCCAGCTTGGCGTTGGCCACGTTGCAGGCAACGAACAGGTTGACGCCCAGAGGAGGAGTCACGAAGCCAATGGCCAGGTTCACCACCATGATGATGCCGAAATGGACGGGATCCACACCCATAGCCTGCACGATGGGCAGGAAGATGGGAGCCAGGATGATGATGGCGGCGTTGGTCTCCATGAAGCAGCCCACGATCAGCAGCAGGATGTTGATGAGCATCAGCAGCACGATGCGGCTGTCGGTGACAGACTCGAAGAAATCGGCGATCAGCATGGGGACGCGCTCCAGAGTCAGGATACGGCCGAAGGTGGTGGCAGTGCCCAGGATGATCAGGATGGTGGCGGTGGTCAGCGCGGCGCTGGCAAAAATCCGATACAGATCATTCAGCTTCAGGTCGCGATAGACGAACAGACCAACCACCAAGCCATAGGCCACGGCCACGGCAGCGGCCTCGGTGGGAGTGAAGATGCCGCCGTAAATGCCGCCCAGGATGATGATGGGCACCAGCAGAGCCCAGATGCCGTCCTTCAGTGCATAGCCTACGTTGCCCCAGGAGAAGGGAGCGGCGTCCTGATTGATATAGCCGTGCTTCTTGCAGTACCAGCTGCTGTACAGGCACAGGGACACGCCGATCAGAATGCCGGGGATGAAGCCGGCCATGAACAGAGCGCCCACGGAAGCGCCGGTGGCCACGCAGTACATGACCATGGGGATAGAGGGCGGGATAATGACGCCGATGGAACCGGCGGCAGCGGTGATGGCGCTGGCAAAGTTCTTGTCATAGCCCTGCTTGAGCATGCTGGGGATGGTCAGACCACCGATGGCGGCCACGGTCGCCGGGCCGGAACCGGAGATGGCGGCAAAGAACATGCAGGCCACCACGGTGACCAGCGCCAGACCGCCGTACTTGCGGCCCAGGAAGGCGTCGGCAATGTTGAGCAGACGGCGGGAAATACCGCCGGTGGCCATCAGCTCGCCGGCCAGCACGAAGAAGGGCACGGCCATCAGGGGGAAGGAGTCGGCGCCCGTCACAAGGCCCTGTGCCAGATAGGTGGGCTGCACGACGCCGCTGGAGAAGATGGCGATCAGGCTGGACATACCCAGAGAGATACCGATGGGTACGCGGAGGATCAGGAGAAGCGCGAAGCTTCCAAACAGAATAGCAACTTCCATACTTCTAATCTCTCCTCCTTAATCTTCCCATTCCTTGACAGTAAGGGCGTAGTAAATCTTCTGAATCAGACGGATGATGGTCAGGATCATGCCGACCACAGGTGCCACATACACGTACTGCATGGGCAGGCCCATAGCGGGAGAGACCTGGCCGCTGCTGATCTGCATACCCACGACCATGATACCGTAGTAGACAATAAACACGGCAAAGGCCAGGAACAGCAGATATGCCACAATGGCGTAGCCGCGCTTGATGCCCTTGGGCATGAAGGTATAGACGGCGTCCACGCAGATGTGCTTATCCAGCTTTACACCGTAGCTGATGCCGATGTAGATCATCCAGATAAACAGATAGCGGGCCAGCTCCTCGGACCAGGAGAGGGAGTTATTCAGAACGTAGCGGAAAAAGACCTGCAGCACAATGATGATGCTCATGAGAGCCAGGAAAATGACGCAGAAAATCTTTTCCAGATGTTCATCGAGAAATCTTAAGACTTTCATTCCCTATGTTGTCCACCTTTCTCTTTTTCTTAACGGAAATTTGACAGGCGCCTCTATCGGAAGAGACTGCCGGAATATGGCAGTCTCTTCCTTAGGGGCGGTTACGGGAATCGCCCGTTGCTCTTCTTAGTACTCGAAGCCGGCCGCAGCCCACAGATCCTGGGCATAAGTGCCGCCAGCAGCCTCGATGACGGTGTCATAGATGCCGGCGTCGGTGCAGGCAGCGATCATCTCAGCGCGCAGATCCTCGCTGACCTCATAGACCTTGCTGAGGCCGGAGTTGTTGATGCCGTCGATGCAGGCCTGGTTGTTGGCGTCGCAGGTCTCGCGGTTGTTCTGGACAGACTCGTCCATGCACTCCTGAATCAGCTCCTGGGTCTGGGTGTTCAGGCTGTTCCAAACGTCCAGATTCATGAAGACGATGTAGGGAGTGTAGATGTGCTGGGTCAGATAGACGTGATCCTGCACCTCATGCAGCTTGTTGTTGTAGATCTGCTCCAGGGGGTTCTCCTGGGCGTCGAAGGACTTCTGCTGCAGAGCGGTATACAGCTCGCCGAAGGCCAGGGGGGAGGGGTTGGCGCCCAGAGCGGTCCAGATGGCCAGATGCACGGTGTTCTCCATGGTGCGGATCTTCAGGCCCTTCAGGTCGGCCAGGGTGTTGATCTCCTTGTTGCAGGTCAGGTTCCGGAAGCCGTTCTCATAGTAGCCCAGACCCTTCAGACCATACTCCTCCAGGGAGTCCAGCAGAGCCTGGCCGGCCTCGCTGTCCATGGTGGCGCGGGCGGTCTCATAGTCGGAGAACAGGAAGGGAGTCTCGAAGGCGTTCAGAGAGGGAGCCAGAGCGGCAATGGCAGCGGGAGAGGGAGCGCCCATGGTGACGTTGCCCTGCACGCAGGCCTCGGTGTACTCACGGTCGCCGCCCAGCTGCTGGTTGGGATAGATGTCCATGGTGATGGCGCCGCCGGAACGCTCCTCCAGCAGCTCCTTCAGGTAAACATAGCTGGTGTGCTGGGCAACGGCCTCAGTGGAACCGTGAGCGGCAATGATGTGCAGCTCGGTGTAGCCGGAGGCGTCCGCGCCGCCCTCAGCAGCACCGCCCTCGTCAGCAGGGGTCTCTTCCTTGGAGCCGCCGCAGCCAGCCATCAGGGAGGCGCTCAGGCCCAGGACCAGGATCAGGGACAGAAACTTTTTCATGCTTGTAAATCTCCAATTCCAAAAATAGTATTTTTCCAAACCGTTTCGCAACGGAATCGGACGAATGGGAAGGGATTAGACGGAGAAGCCGGCAGCGGCCCACAGGTCTTCGGCATAAGTGCCGCCGGCCTTCTCCACCACCAGATCATAGATACCGGCAGCGGTGCAGGCGTCCACCATCTCCTGATGCAGTTCATCGCTGACCTCATAGGTCTTGCTGATGCCGGAATCATTGATGGCGTCGAAGCAGGCCTGCTCGTTCTCCTCGCAGATCTCACGGCAGTAGGCCACGGCTTCGTCCATGCACTCCTGGACCAGCTCCTGGGTCTGAGTGTTCAGGCTGTTCCAGGCATCCAGGTTCATGTAAATGATGTAGGGAGTGTAGATGTGGTTGGTCAGATAAACGTGATCCTGCACCTCATAGAACTTGGTGTTGTAGATCAGCTCAGCGGGGTTTTCCTGCGCGTCAAAAGACTTCTGCTGCAGGGCGGTGTACAGCTCGCCGAAGGCAAGAGGACCGGGGTTGGCGCCCAGAGCGGTCCAGATGGCCAGATGGATCTCGTTTTCCATGACGCGGATCTTCAGACCGTTCAGATCGGCCAGAGTGTTGATATCCTTGTTGCAGGTGAGCTGACGGAAGCCGTTTTCAAAGTAGCCCAGGCCCTTCAGACCAGCAGACTCCAGAGAATCCAGCAGGGCCTGACCGGCATCACTGTCCAGTGCCGCGTACACGGTCTCACGGTCAGAGAACAGGAAGGGGGTCTCGAAAGCGTTCAGCGCGGGGACAAAAGGAGCGATGTTGGCCGTGGAGGGGCCGCCCATGGTAACGTTGCCCTGAGTAGCGGCCTCGGTGTACTCGCGGTCGCCGCCGAGCTGCTGGTTGGGATACAGGTCCACGGTGACTGCGCCGCCGGAACGCTCTTCGATCAGCTCTTCGAACTTCAGGAAGCTGAGGTTCTCGGAGGTGGTCTCCGCGGCACCGTGAGCGGCAATGATGTTCAGTGTGGTGTAGCCGGAGGCGTCTGCGGCGCCGTCGCCGGATCCTTCGTCAGCGGGAGTCTCTTCCTGGCTGCCGCCGCAGCCGGCCATCAAGGAAGCACTCAGGCCCAGAACCAGAATCAAGGACAAAAACTTTTTCATCTTTCATTCTCCTTCTTTCTTCGAGTGGGGTGGGACATGCTGCAGCGGATCTCCGCAACAGCATAAAAAGGCGGTCCTCCCGGAAGCGCGCAGAAAATCTTCCATACAGTGGACCTTTAACACGACAACCTTAGCACAACAACACCAATCTTGCAAGGCGGGAAGCAGGGAGATGCGCAATTTTTGGCACGTGTGACAGCGCATGTCCTACCAATTTGTACAAAACAACCACGGAACTGGAAAGAACCGCTGTTAGTTTGTGAAAGGACAAACATACCCTGCATTTCCCAGGGAAGATTTAGGCGAACCGGCTGGCGCCCATCTCGATCTCTACGATCTGCTCCATGGCCTTCATATATTTCAGTCCCAGGTCGGCGCAGTCATAGGCGGTGGGGATGGGAACGCATTCGGTGGTGATGAAGCCCTGGTAGCCGATCTCCTTGAGACAGCGCATGTGGGTCTTGAAATCCACATTGCCGCCGCCGGGATACAGGCGAGCCGTATCGGAGAAATGGACGTATTCCAGATTGGGGGCGCAGTAGCGATAGGAGGCGGGAATGTCGTTGTCCTCCATGTTCATGCTGTACGTGTCCAGATGTACGCCCACATTGTCGCAAGGCAGGCTGACCACAAAGTCCTGGACCTGCCGCATGGTGTTGAGGAAGTTGCTGATAAAGCTGAGGATGTTCTCCACCCAGATGCGGACGCCTTTGTCTTTGGCATAGTCCGCCAGCTCGATGACGGCGTCCCGGTGGTAGCCCAGATACCGGTCGCTCTGGGACCAGTCCGGCACGTGCTTGCGCATGGAGCCCACGATCACCTGGCACCCCGCCGCTTGTGCGCAGTCGATGTGTTCTTTCAGCCGGGCCACGGCCGCCCGGCGCACCGCCTCGTCATCGGAGAGGAGGCAAAGGCCGTTTTCGCCCAGCTCCCGTCCGGTAGCGAAGGTGATGAGTTCCAGACCATAGTCGCCGCAGACCTTTTTGATGTGGCCCCAGTCGTACTGCATGGGATTGGCCAGTTGGATCTCCAGCCCGTCATAGCCGATCTCCTTCGCCTGCTGACACAGCTGCTCGATGGGTCCGCGGAGAATGATCGGCGCGGTGGTGGACACATCGTTCAGGGAGCAGGCAACGCCATATTTGAACATAAGCATCGTCCCTTTCCGTCTCAAAATTTTCCGCCTGCGGGCGGGCCGGTATAAGTGAATGGTGTATATGTTTAATATACCAGTTTGGGGTAAATTTTGCAACTACCAGTTGTATGACCTCGCTCCACCCGGAGGCACAAGCGGAAGCGCCATTGTGAACAAACTCTGCCGCTGGATTTTGTCACATTGGCAAAACGCGTGGGATTTCTTGACATCCTCCTGAATTTGCCGTATCCTCAAAAAAGGTTATCCGTTGCATTTACTTTATAGGTGGAACCATTAAAAAATGAGATTCAGACATTAAAAAAACTGACATTGGATCCATGGAAGTCAAGCAGGAGGTAATGCGATCATGAAACTGGAAGGAAGACGTGCCATCGTCACCGGAGCAGCCCAGGGCCTGGGCTTTGCCATCGCCAAGCGGCTCAACGAAGAGGGCTGCCGGGTGGCGATGCTGGATATCAATGAAGAGAAGGTATGTGCCGCTGCCGCAGAGCTGAAGGACTGCTTCGGAGCCAAGTGCAATGTGGGCAGTGCGGAGGACATTGCCCGGGCGGTGAAGGAATGCGCTGAGAAGCTGGGCGGCATCGATATCCTGGTGAACAATGCCGGCATCCTGCCCAAGTCCCGGGTGTTTGACGTGACGGAGGAGGACTTCGACCGCACCATGGCCATCAATGCCAAGGGCCCCTTCTTCATGATCCAGCAGGCGTTTCCCTATCTGAAGGAATCTGAGCATGCCCGGGTCATCAACATCGGCTCTCTGGCCGGCCGGATGGGCGGTTTTGAGACCTGCATGGCCTACTCTGCCTCCAAGGGCGCGGTGGGTGCGCTGACCATGGGCTTGGCCCGACAGCTGGCTCCCTACAAGATCAATGTGAATGCCGTGTGCCCCGGCACCACCGAGACCCCCATCACCGCCGCCTTCTCCGACGAGGCCATGGCGCGTCTGCTGACCCGGATCCCCCTGGGCCGCCTGGGCCGCCCCGCCGATATGGCTGCGGCGGTATGCTTCCTGGCCTCCGACGACGCCGAGTGGATCACCGGCGCCCAGCTGGATGTCAACGGCGGCATGTACATGGGCTGACATCCCCGGAAATCAACATTTGGGAGGATATACGGTATGAATTATCTGGAATGGATCAATCAGTGCACCGCTACCCGCTGGTGGCATGACTCCGGCAACCCCGCCGAGATCGACCTGGCACTCAAACGCGGCGCCACCGGCGTCACTACCAATCCGGTGCTGACCTTCCGCTCTTTCACCTCTGAGCCGGACTTCTGGACACCCAAGGTCCTGGCTCTGGGCGACGATTTCCCCACTACCGAGGCCCACGCCGAGGCTCTTTTGAAGCTGGTGGCCACCTATGCCGCCGACAAAGTCCGCCACATCTACGACGCCACCGACGGCGCTGACGGCTACGCCCTGGGGCAGCTGAACCCCGGCCGGGCCGGTGACGCCGAGGGCATGCTGGCCCAAGGCCGCCGCGTCCATTCCTGGGCGCCCAATATCGCCGTCAAGCTTCCGGCTACCGCCGCCGGCGTGGAGGTCATCGAGCACTTGGCGGAGGAAGGCATCCCCATCTGTGCTACCATCAATGTCTCTGTGGCCCAGGGCATCGCCGTGGCGGAAGCTTATGAGCGGGGCAAGAAGAAGGCCATTGCCAACGGCGTCAAGCCCCCGCTGTGCATTGTGGTGCAGCAGGTGGGCCGCCTGGACGACTATCTGCGGGATGTGGCCCAGGATATGAAGCTGGGTCTGCCGGAGTCCGTCATTACCCGGGCGGGCATTGCCGTGGCCAAGCGCACTTACGGTATCCTGGAGGAGATGAAGTCCGACTGCATCATCATGCCGGCGGGCCTCCGGGGTGCGTATCACATGACCGAGATGGCCGGCGGCCGGCTGCTCTACACCATCAACACCCGGGTACAGGATATGATCCTGGCGGAGGATCCTGAGCAGGTGGAGAAGATCAATGAGCCTGTGGACCCCGAGATCATTGCCCAGCTCCAGAAGATCCCCGAGTTTGTCCGGGCCTACGAGCCTGACGGCATGAAACCCAGCGAATTCATTACCTTCGGCGTCACTCAGAAGCTCCTCAGCCAGTTCATGGAGACCGGCTGGGCGCCTCTGGAGACCTATCTCTCCAGCAAGACTACCGGGCGCTGGATCTGAGACGTTTATCTGTACCGGCCCCGCGTAAAAACGCGGGGCCGGTTGTCTCCGGCTCCCGGACAGGGGCCGTACAGGTATTGATTACATACAGAAGGGATTTGTTGCAGCATGATTCGGGATTATGAAGATCTGTTCTCCCTCAAGGGCAAGCGGGCGCTGGTCACCGGCGGCGCCCAGGGCTTGGGCCTGTCCATCGCGGAGGCCTTCTGCGCAGCCGGCGCCGTGGTGACGCTGGCGGATATCAACGCCGATTCGGTGGAAGCTGCGGCAGCGGAGCTGCGCCAGGAGGGTGCACAGGCGTATGCCGTTGTCTGCGATGTCTCCAGCGAGGAGCAGGTGGCTGCGGCGGTGGCGTCGGCTGCGGAGCAGATGGGCGGCCTGGACATCATGGTGGCCAATGCCGGCGTCAGCACTCGGGCGCCCGCCGAGGAGATGACTCTGGACCAGTGGAACCGGGTCATCGACATCGACCTCAAGGGCGTTTTCCTGTGCGACCGGGAGGCCGGGCGCTACATGCTCACGCATGGCGGCGGCTCCATCATCAACATGTCTTCCATCATCGGCATCGTGGGCAACACCACCGGCAATTCCAACTATGCCGCTGCCAAGGGCGGAGTGTCCGCCATGACCAAGGTCATGGCGGTGGAGTGGGCCCAGCGGGGCATCCGTGTCAATGCCATTGCCCCGGCGCAGACGGCCACCAAGCTCATCGAGGGCCTTATGCGGGATAACCCCGCCACCCGCACTTATTTCGAGCAGCACATCCCCATGGGCCGGCTGGGCAAGCCCTGTGAGATCGCTTCTGCCGCCGTGTTCCTGGCGGCCGACGCTTCCTCCTTTGTCACCGGCCAGACCATTGCCGTGGACGGCGGCGTCACCATTGCATTCTGATTTCCAGAAAGGAGAATACCGCCATGTATACGCGTTCCGAAAACTGCCCCACCCGGGACATCTGTATCCAGAACGGCAAAGGTCTGGTGCATTTGAAGGACCTGACCGACAAGGAGGGCCTCTACGGCCACGGCCGTATGTTCGCCCATGTCACCATCCAGCCTGGCTGCTCCATTGGAGATCACCCCCACGTCCATGAGACGGAGTTTTATTACATCCTCAAAGGCGAAGGTGTGTTCAACGACAACGGAACCGAAGTGACCGTCCGCGCCGGAGATATCTGTGCTACGGGCTTCGGCGAGGTCCATGGTATGGAAAACCGCTCCGATGCGCCTTTGGAGCTCATTGCACTCATCGTGATGGAATAAGGCCGCCTTCCGGCGGCAGCCGCCCTCCCGCAATGTACTTTGCGGGAGGGCGGAAATTTTTCCCTATAAAAAAGTTCTCCCTGTCCGTCAGATTTTTCCCCGCTGGATCGTATAGCAGGTGAGCGCGCTTCAAAGGAGCTGAACAATATGATGGAACCCAAACGGGCGGAATATCTGGCGGAGACCTATGCCGACGCCATCCTCCGCCTGAGCTATACCTATCTGAAAAACACCTGCGACGCCCAGGACATCTGCCAGACGGTCTTTGTAAAGCTGCTGGCGGAGCCCCGGACGTTCGACACCCCGGAACACGAACGGGCCTATATCCTGCGCATGGCGGCCAACGCCTGCAAAGATCTTCTGAAAAGCCCCTGGCGGAAGCGGACCTGCGGTCTGGAGGAGTGTGGGGAGGCAGCCGCCCCGGAGGCGGCGGACGGGACCGTGCTTTCGGCGGTCAATACCTTGCCGCCTCATTACCGCTCCGTCATCTACCTTTATTATTATGAGGGCTATCCGGCAGCGGAGATCGGGGAGATCCTGGGGATCTCCGCCGCCACGGTGCACACCCGCCTGGCTCGGGGCCGGGAAAAGCTGAAGCGATTGCTGGGAGGAACAGACTATGAACGAAGTGTTTGAATACAAGAAGGCCCTGGATGAGCTGTATTTCACCCCGGAGCAGAAGGCGGAGATCGCACGGCGGGCGGCTAAAGCCGCTGCGGAGCAGCAGCCCCGCCGGTCCCGGCCCGTGTGGCGCACGGCGCTCATCGCCGCGGCCCTGGCGGCGGTGCTGGCAGTGGGTGCGGGAGCCAGCGGTGTGCTGAAAACGGCGGTGGAGGCCTTGGGGCCCATTTTCGGCGGCAGTCCCGCTCAGACGGAGGTCATCGACAAGATCGGCTATCCTGTGGGGGCCTCCGACACGGACAACGGTATCACCATCACCGCCGACGCGGTGATGGGAGACCGCTGCAACGCGGCTATCGTCTACACCGTCCGCCGGGACGACGGTACGGCTCTGCTGCCGGAGGGCGTGGCACCGGAGGAGCTGCTGATCCGGGGCGCCGGCACGGATGTCCAAATCCTGGGCGGCAGCCACGGCGGCAGCTGGTTCGTGGACGAGGACCCGGGTGACGACCAGCTCCAGATCGTCCAGACCGTCAGTTCGGACGTGGAGCTCATCGGCGCATCCGCTGCGGCGGAGTTCGATAACCTCTACCGCTGGGATACGGAGACGGGAGAGAGCATCCCTGTGCTGGAGGGCCACTGGAAGTTCCGGTTTGATCTGGATTACGAGGACGCCTCCGTCACCTTGGGCGGCGGGGAGACTTTCACGCAGGATGGGATGACGTTCACCGTCGACGCCGTCACAATCTCTCCCGTGGCGCTGACCGCAGACTACACTGTGAATGAAGAGGTGCAGTGGAGTAACAGCGGAAGCGGCAAAGTGAGTGAGGCGGACGCCCGGGAGCAGGCGCGTTATTTTGAGAATGTGGAGATCCTGCTGACCAAAACGGACGGCACGGTGGTGGACCTGTCCAATGCCGGCGGCAGCATCAGCCCGGAGGGGGGCGTCACCGTCTGCTCCAAGGGCACCGTGTTCTCCCAGATCGTCCCCATGGAGGAGATGGCCAGTCTCAGCGTGGGCGGTGTGATTTTCCCTTTGACGGAAAACTGAACGAAGCGGAAGGACCCATTTGGGTCCTTCCGCTTTGCGTTTACATCTCCTCCAGCACCGCGCTGGCCTGCGCCACATCCTCAGGACGGACGGCAATGTAATAGGTGCGCCGGTCAATGCGGCCGTTGGGGCCGAAATCCCGATGGTCCAGCTTGGCGCCGCACCCGCATACCGGGGCCTCTGTCTCGTAGGACCCCGCTTCCATGATTTTGATCCCGGCCTCCCGCAGCGCGGCCTTGGCCGCGATCCAGCAGGACTTGTCGCCCTGCACGGAAAACACCGTCTCCCGCTTTCCGAAGAGGGCCATGGCTCACCCCTCCAGGGATTGCCAGGCCGTCTCCAGAGCGATCTCCATCATCTCATGGAAGGAGTCCTGCCGCTCCTGGGCGGAGAGGGCCTCCCCGGTGAAGATGTGGTCGGAGATGGTGAGGATGGCCAGAGCCTTCTTGCCCAGGCGCTGAGCGGTCCAGTACAGGCCCGCCGCCTCCATCTCCAGCGCCAGGATGCCGAACTTGCGGTACATGGCCCCGGCGTCGGGGTTGTCGTTGTAGAACTGGTCGGCGGTGAACACCTGGCCTACGTCCGCCCGGACGCCCAGCTTCTCCGCTGCCTCCACAGCGCTGCGCAGCAGACCATAGTCCGCTGTGGCGCACAGCTGGCCGGGAAAGCGGTACTGGTCGGCAAAGTGGGAGTTGGTGGAGGCCCCCAGGGCGATGACCACGTCCCGGAGCTTCACGTCCTCGCCGATGCCGCCGGCGGAGCCGATGCGGATGATGGACTCCACGCCGAAGCACTGATAGAGCTCATAGCTGTAAATGCCCACGGATGGCACGCCCATGCCGTGGCCCATGACGGAGATTTTCCGGCCCTTGTAGGTGCCGGTATAGCCCAGCATGTTGCGCACGGTATTGAAGCAGACGGGGTTTTCCAGGTAGTGCTCCGCCACATATTTGGCCCGCAGGGGGTCGCCGGGCATCAGCACCACTTTTGCGATCTGGGATTCCTCCGCCACGATGCTGGCAGAGGGGCTTTCCTTCACGGCCATATGCAGTCCTCCTTGTGATAAAAAGCTTGAATATTACGTTTAGTTGTCGAATAACGCCGCCAGGGACTGGGTGTAGGGCGGGCGGCAGATGCCCTTTTCTGTGATGATGGCGGTGATGAGATCGTGGTCCGTGACATCGAAGGCGGGATTGTAGCACTTCACGTCTCCGGGGGCCATGGGGGCTTTGTACCACATGGAGCGGATCTCATCCTCCGCCCGCAGCTCGATGGGGATGTGCTCCCCGTCAGGGCAGGCCATGTCGATGGTGCTGGTGGGCCCCAGGACGTAGAAGGGGATGCCGTAATGCCGGGCCAGGATGGCCACGCCGGAGGTGCCGATCTTGTTGGCGGCGTCGCCGTTGGCGGCCACCCGGTCGCAGCCCACGAAGCACGCCTGCACCCAGCCGTTTTTCATCACCAGGGAGGCCATGTTGTCGCAGATCAGCGTCACGTCCACTCCGGCCCGCTGGAGCTCGTAGCTGGTGAGCCGGGCGCCCTGGAGCAGGGGACGGGTCTCGTCGGCAAACACATGCAGGGGAATGCCCTGCTCCGCCGCCAGCAGCAGCGGCCCCAGGGCCGTGCCGTAGCGGGAGGTGGCCAGGGGACCGGCGTTGCAGTGGGTCAGCACGCCGTCGCCGGGCTGCAGCAGGGACAGGCCGTACCGGGAGATGGCGGCGCATTTGTCCATATCGTCCTGGTGGATCTCCACCGCCCTGCGGTACAGCGTCTCCAGAGCACGGGACCGGTCGTGGGCCAGAGGCCGGGTGGCGGAGAGCATCTGGTCCACTGCCCAGGCGAGGTTCACTGCGGTGGGCCGGGCGGCGGCCAGCTCCCGGCTCAGGGCTTCCAGCCGGGGAAAGAAGTCCTCTTCCGGCAGAGAACGGGCCAGGATATATACGCCGTACGCCGCGCAGATGCCGATGGCGGGAGCGCCCCGGACCCGCAAGGACCGGATGGCCTCCACCATCTCCTCCAGGGTGGTCAGGCGGATATCCCGCTCCTCATTGGGCAGCAGGGTCTGGTCCAGGATGTAGAGGGCCTGCTCCGCCGGGTCGAAGCGGATGTTCACAGGAACGGGGGAGGCAGTCATGGCGTGCCCCCTCATACCCGCACGATGCGGCCGTCCCGGCGGGGCTTGGGGGCCGGAGCGGGACCGTCGGCGTAGCCCAGGATGCAGTGGCCCACGCCCCGGAGCGTTCCGGGGAGGCCCCACTGTTCCAGCAGCGCCCGGCCCTCGGGCAGGTCAAAGACCTCCTCCGCCCGGTGGATCCAGCAAGAGCCCACGCCCAGCGACGCGGCGGCGGTCATCAGGTTCCCCATGACCAGGGAGCCGTCCTGCCGCCAGGTGGGGCGTCCGGTGTCCGCCAGTACCACCACCACGGTGGGGGCGCCGTAGAAGGGGTCCGCCTCCGGCTGGCCCAGAACCCGGGCATTGAGCCGGGAGAGCAGGGCCACGATCTCCGGGTCCTGCACCGCCACCAGCACCGGGGACTGCATCCCCATGCCGCTGGGGGCCCAGAGGCCCGCCTCCAGGATGGCATCCAGGGTCTCCCGATCCACCTGCCGGGACTGATAGCTGCGGATGCTGCGGCGCTGGCGCAGGGTCTGCAGAACTTCATTCATGTGTGCCACGTCCTTTCTGTATGCAGAATCTTCCTCTCCATCATATCACGCTTCCGGCAAAGCGCAAACCAAATCTTTCGCCGCTGCCGCCTCATATCCCCGGGAAACGGCGCATAGGATGGACCAACAAGAGGCGGGGAGTGTTGTGTGTTGAAAGGAAACATGGAGGAGCGGGCCGAGCGGCTGGCGCTCTACATCATAGAAAAACAAAGCACGGTCCGGGCCGCCGCGCAGCGCTTCGGCATCAGCAAATCAACGGTGCACAAGGACATTTCCGAACGGCTGCCTCAGTTCAACCGGGCGCTGTATCTGCAGGTCAAGGAGGTACTGGAGGTGAACAAGGCGCAGCGGCACATCCGCGGCGGCATCGCCACCCGAAAAAAATACCGCGGCGCATAGACGCCGGGAAATGAGAACATGCTTGGAGGGATGGACATGATGAATCGTTCCTGCGGACGGGGGCGTCCGCCCCGGCCGGTGTCCGCCCGGCCCGCCGCGCCGGCGGAGCCGCCGGTGCGGCGCTGGCCCCATCCGGTGGAGGGGACGGAGGCGCCCCGCCCCCCGGAGAGCGCGCTGCACTACATCCACTGCGCACTGTCCTATCAAAATCAGCTCCTCTCGGAGATCAAGACCCTGCTGGAGGAGATGCGATTGCCTCAGGAGGAGAAATAGCGGCCCGGCCGCTATTTTTTCTTGCCCGGCACCGGGAGGTTTTGCTTGTCTTTTGGATGAAAGCGCCGTATAATGTGGTTTATATTATGTAAATCTCCCGGGAGATGTCCCCGGATGGACAAGGAGCGCTGAACCACATGTCAACCAAAACACCCGGCCGCAGATGCCGCCCTGCCCCCCGCCGGAAGGGGAGACGGGGACTGCGGATCCTGCTGATCCTCTTTCTGATCCTGGCCGCCCTGTACACAGGCATCCGCTGCTTCTGGCTCCGGCCGCCGGAGCAGAAGCAGGAGACGTCCCAGGAGGTCTCCGGAGATGCGGAGGGGCCGGAGGCGGATGCCGAGGCGGAGGCCCTGAAGTCCCACACAGAGCGCAAGGACCATTTCTACACGATCCTGGTCTCCGGCTCTGACGACGGAAACGGCAACAGCGATACCAACATCCTCCTGGCGGTGAACGCCGACGGCGGCTCCATCTACGGCGTCAGCATCGCCCGGGACACCAAGGCGGTCTGGGGCGGCAAGACCCACAAGATCAACGCCGCCTTCGGCGCCGGCGGCATGGAGAAGCTGGCCGAGGTGGTCGGTGATCAGCTGGGCATCCCGGTGGACTACACGGTCTCCGTGGATATCCAAGGCTTCGTGGCACTGGTGGACGCCATCGGCGGCGTGGACTTCGACGTGCCGGTGGACATGCACTATGAGGATCCCTATCAGGACCTCTACATCCACATCTCCAAGGGCATGCAGCATCTCACCGGCGCGGAGGCGCTGAAGGTGGTGCGGTTCCGGGAGGGCTACGCCACCCAGGACATCGGACGGATGGAAACTCAGCAGGCCTTTTTGAAGGCGGTGGCCAAGCAGGTGCTCCAGCCCGGCAATGTCACCAAGCTGGACGATTTTGCCCGGATCTTCCAGGAATATGTGGAGACGGACCTGACGCTGGGCAACTTGGCCTGGCTGGGGACCCAGGCCATCTCCATGGGCGCGGAGAACATCGCCTTCTCCACGCTGCCGGGAACGTGGAAAGATCCCTTTATCTATCTGGACGCCGACGAGGTTCTCACGCTGGTAAACGAGCATCTGAACCCCTACGTGGAGGACCGGACGCCAGAGGATCTGAATATCCCCACCTGAGCGCGGAAGGAGGCGCGATACGATGAAGACAAGGATCATCTCTTTGCTGCTGGCGGCGGTGCTGGCGCTGACAGCGCCGGCTGCCGCTGCGGAGCCGGGGACGTTTGTCCGGATCCGCAGCTATGACGGCGCCTTTTCCGATGTGCCGGCGGAGAGCGTCTTTTACGACAACGTGGCGGCGCTGTATGAGTACGGCCTTACCGTGGGCAAGGCCGACGGCACCTTTGGACTGACGGATCCCCTCACCGTGGGGCAGGTTGTCATTTTTGCCGGGCGCATCCGCAGCCTGTACGACTGGGGAGACGCTGAGGCGGGCGCCCGCGCCCACAGCGCGGACGGCGACAGCACCGCGGCGGCGCCGTATCTGCGGTATCTCCAGGCGGAAGGCGTCCTGGGACAGGAGCTGGACGCGTATCTGGAGCAGCCTGCCACCCGGGCCCAGGTGGCCCACGTGCTGGCCCGGACGCTGCCGGAGGGGGCGCTGGAGCCCCTGAACGACGCGGCAGTGGATACTGCCCTGAACAGCGGCGCCTATCTGCGGGACGTCACGCCGGACACGCCCTATTATGCGGATATCCTCCAGCTTTACCGGTGGGGGGTCAGCGGCGGCAGCGACGCGGCGGGATCCTTCCTGCCGGAGGAGACCGTCACCCGGGGCGCGGCGGCGGCCATGCTCACCCGGATGGTGGATCCGGCGCTGCGGGTGATATTGACCTGGGAGGAAGCCGCCTGGACCAGCGCTGCCGGTACCACTCTGGCGGATCTGGTGGAACCCGGGACGCTGATCTCCGCACCCACCACCACAGCGGAGATGGACGAGAGCGTGCGCTATATGCTCTCCGCCGGCTCCAACCAGCTGACGCTGCAGTATCCCGGCATCAGCATGATCTCCGCCAGAGGCCGGATGGAGGAAGCACTGGAGGTGGTGAAAAGCTACTGTGAGCAGGGCTACAACACGGTCAGCTGCACAGTGGAGCCGGACGGGAAGCTGACGCTGACCTTTTCCGCCGCGGGCATCCAGGGGGATGTGGAGACCTACCGCACCGCCGCCCTGGAGGCGGCCATCCGGGTCCACGACAGCCTGTGGTCTGACGGCGTTCTGACACCGGATATGACGGAAACGGAGATCGCCCGGGTATATTACACCTGGATCTGTGAGAACTGCACCTATGATTACGGCGCCACTGACACCTCATTGAGCCACATCCCGTACAGCCTCTTCACAAGGGGAACGGCGGTGTGCGACGGCTATACCGGCGCCTACAACCTGCTTTTGAAGCTGGAGGGCATTGACTGCACCGCCCTTTCCAATGACTCCCACATCTGGACGGTGGCGGAGCTGGACGGTACCCAGGTCCACATCGACACCACCTGGGGCGACGGCACCACCGTGGATTACGGCTATTTTGCCATGACGCCGGAGCAGTCCTGGCGGCGGCACGCCTGGTAAGTAAAAAAATGGGGAGACCGGATTTCCGGTCTCCCCATTTTTTTGCGCTGAATGGATCTTCCTGCCGCGACGGCGGATCACTGGACGCTGACGGTGCGCTGGAAGGTGTCGATCCAGGCGTCCTTGGCGGTGGTGATATAGGTCTCGTCAAACTGCTTGAGGGCGTTCATGGCATCCTCGCCGAAAGCCAGGTAGCTCTTGAGCTCGTCGGGCATGGTGGCGTTCTTGTTCACAGGGGCCTCGTTCATGGTCTCAGCCACGCGGCTCTGGGTCTCGTCGGAGATCATGTACTCCACGAACAGCTGGGCCAGCTCGGGGTTCTGGCAGCCCTTGACCACGTTGATGGTGGCGGGAGCGGCGAAGGAGCCCTCCTCGGCATCGGTCCAGACCATGTTCAGACCGGTCTCGGTGAGGCCGGGCATGTTGATGTCCATGAACACGGTGATGTTGGCCTCGCCGGTGGTGAAGGCGTTGACCACCTCAGAAGAAGTGGTGTACCACAGGTCGATGTTGTCCTTCTTCTCCTGCATCAGCGTCATGGCGGGGGTCACATCCTCCTGGCTGCCGCCCATGGCCTCGGCCATGGCCACCAGCATGTAGGGGCCCGCGGTGGAGGTCATGTCGGGCAGGGCCACCATGCCGGCGTACTGGTCGTCAAACAGGGACTGATAGGACGTGGGAGCGGGCAGGCCCAGGCTCTCCAGAGCGTCGGCATTGTACATGATGCCGTAGCGGCACAGGGAGTAGCAGGGACCGTAGCCGTCGGCGTCCAGGGCAAAGTCATAGAGATGGTCCAGGCTGGTGACAACAGAGGTGTCGATCTGCTCGAACAGCCCCTCCTGGGCGCCGGTGACAGCAAAGCTCTGGGTCAGCATGGCCACGTCCGCGGTGGGGGCGTTCTTCTCGGCCATCAGCTTGTTCAGGCGGTCGCCGTTGCCGCTGGTGGGATCCACCACGATGGTGCAGTTGTAGGTGTTCTCAAAGTCGGCGGCCAGCTCCTTCAGACCGGCCTCGGCCCAGCCCCAGGTGGCGACCACCAGCTCGGCGCCGCCGAAATCGGTGGTGGCCTCGCCGGACTCCTCACCGCCGTTGTCGGCGGGGGCTTCCTCCTGGGCGTCGGAGCCGCAGGCTGCCAGGCTCATCACCATGAGCGCAGACAGCAGCAGTGCAAGCATTCTCTTCTTCATGATCTCATTCATCCTCCAATGGTTGATTTATATACACAGATGCGCTCCGGCGGGAAATACAGCGATACTGTATCTCCCTCCTTGCACTCCGCATATTCACTGATGGCGGGATACACCGGTTCTTCAAAGCAGCCGGAGACCTCCAGCCGTGTGGTGTGGCCCTTGTAGGTGGCGGACCGCACCTGCCCGGTGACCACATTCTCGCCCGTCTCCTGGGCCAGGGCGATGTTCTCCGAGCGGATGGTCAGCACACAGGCATCGCCCGGCGCCAGATCCGTGCGGCCATCGGTGCGCACCAGCAGGGTCCGGCTGCCGCACGCCACCGGCAGCAGCCCGTTTTCCTCCCGCCCGGCCACGCCGTGCAGGAAGGTGGAAAAGCCCATGAAATCCGCCACGAAGGGGGATACCGGGCGGTCGAAGATCTCCTGGGGAGTGCCGATCTGCTGGATGCGGCCGGCGTTCATCACGATGACCCGGTCCGCCAGGGAGACGGCCTCCTCGTGGTCGTGGGTGACGATGATGGTTGTGATGCCCAGCTCCTTCTGGATGCGCTTGATCTCCACCTGCATCTCCACCCGGAGCTTGGCGTCCAGGTTGGAAAGGGGCTCGTCCAGCAGCAAAATGGCAGGGCGGGTCACCAGGGCCCGGGCCAGGGCCACCCGCTGCTGCTGGCCGCCGGAGAGCTCCCGGGGATAGCGGCGGTCCAGACCCACCAGCTTCACCAGGGACAAGATGGACTCCACCCGCTCCCGGATCTCCGCCTTGGGGAGCTTCTGCAGCTTCAGCCCGAAGGCCACGTTTTCAAAGACCGTCATGTGGGGGAACAGGGCATAGTTCTGAAAGAAGATGCTGATGTTGCGCCGGTAGGGGGGAACGCTGCGCAGATCCTTGCCGTCTACCACCACCGCGCCGGAAAAGGGCTCGGTGAACCCCGCGATCATCCGCAGCGTGGTGGTCTTGCCGCAGCCGCTGCCGCCCAGCAGGGCGATCATCTCGCCCTCCGCCACGGTCAGGTCCATATCGTCCACGGCGGTGAAATCCCCGAATTTTTTCGTCAGGTGTCGTAATTCCAGTGTTGCCATTTGGCTCCCTCCTACTTCACTTCATAAACATGTCCAGCCCCACGAAGCGCTCCAGCAGCACGATCAGCGCCAGAGACGCGCACATCAGCAGGGTCGAGATGGCTGCCAGAGTGGGATCGAACGTCAGCTCCATGTAGTTCATGATCCGGATGGGCAGCGTGATGAACCGGGGGGTGGAGAGCAGGCTGCTCAGGGCCACCTCGTCGAAGGAGTACAAAAACGCCAGCATCGCGCCGGCCAGGATGCCGGGCTTTGCCAGGGGGATGGTGATCTTGAAGAATACCTGCACCGGGTTGGCCCCCAGGGAGGTGGCCGCGTCCTCCAGCGTCCAGTTGAACACATGGAGCACCGACACCGTGTTGCGCACCACGTAGGGCAGGATGATGATGAAGTGGCCGATAAAGATCCGGGCCATGCCGGGCACGCCGCCCAGCTGGCTGTATACCTGCAGCAGCACAAAGGCGAAGGCCACGCTGGGCACGTACATGGGAGAGGTGAAATAGTTGAGCAGCAGGTTCTTGCCCCGGAAGTCATAGCGGCAGATGGAAAGGGCCGCCGTCACGCCCAGCAGCACGTCCAGAAGCGTGGCCAGGATGCCGATCTGCAGACTCTTGACCAGGCCGTCCATGAAGTGGGTGGAGGACCCGAAGATGTTGGCGTACCATTTCAGCGAGAAGCCCTGGGGCGGGAAGGTCACCAGGGCGGTGGGGGTAAAGGAGGCCAGCACGATGACGATCAGCGGCGCGATCAAAAAGAGCATCACCAGGATCGCCACCAGGGTGCATAGCCAGTTGACACGTCCGTCACGCATTCTTTCCGCCTCCCATCCGTTTCATATACTTTCCGGTGATCAAAACCACGGCCACCTGCACCGCCAGGATCACCGCCAGCAGGATGTAGCTGATGGCGGAGGCCGCGCCCCAGTCGAAGCTGACATTGATCTCCTGCACCACCATGGTGGCCATCATCCGGAATTTGGAGCCGCCCAGCAGCTTGGGGGTGACGTAGGAGGTCATGCTCATGGTGAACACCAGCACGCAGCCGGAGATGATGCCCGGCGTGCTCAGGGGGAAGATCACCTTGGTGAACGTGGTCATGGGGGAGGCCCCCAGGCTGTATGCCGCGTATTCCACGTTGGGGTCGATGCTCTGCAGCACGCCCACCAGGGAGAGGATCATGTAAGGGATCAGCAGGTGGATCATGCCGATGATGACGGCGGCCTCAGTGTTGAGGATCTTCAGCGGCTCGGCGATGATCCCCAGTCCCATCAAAAGCTGGTTCAGAAGGCCGTTGGTGCCCAGGATCACCATCCACCCGTAGGAGCGCACCACCGCGCTGACCAGAAATGGAAAGAGGATCACGATGACCATGGCCTGTTTGAGCCGGGAGGGAGTTCTGGCCATGTAGTAGGCCGTGGGATACCCCAGCACCAGAGACACCGCCGTGGAGATCAGCGACACCCGCAGGGTGGTCCAGAGGATGTCCAGATAGAACGGGTCGGAGAAAAACGCGGCGAAGTCCGCCGTTCCGTTTTCCGCCAGGGTCCGGATCAGAATGTAGACCATCGGTCCGATAAAGCACACCAGCAGTGCCAGGGAGGCGGGAAGCGCCAGCAGCAGCGCCTGTTTCTTCCTCTCCATCAAAAGTCCCCCTTCATCCGTTGGATCAGCGGCAGAAACCGCTTGTGGGCCACATCCAGCAGCCCCCGGTCCGTACACTTGATCTCCGGGGATACCGCCAGGGGCATAATGGTGAAAAACGACATGAGGTCGCTGTGGACAAAGCCCATCTGGGCGCAGTGGGCCAGGAAGTCCTTCAGCTGCGCCAGCAGCGCTTCCGGCTCCAGGGTGGACATCAGTCCCCCCAGAGGCAGCGGGATGCAGATGCGCGCCTGCCCGTCCAGGACGGCGCAGATGCCGCCCTGGACACCGATCACCGTGTTGGCCGCCAGGGCCATGTCCGCGTCGCTGCCGCCGTATACTGTGAGGTTGTGGGCGTCATGGCCGTAGGTCAGGGCCACCGCGCCGCGTACGGCGGGCATGCCATCCACCAGGGCGAGCCCGCGCTGGGCTTTGCCGTAGCGGTTGAACACCGCCATTTTCAGGTATCCCCGGCAGTCCAGCACCGGCTGGCCGCCGTCCCGGCACACCGCCGGGATCTCCCGGAGGCTCCGGGTGGTGCGCAGGGAGGTCCCGTCCTGAGAGATGACGTTCACCTCCGCCATCCCCGCCGCCGGGGCGTGGATGGCCAGATCCTCCGCCGTCACCGGCGCACAGTGGACGGAAGAACGCAGCGCCTGGGAAAGATCCGGCTGGGGCAGCTCCGAGAGCAGCCGGCCGTCCCGGCAGATCACCTTCCCGCCGCAGATCACCGTCTCCGGCCGGGGCGCCCGCAGGTCCCGCACCAGCTGGATCTCCGCCTGCATCCCCGGGGCGATGGCGCCCACATCGTAGAGCCGCAGCCGCCGGGCGGCGTTGATGGTGGCAAAGCGCACCGCCCGCACCGGATCCAGACCCAGCGCCACCGCCTGGGCCACCACATGATTCAAATGTCCCTGCCCCATCAGCCGGGGCAGGGGCACGTCGTCGGTGACAAGACAGATCCGGTCCTGTACGGGGGCCGCGTTCATGGCCTCCACCAGCTCCCGGTTCAGCGCGTTGCTCTGGATCTGCACGGTAAAGCCCAGGGCCAGCTCCTCCCGGAGCTTTTCCGCCGTGCGCAGGGTGTGGTCGCTGTCGATGCCCACGGCCCGGAATACCTGCAGGTCCCGGCCGGTGAGCAGGGAGGCGTGTCCGTCGATGATGCAGCCCCGCTTGGCCGCCTCTTCAATGACAGAGAGGATCCGCGCCTCGCCGGAGGCCACGCCCCGGAAGTCCATCACCTCGCCCAGACCCGATACGCCCGGCAGGTCCAGCATCTCCCCGGCCTCCTCCGGACCCACGGAGCAGCCGGAGTCCTCAAACCCCGGCGCGGAGGGGATGGTGGACGGCGCCATCATCACCACCCGCAGCGGAAGTCCCCGGGCGGCATCCATCAGCGCCTGGACCCCGGTGCGGCCCAGGACGTTGCCGATCTCGTGGGGGTCGGCGGCTACTGTGGTGGTGCCGCAGCAAAGGGCCACCCGGGCAAAGTGGGCGGGGGTGAGCATGCTGCTTTCCAGATGCATGTGGGAGTCCACAAAGCCGGGCAGGGCATAGCAGCCCGCGCCGTCCAGCTCCTCCAGCGCCGTGTGGGGAAAGTCCATGGCCCCCACATAGGCGATGCGCCCGTCCATCAAAGCGATGTCACCGGGCGTCACGGTGTCGTCGAATACGTTCACGATCCGCACGTTGCGGATCACCAGCGAAAACGGACGGCGCCCCTGGATGGCGCCTGCGGTCTCTCCCAGCATGGACCTTCTCCCTTCCTGAAGCGGTCCCTTGTTACGGACCGCGGCAATGTACTACCTTTTCAACTGGCTATCATATCCCATTTTCCCGCCGTCGTCAACAAACCCTTGCAAAAATGCGCATTTTATATAGAATATTCTCTAGGAAACACCGGTTTATGCCGCAAATGCCAAAAGCGGCCCGAAGGAGGACGAGCATGACGAAGGAAGCACTCAAGGCCCAGTGCCTGGAACGGATCGACGCCCGGAAGGAGGAGATCATCGCCATCGGGCAGGAGATCTTTGCCCATCCGGAGCTGGGCTTCAAGGAAACACACACCGCCGCCCTGGTGCGGCGGGTTTTGGATGACCTGCGCATCCCCTGCCGGGAAGGACTGGCCATCACCGGCGTCCGGGGGGATCTCCGGGGCCGGGGCGACGGGCCCCGGATCATGGTGATGGGGGAGCTGGATGCGGTGGTCTGCCCGCTGCATCCCCAGGCGGACCCGCAGACCGGCGCCGCCCACTCCTGCGGCCACAACGCCCAGATCGCGTCTATGCTGGGCGCGGCCATGGGCCTTGCGCCCCTGGCCGGAGAACTGGACGGCAGCGTGGCCTTCGTGGCGGTGCCGGCTGAGGAGTATGTGGAGCTGGAGTACCGGGAGCGGCTGCGGCAGGAGGGGAAGCTCCGCTTCTTCGGCGGCAAGCAGGAGTATCTGCGGCTGGGGGTCCTGGACGACATCGACATGGGCATGATGATCCACTCCCACGCCGGTGTGGAGGACCGGCATTTTCTCATCGGCTGCGACAGCTCCGGCTTTGTAGGCAAGCTCATCCGCTTCACCGGACGGGAGGCCCACGCCGGGGCCCGGCCCTTTGACGGCATCAACGCCCTCAACGCTGCGGCGCTGGCCCTGCTGGCCATCAACTCCCAGCGGGAGACCTTCCGGGAAAAGGACCGCATCCGCATCCACCCCATCATCACCAAGGGCGGCGATCTGGTGAACATCGTCCCGGCGGACGTGCGGCTGGAGACCTATGTCCGGGGCACGAACCTGGAGGCCATCCTGGACGCGTCGGAGAAGGTGAACCGCTCTCTCCGGGGCTGCGCCTACGCCATCGGCGCCCAGGTGGACATCCAGGAGATGCCCGGCTACCTGCCGCTGATCCAGAACCAGGAGATGTCCCGGCTGTTCGCGGACAATGCCGAGGCCCTGCTGGGCAAGGGCAGCAACATCTACGGACAGGAGCTCATGGGCGCCACCGACGCCGGAGACGTCAGCTCCTTCATGCCCTTCATCCACATCTCCACCGGCGGCTACAGCGGCGATGCCCACAGCCAGAACTTCAACGTCTGCGATCCGGAGATGGCCTATGTGATGCCCGCCAAGGCCATGGCCATGACCGTCATAGACCTTCTGTGGGACGGCGCCGCCGAGGCCCGGGCGGTGAAGGCGGCGTCCGCGCCCAAATTCACCCGGGAGAGCTATCTGCGGTTCTGGGACCAAGTGGCGGCCGGGACTCCCCAGGATATCCGTTTTTGAAAGGAGACGCCCTATGTTTTCCAAGGAAGTATTGGAGCTGGAGCCCCGGCTCATTCAGTGGCGGCGGGCGCTGCACCAGCGTCCGGAGCTGTCCTTCGAGGAGGTCTGGACCACGGAGTTTTTGATGGAGGAGCTGGGCAGGATCCCTGGGCTGACCCTCCAGCGGCCCACCAAGACCGGCGTGGTGGCGGTGCTGCGGGGCGATCGCCCCGGTCGGACCATCGCGCTGCGGGCAGACATTGACGCCCTGCCCATTCAGGAGGAGACGGACCTGCCATACGCCTCCGAGGTCCCCGGCGTGATGCACGCCTGCGGCCACGACGGCCACGCCGCCATGCAGCTGGCGGCGGCGCAGATCCTGACCGGGCAGCGGGAGCAGCTGTGCGGCGAGGTGCGCTTCCTCTTCCAGCATGCCGAGGAGCTGCCTCCCGGCGGCGCGGCGGAGATGCTGCACGCGGGAGTCATGGAGGGCGTGTCCGAGGTCTACGGCATGCACCTGAGCTCCAACTTCCCCACCGGCACCTTCGGCGTCCGGTCCGGTGCCCTTACCAGCGCCACGGACCGCTTTGATATCCGGGTCATCGGCAAGGGCGGACATTCCGCCTTCCCGGAGACCTGCGTGGACCCCGTCGTCACGGCGGCCCAGATCATCACGGCACTGCAGACCGTGGTGGCCCGCCGGATCCGGGCGGTGGAGCCGGCGGTGGTGTCGGTGTGCATGGTCCAGGGCGGCCAGGCCTACAACATCATCCCCGGCGAGGTGACCATCACCGGGTCCACCCGGACCTTTGACAGGGAGACCCGCCGGACGCTGCCCGGCGTGCTGGAGCAGATCGTCTCCGGCATCTGCCATGCAGCGGGGGCGGAGTATGACTTCCGCTTCTCCCACGGGTATGCCTCTGTCATCAACGACGCCGCGCTGACCCAGGCGGGGCGGCAGGTGATCCAGGCCGCCTTCGGCGAGGCGGCGGTGCTGGAAATCGACCCGCTGATGCCCGGCGAGGACTTCTCCGCCCTGCAGGAGCACTGTCCCGGCTTCTTTGTGGAGCTGGGCGCCCGGAATGAGGAGACCGGCTGCACGGTGCCCCACCACAACAGCCGCTACCGCATGGATGAGGCGGCGCTGAAGTACGGCGTGGAGTACCTCTGCCGGCTGGTGCGCAGTCGGCTGGCCGGAGTGTGACGGGCGCGGCCCGGAGAAGGAGCCGGCAGGACCGCCGCAGCAGACCGAGGATCTCCTGCGGCGGTCCGTGCTGTGTGCGGAGGGAATGAGGGCTCCGGTGGGGCCAGAAAGGAAGAGAAGATGAGAAGATGGATGGCTGCGGCGGCGCTGTTGCTGCTGCTTTGCGGATGCGGAGCTCCGGATCCGGCGCCGGAGGCGGACGCGGAGGCATCACTGCCGGCGGAGCCGGAGGAAATGGTGCGCATCGTGGATGATCTGGGCCGGACGGTGACGGTGAGCGATCCGCAGCGGGTGGCGGCGCTCATCGGCAGCTTTGCCGATGTGTGGTGTCTGGCCGGCGGCGCGGATACCCTGGCCGCCACGGCCAACGACGCCTGGACGTCCTTTGAGGGACTTCCTCTGGAGGGTGTGGTGAATCTGGGGGCCTCCAAGGACCTCAGCCTGGAGACGCTGATCGCGGCAGAACCCGATTTCATCGTAGCCAGCTGCAACACGGCCCTGGACCTGGAGCTGCTGCCGGTCTTTGAGGAGATGGGCATCCCGGCTGCCTATTTTGAGGTCAGTACATTTGATCAGTACCTGTCCATGCTGGAGCGGTGCACGCAGATCACCGGCAACACCGAGGCCTACCGGGAAAACGGCGAGGCGGTCCGGCAGCAGGTGGAGGATGCCGTGGCCCGGGCGGACGGCAGCGGGCCCAGCGTGCTCTACATCCGGGTGTCCGGCTCCGGCTGCAAGGTGAAAAACAGCCGGGACAACGTATTGGGCGAGATGCTGGCGGCCATGGGCTGTGTGAATATCGCCGACCGGGAGGATTCCCTGCTGGAGCAGCTGAGCATGGAGGTGATCCTGCAAGAAGACCCGGATTACGTGTTCCTGGTGTACCAGAGCGCGGACCCTGCGGTGGCCGATGCGGTGGCGGATGAGATGCTGCGGTCCGATCCGGCCTGGGGAACGCTGCGGGCCGTACGGGAGGGCCGGTGCTATGTGATGGACCAGAGCCTTTACAATCTGAAACCGAATGCGCGGTGGGGGCAAGCATATGAACAACTGGCGGATATCCTGTACCCGGCTGCGTGACCACCCGGGGAGGGCGGCGGCGGTGCTGGCGGTGCTCACCGCGGCGCTGGTGCTGGCCAGCTTGTGCCTGGGTGCGGTAGAGCTGACCCCGGCACAGGTGCTGGGGGCGCTGCGGCAGGGAGACTCCGGCAGCGTGGCGGCGCGGGTGATGCTCTATTCCCGCCTGCCCCGCACCTGCGGCAGCGTGCTGACGGGAGCTGCGCTGGCAGTGGCGGGGGTCCTCATCCAGACGGTGCTGGCCAATCCCCTGGCGGCCCCGCACATCATCGGCGTCAACTCCGGGGCGGGGCTGGGCGTCACGCTGTGCTGCGCCGTGGCGCCGGCGGCTGCGCTGCAGCCGCTGGCAGCCTTTGCCGGGGCCATGGCCGGCGTACTGCTGGTGCTGCTGTTCGCGGAGATGACGGGGGCATCCCGGATCACGCTGGTGCTGGCGGGCGTTGCCATCTCCAGCATCTTCGGCGCGCTCACCGACGCGGTGCTCACGGTGTTTCCCGACGCCCTTGTGGGCTATTCCGATTTCCGCATGGGCGGACTGTCCGGCATCACCTCCATGGGCCGTCTGGCTCCGGCTGCCGGGATGATCGCGGTGAGCCTGGCGGCGGTGGTGGCACTGTCCGGCCTTCTGGACATCCTGGCCCTGGGGCCGGAGACGGCCCAGAGCCTGGGGGTGTCGGTGCGTCCGGTACGGCTGACCTTCCTTGCCCTGGCGGCGGCGCTGGCGGGAGCCGCGGTGAGCGTATGCGGCCTGGTGGGCTTCGTGGGACTGCTGGTCCCCCATGCCCTGCGGCGGCTGGTGGGGGAGGAGAGCCGTCCGCTGGTGCTCTGCTCGGCGCTGGGGGGCGCGTCTCTCATGACGCTGTGCGATCTGCTGGCCCGCCTTGTGGCTGCCCCCTTTGAGCTGCCGGTGGGCACAGTCCTGAGCGTGGTGGGCGGGCCCTTTTTCCTGTATCTTCTGATCCGTCAGCGGGGAGGTCGGACCCATGATTGAACTGTGCGGCGTACAGACCGGCTATCACAAAAAGACTGTGCTCCGGGGCATCGACCTGACCTTCCGGCCCGGCGAGGTGCTGGTGCTGGTGGGACCCAACGGCTGCGGAAAGAGCACGCTCCTGCGCACGGCGCTGGGGCTGATGCCCTGTTGGGAGGGGCAGGTGCGGTATGACGGCGTGCCGCTGGAGCGCCTGACGCCCCGCCAGGTCGCCCGCCAGGCCGCGTTCCTCTCCCAGAGCCGCACGGTGCCCAGCATCACCGCCCGCCGCATGGTGCTTCACGGACGCTTTCCCCACCTCTCCTATCCCCGGCACTACCGGGCGGAGGACCACCGGATCGTCCGGGAGGCCCTGGAGGAGGCGGGGGCCGCCGGACTGGCGGACCGGTTCGTCACCGAGCTCAGCGGCGGACAGCGGCAGATGGTGTATCTGGCCATGGCCATCGCCCAGCAGACTCCGGCCATTTTCATGGACGAGCCCACCACCTTTCTGGATATCGCCCATCAGCTGCGCGTCATGCGCCTGGCCCGCCGGCTGGCGGAAAAGGGCAGGGCGGTAGTGATGGTGCTCCACGACCTGCCTCTGGCGTTGTCCTGCGGGGACCGTCTGGCCGTGCTGTCCGACGGGGCGCTGGTCCGCACCGGAACGCCGGAGGAGATCTATCAAAGCGGCGTGCTGGAGACGGTGTTCGGCGTCCGGCAGGGGCGGGCCCGGACGGCTGACGGCTGGCAGTATTATTGCCGGCCCTTGGAAAAGGAGGATATATGAAGCCCTGGTTTCCCTTTTTTGTCCGGCTGGACGGTGCGGCGGGGCTGCTGGTGGGCGGCGGCAGGGTGGCGCTGCGCAAGGCGGAGAAGCTGCTGCCCTACG